>CAIKEH010000030.1 GCA_903826405.1 uncultured bacterium
AAACACACTATTCAATCGCTAAAAACAACAGACCGCTGAACAGGGTAACGGACAACTACTCCATCAAAGATTCCCTCAAGATTCGGATACCGGAGATCAATCCATTATTCACGCCTTCTGTTCATGTTTTCTCCAATGTGAAAGGCGATGTGGAGATCGCGTTGCCAGACAACAAGTCAAGGTCATTCAGTCTGAAATTCTATACGGAAGATGGTAAGCCACTTTTCCAGATGAACAAGATCCACGACAATCACCTCACGCTCGACAAATCCAACTTCTTCAGGTCGGGCTGGGTCCAGTTCGAGTTATATGAGGATGGCAAATTGAAAGAGAAGCACAAGGTATACGTGACTAAAGATCAACGTTGATGACATCAATTCCGAAAACAGCTTCGAATCCGGACAGCATTTTCCCCCTTACTTCATCCATGGGCAATATTCGGCCCAGTTCCCGTTGTAGTGATGTGACTTGTTTGCCGACAATGCCACAAGGTACGATGGCATCGAAATAGGAAAGGTCGGTATTCACATTGAAAGCCAATCCATGCATGGTCATCCATCGACTACATCGTACACCCATGGCACAGATCTTTCTTTCCCTCCCCTTTATAGCAGGGTCCAGCCACACTCCGGTTTCTCCGGGGCTCCTCTCCCCTTTCAGTCCGTATTCCGCCATCACCCTGATCACCACTTCCTCGAGATTCCTAAGGTATTTGCCGATGTCCGTTCCGAAATATTCCAGATCGAGAATGGGATAAGCCACCAATTGTCCGGGACCATGGAAAGTGATGTCGCCACCCCGGTTGGTATGGAAGAATGATATACCTCTTTCCTTCATGGTCGCTTCATCGAGCAACACATGCTCCATATTTCCGCTTTTGCCTAATGTGAATACAGGAGGATGCTCACAGAAAAGGAGATGATGAGAGGTGCGTTCGTCAGTTGGATGTCCACCCTCTCGAACCTGGGCCTGCCCAGCGGATTTTATGGAAATGCCCTGTCGGAGCAGTTCTTCCTGCAAAGACCAAGCCTCACCATATTCGATCAACCCCAGGTCGCGGAAAAGGATCTTCTCTTTCATGTGAAGTACAAAGGTAATTTCTTTCGATTGATATTACCTTTGCGTGAAACAGGATGGCACCATGATGGAAAGGGAGGATTTCGATGGACAACTCGAGGATGGCGACGGAACGGAGGAGATGTATGAGCGATTGTCCATCACCGTGGATCGGGGCCAGGAACCGTTGAGGATCGACAAGTTCCTCCAGAACCGCATGGAGAATGCCACCAGGAACAAGATACAGCAGGCCATCGAACTCGGCCATGTCGTGGTCAATGGACAACGGGTGAAATCGAATTACAAGATTCGACCTGCAGACCATATCATCTTTTACTCTGAAAGTACAGCGGAAAGTTTTGAGGTGGTTCCCGAAGAACTGGAACTTGATATCCGTTTTGAGGATTCAGATGTCATCATCATCAATAAAAAACCGGGGATGGTGGTTCATCCAGGTTGTGGAAATTACCGAGGCACGCTGGTCAATGGCATTGCCTGGCATCTCAAGCAGCAACAACCTGATTTGACAGAACATGAATTGCCCCGTTTCGGACTTGTCCACCGAATCGACAAGAACACCAGCGGACTCCTCCTGGTGGCCAAAACGGAAAAAGCCTCTCTGGATCTGGCCAATCAATTCTTCGAGCATACAGTGGACCGTAAATACATGGCCCTGGTCTGGGGGGATTTGGAACAGGACGAAGGGACCATTATCGGTCATGTCGGGCGCCACCAGCGATTCCGCAAGATCATGGATGTATACCCTGATGGAGAGCATGGAAAGGAAGCGGTCACCCATTATTCCGTCCTGGAAAGATTCAAATACGTTACCCTGGTGGAATGCCGGCTTGAAACCGGAAGAACCCACCAGATCCGGGTCCATATGCAGCATATAGGACATCCCTTGTTCAATGATGACACTTATGGCGGGGATCGAATCGTGAAAGGGACCATTTTCAGCAAATACAAGAGTTTCGTCGAAAACTGTTTTGCCCTTTGCCCACGGCATGCCCTTCATGCTCAGACATTAGGATTCACCCACCCCCGTTCACGCGAACGTATCTTTTTCACCAGCGGGATGCCCGATGACATGCAGGCTGTGATCACGAAATGGAGGACTTATGTCAGCAGCAGAAACCTGGAATGATTAGCCGTGCACAGTGGCGGTTGGAAGCGAAACAGATGACATGCTCAAACGGCCAACTGCACTCTGATTTCAATCATCTTTTGAACTGCGACCCAGCATATACATGATTCAGGGGACTTGAATACATTGTACCCGATATAAAGAGCATATGGAAACGGGACTGAACGAAGGACAGGTACTGGAAAGTCGAAGGCTGCAGGGAAGCAATGCACTCGATCTTGCAGAGGATCGGGTTTTCCTGCACACACTCAAAGAAGTGGTTACGGATCCCATGTTCCTGCTCCTACTCGCCGCCTGCATCGTTTACCTGATAGCAGGTCAGTACCGGGAAGGTTCCATTATGGCCATTTCAATATGCATAGTTGCAGGGATTTCCCTTTTTCAGGAATATCGTAGTCGGAGTGCCGTACATGCGCTGAATAAATTATCAGCTGAAAGAGCAAGGGTGCTCAGATCTGGATCTGAAATTTCGATCCCTGCAGAAGAGATCGTGGTGGGTGACATACTCCTTTTGGAAGAGGGCAACCTCATCGCAGCCGATGGAACTTTACTTGAAGCCCGTGATTTTTCGGTCAACGAATCCATTCTTACGGGTGAATCATTCTCCTCATTCAAATCAACCACTCAGAACAGTGAATGCTACAAGGGAACTCTTGTCACATCAGGAAATGCGCGCGTCAAGGTTTCTACAGTGGGTGGACAGACGATGTTCGGCAAGATCGGACTTTCCATCCGCGCTATCAACGTGGTGAAAACCCCCTTGCAGGTTCAGATAAGGTCTTTCGTTCAATATATGGTATGGATCGGTGCCGGAGCATTTGTCCTGGTGGTGGTCATGAACTATCTACGGACCGGCGACCTACTGCATTCTTTCCTTCAAGGACTTACCTTGGCCATGAGCATACTTCCGGAAGAGATACCGGTTGCCTTCAGCACTTTTCAGGCACTCGGAGCATTCAGACTACTGAAACACCATATCATCGTCAAACAACCTCAGTATGTTGAAACATTAGGCGCCGCTACGGTGATCTGTGCAGACAAAACCGGAACGATAACTCAGAACATGATGCAGATTGAATTCCTGTTCGATTGGGAGCAAAAGACCTCCTTGCCGGTGAGCGAAACAACAGGAAAAAATCTAAGACTCATCGAATACTCCATGTGGAGCAGTGAATCTGAACCTTTTGACCCGATGGAAAAGGCCCTGCATGAACTTTATGCGAGAACCACTGCCCAAGATCTGCGCAATCAATTTCATCAGATCCATGAATATCCCCTAAGTGGATCGCCACCCAAGATGACCCATATTTTTCAGGATGAAAGCGGGCATATCATCATTGCGGCAAAAGGTGCGCCGGAAGCCATCCTGCAGCAATCTAGACTGGAAAAGACGGAGAGGGGTTTGATCGAAGAACAGGCACTGAACTACGCTCGGAATGGCTACCGTGTATTGGGGGTAGGGATGGGAAAATGGGAAGGGAACAAGTGGCCATCCAACCAAGACGATTTTGAATATGAATTCCTCGGACTCATAGCATTTCAGGATCCGCCAAAACAAAATATCAAACAAACCATCCTTCGTTTTGCAGAGGCTGGGATCGACGTCAAAATGATCACGGGTGATTTTCCGGAAACAGCTGCGGCCATTGCAGAACAGGTAGGACTTGATCATGAAAATGATATTCTTACAGGAAAAGATGTGATCCATCTGGACAAGGCTGAACTCCAGAAACGATGTAAGCATACCAGCATATTCGCTCGGATGTTCCCCGAGGCAAAACTCAAAGTGATCAATGCACTTCGGGAGAACGGCGAAGTGGTGGCCATGACCGGCGATGGAGTGAACGACGCTCCTGCCCTCAGGGCAGCACACATCGGCATTGCCATGGGTAAAAAAGGCAGTGAAGTTGCCAAAAGCGCCGCTTCACTCATCCTCACAGATGACGACCTTACCCATATGATCGATGCCGTTGAATTGGGCAGGAAGATATATGACAATCTCAAAAAAGCGATCCGATACATCGTATCCATACACATACCCATCATCCTGATCGTCACCTTGCCCCTACTATTGAAATGGAGATTTGAGAACATCTTCAATCCCATCCATGTGATCTTCCTCGAACTCATCATGGGGCCGACCTGTTCCATCATATATGAAAATGAACCGATCGAGCCGGGATCCATGCAAAGGCCACCCAGGAAAATGAGCAACACCTTCTTGTCATGGAGACAATTATCATCCAGCATCATTCAGGGACTGATGATCACTGTTGGATGCTTAGGCCTGGGTTTTTATGGCATGGTTCAAGGCATGGACGAATCCGGGATCAGAACCCTCGTCTTCATGACCCTGCTATTCAGCAATATCTTCCTGACCTTGATCAACAGATCTTTCTCGAGATCCCTTTTCCAAACATTTACCTATCGTAATTGGATGGTCCCTTTTGCGATGGCGATCACTGCTGCATTGATCATTTGCCTGCTCTCGATACCTTACTTGCAGGATCTGTTCCTGATCAGGCCGATAGGCCTTGTCAACATAGGCGCCTGCATCATGGCGGCTTTCGTATGCACCTATTGGATGGAGGTGATCAAGGGGATAAAAATCCGGAGACACCTGCAGTAGGACTGATCTGAGCTATTTTTATTATTTCGGTTCTTCAAAATCAAATAACGTTGCAGTGAAAACGGCATCCTCTTTTTTCCGGAACAGGACACCCCAGTCTCCGGTATAACGAATCAGGTGGGGAACAAGATATTTTCCCCAAGGGGCAAGCTCCACCTCCATCTGCACCTGGAAATGATATAGTCCGGCATCATAACTCATTCGATATTGCCTGGAAAGGACCTGGAAACTCGTATAATCAAAACGTGTCTTCATTCCATCGATGACCACGTTGTCCCGCTGTGAAGGCTTCAAATCATCCCGGGCCTTCACATCGAAAACGTAGCATGCAGATCCTTGATACTCCTCGATATCTATCGTGAAATCATACAACTCCGAATTGGTCGGATCGAACAGTGCAGCCTTATTACCCATGAGAGGAATACCGGGTATGGGCTGACCCGGGTCAAAAAAAAGCATCTTGAGTTGTTCCTTGTGTCGATCGAGGCCCTTTTTCCCCCTGAGGCTTCGCTGCATTCCATTCACGATGTTGGTCTCTCCGCAGATGGTATCCCACGCGAAGAAGAGACCGGCATACAATTCGGCTGTGTAATAGCGGTAACCCCCGTCATCATCATAAAAATTCCCGTTGATCTGTTCGCTGATCTTTTCGGTTTTCCTGCAACCGTGTGCAACTTTTTGTGTGGTCCTGCTGTACAGCGAAGCCTTCACCGCATGCGATGGATCGAATATGCGTATGTCGTTGAGGGAAGTGAATCCTAACACCCTCAGGTTCCTGAATGCCTTGTAGAAACTGGTATCTTTCCTGACGCGGTCGATGAAACCCTGGACATCCATGCCTTTACGGACCACGACATCTGAAAGTGTAACCACCTTGCCATCGGCAAGGGAATCCTTGTGTTGGGCCTGAACGGGAAGTATCAGGGAGAAGTGGATGATGAGAAAAGCAAGTATGGTCCCGAAAGGGTTCATCAGCGAGGGAAGAGCATGCGATAATCCACTTTGATTTTGCCTCTGGAGATGTCGTCGAGCTTTCCCTTGATGAGCTTTCGTTTCAGCAAGGATATGTGATCGATGAAGAGTTTCCCTTCAATATGGTCGTATTCATGCAGTATGACCCTTGCCGTGATCCCGTTGAATGTTTCGAGTCTTTCCTTGAAATCCAGGTCAAAGTACCTCAAGGTCACTCCCTCGTGACGGGACACATCCTCGCGAATCTTCGGAATGCTCAGGCAACCTTCGTTGTAAGACCACGGTTGACCAACGAGCTCTTCGATGTGGGCATTGATGAAGACCTGCCGAATGCCCGGTGCATCCGGATAATCCTCGTCATCCTCGTCACGATTCTCGAAGATCTGGGCGGTATCGACCACGAAGAGGCGTATGGGACGGTTGACCTGGGGTGAAGCGAGCCCGACACCATGAGAAGCATACATGGTCTCCCACATATCCTCGACGAGTTTGTCCAGATGGGGGTAATTCTCATCAATATCTTCTGCCATCGTTCTGAGCACCTGATGACCATATGCAACAATCGGAAGGATCATGGAGCAAATTTAAGAAAGTTTCAAGACCCGAGGTGGAAGTCCAACCGATCGAAAACAAAACAGGAATACCCCATTGGGATCGGATCAATTCCCGGCAAGATATTCCTGAAGCATCATCGCCGCGGCGATCTGGTCTACCTGTCCTTTTTCGCGCCGCTTTTTCTTTTTCATGCCCATGTCGACCATAGCTCGGGAGGCCATCTTTGAACTCAACCTTTCGTCGGTGGTGATGATCCTGACGGAGGGGAAATGCTTGGCCAGTTTTTTGAGCAGGTCCCGAACGGGAGCCGTGGCATGAGTATCAGAATTATCCAGATTCCGGGGATCACCAACGAGGAATGCCTCGACCAGTTCCTTGTCCAGATAGTCCTTTAGAAAGGTCAGGAGATTTGGAGTTTCCACCGTAGTGAGAGCTGATGCGATGATCTGCAGGGGGTCGGTAACAGCGATCCCGCAGCGTTTGGCTCCCCAGTCGATACAGATGATACGCGACATGCTTTGTTTTATGAATTACAGACTTTAAGTACTTTGTTAGGATCGGGCAGCCGAGCAAGGACATTTTATCCGACCTCCCAACATCAGAACATCAGATCGGTGATCACGAATATCGCGAAAACCACTGATGCTATCCCATTGGCTGTCATGAATGCGAGATTCACCCTGCTGAGGTCATTTGGCTTTACGATGGAATGTTGATAGAATAGCATAACGATGAATCCGGCCACGCCGATCCAATACCAAATACCAAATCCACCTTGGATTCCAGCGAAGACAACTGAGGCCGCTGCAAGCAGGTGCAAAATTTCTGAAACACGGAGCGCGTTCCTCTTTCCCATCCGGGCTGGGATGGAATGCAATCTGTTTGCCTTGTCAAATTCCTCATCCTGCAAAGCATAAATGATATCAAAGCCACTCACCCAGAAGATAACGGTCAAAGAGAACAGGATCGGAAGCAGGTTGAATTTCCCTGTCACAGCAAGATAGGCGCCGATGGGTGCCAGGGACAGTCCCAGCCCCAATACGAGGTGGCAAAGAGCGGTGAATCGCTTGGTGAAGCTATAACCCAATACAACGAGTAGGGCAAGGGGAGATAATGCGAAACAAAGCGGATTTATGAACCAGGAGCAGATCATGAAGAGTACACTGCAGATCACTGTGAACCACAACACGCTGCTGGCCTGGAGGATGCCGGCCGGAATTTCGCGGATAGCGGTTCTTGGGTTCTTCGCATCAAAATGCCGGTCGAGGTATCTATTGAAAGCCATGGCTGAACTGCGTGCGAAGACCATACAACCGATCACGAGCAGGAAGGTTTTCCAGCCTGATGTACCTGAATGGGGTTCAAGGTGAGCATCCGTTGCATGAAGTCCCAGTACGAAACCGATCAAGGCGAATGGCATCGCGAAGATGGTATGGGAGAATTTGACCAGCGAAAGATATTTCTTCATGTTATTCATCTTGAAGGAACATTATTCATTTGGGATCTCACCAATTCCCACAACACGATGCCCGCTGCAACCGAAACGTTCAATGAATGCTTCATGCCCAATTGTGGTATCTCGATGCAACCTTTGCAGAGACTAAGGACATCAGATTGCACACCCTCCACTTCATTACCGAAGATGACGGCGATTTTTCTTTCGGAGGCATCTCCGAAAGCCGAAAGCGGAAGGCTGCCTGTTGCTTGTTCCACTGCCCAGGTTTCGTAACCTTCGGCATTCAAACTTTCCACTGCTTGCAGACAAGACTGCATGTACTCCCATTGTACGGTTTCCGTGGCTCCCAAGGCGGTCTTATGGATATCCCGGTGAGGTGGTTTTGGCGTGAATCCACAAAGCCATATGCCTTTAGCCAAGAATGCATCTGCAGTTCGGAAGACACTACCCACATTATGCATGCTCCGGACATTATCCAGCACAATGATCAATGGGAATTTGTCGG
The DNA here is from genome assembly GCA_903826405.1 of uncultured bacterium. Taxonomy (GTDB): domain Bacteria; phylum Bacteroidota; class Bacteroidia; order Chitinophagales; family Chitinophagaceae; genus Pollutibacter. Next base: position 8,321 of record CAIKEH010000030.1, read on the forward strand.
CGGAATGGAATTCGGAGATCGTTTTCCGGTTCAATTCGTCCATGCCTTTCTTCTGCATCAGCAAAGATAATGAAGCCAAAAATGATAAATGAATCCCTATACCTTACCCTTTATAGTTAATGGTTATGCACGGAAGGTGTATAATTCTTCACAAACGTCAGACAAACAGATATAATAGAGGCACTTTCTTATTTTTGGTGTTTTCAACCCGGATCCGGGGAGGATAACCACCGAGTTCACATGTCAAAAAGCAGTGCGGAAACGCCTTTAATGCAGCAGCATAATGCCATCAAGCAGAAATACCCTGATGCCATATTGTTGTTCCGGGTAGGCGATTTCTATGAAACCTTTGGGCAGGATGCCGTAACGGCCTCCGGCATATTGGGAATCACGCTGACCAAACGCAACAATGGATCGGCCTCCGCATCGGAATTGGCCGGTTTTCCACATCATTCTTTGGATAGTTACCTGCACAAACTGGTAAAAGCAGGTTATCGAGTAGCCATTTGCGATCAATTGGAAGATCCCAAGTTGGCAAAAGGCATCGTTAAGAGAGGGGTGACGGAACTGGTCACTCCCGGCATAGCCACCCACGACAAACTGCTGGAGCACCATACCAACAATTTCCTGGCGGGCATCCATTTCACCGATAGCCAGCATGGCATAGCCTTTCTGGATATCTCCACGGGAGAATTCTTCATCGCGGAGGGTGATCATGACCATATCGATAACCTTCTTCAGACACTTCAACCAGCAGAGGTCATTTTTCAGCGCAGCCATCAGAAACTCTTCAAGGAAAGGTTCGGAAGGCAATACCACACTTATGGATTGGAGAACTGGATCTTTGACGGTACCTATGCCCAGGAGACCCTACTCAAACAATTCGGGACCCATTCCCTAAAGGGTTTTGGAGTGGAATCCCTGAATGCGGGCATCATAGCAGCAGGTGCCGTCCTGCATTACCTGAAAGACACGGAGCATCCACATCTTGGCCATATCACCACGCTGCAAAGACTGAACCGGTCTGAACATCTCTGGATGGACCGTTTCACCATCCGGAATCTCGAGCTGCTTCCAGGCACAGATGATAACCGTTACTCCTTGTTGCAGACCTTGGACAACACGGTATCTCCGATGGGCGCTCGCCTGCTCAAGAGATGGATCATACTGCCCCTTGTGGACCCGGAGCGGATAAATGAGCGGCTGGACCTCGTGACATACATGGTTCAGGAAACCACATTTCGTCAGCAAATTCAACAACACATCAAAGCCTGCGGTGATGTGGAAAGGTTGGTCAGCAAGATCCCATCCCGAAAGATAGGACCCCGCGAACTGCTTCAACTGGCCGACAGCCTGATGAAAACCGGGCAGATCAAGGAAAGTTCGCTTCATAGCGGCCAGGCCTACATGAAGAAACTGGCTGAAATTCTGGACCCCTGCCCCACCATTTCCCAGTTGATCATCAGCCGGATCAATGAAAATCCTCCAGCCGTCGCCTTCAAGGGCGGCATGATCGCTGACGGAGTGGATGAAGAACTGGACAAACTCAGGCTGATCGCCGCGGGTGGCAAGCGATACCTGACCCAACTGCAACAAAAAGAAGCCGAACGTACAGGCATCGCATCGCTGAAGATCGGATTCAATAACGTTTTCGGCTATTACCTCGAAGTCAGCAATGCGCAGAAAAGCAAAGTCCCCGAAGACTGGATCCGGAAACAGACCCTGACAAACGGCGAAAGATACATCACTCCCGAACTGAAAACCTACGAGGAGCAGATCACCGGTGCCGAAGAAAGGATCCTACAAATGGAAACCACCATTTATGACCAACTCCTGCAGGAACTGCTGGAGTTCATCCCAACCTTTCTATCCAATGCACAGGTGCTCGCCAAACTCGATGTCATCTGTTGTTTTGCATCCAACGCATGGCATTTCCGCTATCGGCGACCGGAATTGCACTTGGGAACGGAACTTGATCTGAAGGGATCCCGCCATCCAGTCATTGAAAGGCACCTGCAACCCGGCGAAGAATATGTTTCAAACGACATTTTCCTGGATGGCTCCGGACAACAGATCATCATCCTGACCGGCCCGAACATGAGCGGCAAAAGCGCACTGCTCCGACAAACGGCCTTAGTGACTTTAATGGCACATATGGGCAGTTTCGTTCCAGCAGATTCCGCACGCATACCCCTTACGGACAAGATCTTCACCCGTGTGGGCGCATCAGACAACCTGAGTGGCGGCGAATCCACTTTCATGGTGGAAATGAATGAAACAGCCAGCATCATCAACAACATCTCCTCGCGAAGCCTGATCCTGCTCGACGAGATAGGGAGGGGCACATCAACTTACGACGGCATTTCCATCGCCTGGAGCATAGTGGAATATCTACATGATTCGATCTTCAAACCCAAGACATTATTCGCCACCCACTACCATGAGCTTAATGAACTGGAGAACAGGCTGGGCGGAGTCAAAAACCACCATATCACCAACCGCGAATCCGGAAACCGAATCATTTTCCTGCGTAAACTGGCCCCGGGCGGAAGCACACATAGTTTTGGCATCCATGTGGCGCGGATGGCAGGTATGCCACCCGAACTCATTGACCGAGCCAACGCCATCCTCAAGCAACTTGAGCAACAGCATGTGAAGGAAGACGGGGCAGCATCAATAAGTTCATCCGCAACTCCCAAGGTTCAACTTTCTATCTTCGACAGTCATAGTGAAACTTTCGCCAGCATCAGGGAATTGCTGGATGGTCTGGACATAGACAGGCTCACCCCCGTTGAAGCCTTATTGAAACTCAGTGAGGTAAAGTCCAGACTGAAATGAACAGGAGACCGTTTCCTCGGGACAGATGAATTTCCGAAAGTTGTATTACTTCAGGAGCGCCGCTGCCTTCTCTGCATCAATTCCCTCATGGTCGTCACGATGATCCCATTATCGGCAAGGAATTTTTTGAATGCCGGATTCATCATCGCGAGATAATCACCTTCCCGAATGGGACCGGAATTGGATATGTAAGAAAATACTTCCGTCTTGCGTATGCAGTGCATGATGGCGTAAGTGATCCCTGGCTTCATCCTCAGCATGGCATCCATATAGAATTTAGTGGCATATTTCTCGAGGTTTGCAGGTGATGGGTCGATCCCTGCAGGCAATTGGGAAGCATAGCTTTCATTCAAAAGGTCGTCGATCACGGGCAGGCCAGCATCCCAAAGCATTTTTCCAGTCCTTCTTGCCACCTCGATCTCCACTTGCAAGGATTTCATCTGGGCTGCAATAAGGGTATTGTGGCCCCCGGGGAACATCACCGGGATATGGTATTCCATGCCCATCTTCAGATATCTCTCCAGAAAGGCCGGGGTGGCGAAAAGTGTACCCATGTGAGAATCCAAATGTGTAGGTCGATATCCGAACTCCAGACTTCGTTCTATCTGTGCCCTCATTTCCGTCTCTACCTCATCCGCAGTTGCGTGCGCGACCACTTCTTCCACGGAAGGCCACAGGGCGCCTTCCCCATCCACTAAGCCCGGCACTGCCTTTTTCCCACTCAGCGGTGGCCATCGATAGTCCTGCCATTCGGAGGTCAGTGTCAAGTGCAGCCCGGCATCGAACTGCGGGTGATCCTTCAGAAAATGGAAAAAGCCCGGTACCCAGGGACAAGGCATCATGATGCTCGTAGAGGAAGCAGCACCTTTCGTGATCGCATCGATGGAGCCATTGTTCTGATCCAGGCTCATTCCCGCATCATCGACATGCAGGATGACCACTTTGGCTCCTCTAGGAAATCCGAGCTTCTCCGCATAGGTGCTGTCCTGCGCTTGAAGGACTGAAAACACGAAAACGAAGGTGACGACGAGCAAGAAGCTGCATTTCATTTGAATTGATTTTTTCCTGTGATTAATTACCGGGTAGCACGTAGGTCTCTTTCCTGGATCATTCTTTTTATGAAAGTTGTGACCTTATAGCCAGAAATGACTTCTGCAGGAAGGTTATACGCCCCGCTGATCACTCCCCGGCATCCGATGCTTCCGCATGCACAGCTGAATGGTTGATCCATCCTCCACTCCGTTGCCGGGTAGAAATACCTCAATTCCTCTCCTGCCTTGATGTCCCGTAGTGCCTCCAACCTCCACTCATCGGTATTGAAGAACACATTCGGATCACAGCCATGATTGGTGTATTGCAGTATGGTGGGTTGAAGCAAAATATGTTGCCCCTTGCCAGCCTGAACGGTAAGGTAGGTCGGCCGATCCAGTAGCTCTTTTGACAGGAACGGGCTAACAGTCCCCCCTTTTTGTACATCCAGGGTGGTGTAGAGCCCTTTCATCCCGGTCAAAGGATCAACCTTCACTTCCAAGCCAATTGAGAGCGGATCGGAGTTGTTTTCTCCCGTAGCTGCAGGCATACTGTTAGCTTCGTTTTGCATGAAGCAAATATTCCAAATTCCATCAAAGTTTTAAAATGTTTTAATGAACAGTTTATTCCGATTTCATTCCCTTTCATTACATAAGGGATCGTGCAAAGAAGGGAACATGGAAGACAAGCAGGCGTATTTGCCGAATCATCATGAAGAAATGCCAGGAAGATCAAAACATAAACCCGCAATGCCATAGCGTATTGCAGTTCCCGCACATTAACCCAAAAGTTCACCGAACATGGATAAGGGCCATGTCGATCAGTACTGACAACGATCATGACATTCTATAATACTCCCCTAATTTGATACCACGGGCTTGGTTAAAATATTTACTAATTTAACCGAGCATCATGAAAAAACAATCCAGAAGGAAATTCTCCGCAGATTTCAAGGCCAAGGTGGCCTTGGAGGCCGTTAAGGGCCAATTGACATTTAAGAAAACACAAGATTGGTCTAATAGTACCAGTGGGGGCATTAAATATGCACCAGACAAAATAACTGCCCATCGGTGGAAAGTGTTGCAACCTCAACCCTAAAAGTAATCTCCAAAGGCATATTATGAAAAAGATTTTACTGCTGATATTTTTAAGTTCCTCAATATACTTATCTGCTCAAGAGGCTTATTTGAAAATACCTGAAATGATCTTTGATAAAACAACTATAAATCATCTTGTTGACAGTTTGAAAAACAAGAAAAAAGTGACTACTTATTTAGTTTATCAGAAACAAGGAAAAGCCAACAATATAGTCAGTTACCTGATTTGTAATATGGGCGCATCTGTTGGGTTATGGGCAATCTCAAGAGATTCTATTCTTGAATACAAAACGATGAATGCAAAAGCTATATTTTCTTATAAGGATATTGCATTAACAGGTGCAACCAAACAAGAAGATAAATTAAAATTTAAACCACCAATGCTAAGTGTGATAAATAATGAAGTTGTTATTTATTGTAACAACAAACGAAAGATTATATTTTATTTTGAGTATGGCGATAACATTACAACTTATGAACGTATCGCTGGATTATTTAGTGGGTAATTCCGATCTGCTCCTGGAAAAAAATGTACTCAATAAAATAATGGATATCCAAAAACTGGGCACAGAAGATAAAGCACATGTATTCGCAATGCTAGATGCATTCCTGCAGTCACATAAAGCAAAAAAGGTGTTCGCATCGTGACATTACATTTATCAACTGGAAAATGCTAATAATAATTCATTTCCTTTTCTGCCTAAAATGGGAATATGCTTTCAAAAATAGTACAACCACGCTCAAAGGAATCAAAAAGAAAAAGAAAGAATATGTACTCCACCCTGTCGAAACAAACTGATTACTCTCAAGATAATACAGAAAAAATCCATACCCGTATAAGTAAGGCAATGATCTAAATATTATACTGACTATGCCCGTAAAACTTCTAAATGTATAATTGCTAAATCTTTGAATAATAATAACTATTGCTATCGGTATAAGTATAGTGTAAACGTATAACATACTTCATTTTTTCTTAGGATCAATTGCCAATACTGTTCTGCTCTGTTCCTGACCGCCTAAATGCTTCACAACATTTGATAGCACCTCATTCCATGACGCTTTTTGCTCGGATCTAGCAGTCTTTTCAAAAAGTTTTGCCCCTCCTTGATCAACCTGAGACATACTTGCTATTGTAAAACCGATTTTCCCGTCACCTTTGTCCGTAAGCGTGAAATTAATAACTCCTTTTTCTATATGACCTTCCATCGTCGCGAATGTTGCAGACATCGACTTATCTGTCTCCTCCAATTTGAAAACTTTTACATACCCATTGTTAGCTGGGCCGTCAATATCTATCTTTATAAAGCTCCCTTTTTCAAATTTCGTTGGCTCACCTTCACCATCTACTGGAGAATTAAAAGTGGCTTTTGAGTTTGACAATATTGATTCTGGAGAATTCTTAAAATCAGATTTAAAATCAGAAAACGATTTTTCCGAGTTTTTAACTACTACATTATAAACTTGTATTTGGGATTTATCCTTATCTGGCGCTTTTACAGAAAGCTCGCTTGGCTTTTTAAACTTAGACATGAAGTTCTCTGCTTCCAACCCTTCCAGCTCTACGTGGGATGTTACTTTATTCTCAGAAAAGGCATAAGTGCTATTGTATAAATATTTCTCGGCGAGAGGATCTACTTGCCAGAACCTTCCTATTTGCGGGTCATGCATCCGCCATTTGAACTCGTACATGTTAAGTCCTGAGCCATCGCTGAACTCTTTAGAAGCAAATTCCTGACCTTGGAACTTGATTTTATTCTCTGCTGTCCCATTGAGTGCCTTGCTGCTGATCCCCGCCATGGTAAGTCCGAACGGATAGTAATGTCCTGCTGGACATCTTGACCTTGGCCTTCGTTTCAAAGAACTGAACTGTTTCGGAAAAGTAGTAAAAAGGATGTTTTTCTGCATGCTTCGGACCATAAATTGCTGCTGTATACCATAAAATGATGAAAAAAAGCTTCTTCCCCGCTGCTGTTTGAATTTGACCGTTTTGTGATCGCGAGCAGGACTGGCAGAAGGAGGAAACCGGACGGGAACAGGGTATCTCCCGGTACCTTAGATACCTACACCAACTGCAGGAGGCTGCTGGGACTTTTTTCAGCCGCCTATGGCACTCCCTGGGAGATCCACACGGGATTGAGGGTTTCCAAACTGGAATTCCGAAGAAGCAGGCAGTATTGGGAGCGATTTGCCCGCAAATTTTCTGACTTTCTGTATGGAAGGGGCTATTTTGACAATTACGTCTCCAACCTGTTCAAGGTAATGCGGACATTCCTTCACTACGTGGAGGAACAGTATGGCTGGCAGGTCCGCCACTTACTGCCTCACCTCCTGGCCCGGGCGGAGCAGATTCCCGTTATCGCATTATCCGCAGAGCAATTCCGGCATTTGCTGATAGATGATCCATTTCTGAGCCGCCTGAAACCCAATCAGCGCTTCATCAGGGACCTGTTTGTGGTTGGCTGTACAACCGCACTTCGGGTCAGCGACCTATTCCAGATTCGGCAGAAACACCTGTACAGGCAAGGCGGACAGACCTGGTTGGTGATGAAAAGCGCCAAGACGGGAACGGAAACCCGACTCTTGCTCCCGGAGTATGTCCTGGAGATTTTCTCGCGGTACCGACTGCGCCGGGGACGACTTCTTCCGGCGATCAGTAATGTCAACCTGAACAAACAGATCAAGAGATTGGGTGAGTTGGCGGGTTGGACCGAGCCGATCATCCGCTACAGGAACAGGAGGGGTGTACCGGTCCCGATCACCGGTAAGATAAGCAAGAGGCCATTTCGGTTTTGCGACCTGCTTACCAGCCATACGATGCGCCGTACGGGGGTGTCCATGCTGCTCGAGCTGGGCATGCCGGAACAATTGGTCCGGCAGATCTCCGGACATAAACCCGGAAGCCGGGAGTTCTATCGATATGTGAGCCGGAACCAGAGCTGGCAGGATGAGCAGTCCGGGCTAGCGTTCGGGAAGCTATGCAAGGACGGTTATTTGTCCTGATTGGGGGGGGAGATCCATTGTGGTTTTTTTTCCCATGCCAGATCCCGATTTTCCGTCCTAACAGACCTCTATTTCAGGGATTGCTTTTTCTCCGGTTTCTGCTTGTTGCCCGATTGAAATATTCCGGCCGGAGGCCTGCCTGAAGGCTCAGGATGCATGCATGTGCCGACCTGGTGGAGTCGGTGTGTTGCCGTCAGGCTGGGGCCATGGGGGCCTATTCTGTTATTTACTTAGGAGTGTTCCAGCATAACTGGTCATTGCAGGAGATGTAAGAATATTAAGTAAATTGAAGACAGAAAAGGAATTGCCTTACTCGGGGCCAATTTCGGGGCCACATAAATTTTACGGGCTATAAGATTTTGATATAGAATTGTTTAGGGGAAAGGTTCAATTCCCTTCTCTTCCTGAACACCGCCCTGAGCAAATCTATTTAGGACTGCCCTTTGAATTGGTGATGTGTTTCCCGGAACAGCACATTGAATGTGGTCAGTGACCCGTAAATCGATGTAATGTATTGCTGCAGTTCGATCTTCTCCTCATCCGTGAGTACTTTGTGGGCGTTTATCTTCTGCTCCAAGACGCGTAGTTTGTCCCTTACCATCACTATTTTATGGAAAAAGGTGGAAAGTGGCAATTCCTTTGACTGGAGGCTTCGATCGGCGGGCTGAAGGATTAGATGCCCATTCTGCCATCTGTTTGCCAAGGGTACCATCTCCACCTCATGCAGCCTTTGATCCAGGACTTTTTCCAATGCAAGTTCGATGTCCGCTAAAGTGATCGAAGAGGCCGGGGTATTGGATTCTCCGGTATTTTCGAGAACACGCAAGCCTTCAAAGTCCTTTCCAATTGACTTGGTCCCCTGCTGAGACTTGAACCAAATGATATTGAATTCTGAACCCAGTTCAACTACTACTCCCCGGCCAAAATGCGGATGTTCCACACGGGAACCGATTCCTAATTGTTCTGACATATGATCAATGTATAAATGAATTTCAGATCATTCCTTTCAACCTGTCTACCACCTCATCCACTTCCCCACGAGTATTATGCTTGCTGAACGAGAAGCGAATCGCCACCCGGTTCGGATCATTCGCGAAAGCCCGTATGACATGTGAACCCTGGTCCGTACCGCTCGTGCAAGCACTGCCACCGGATGCACAAACATGATGGATGTCCAGATTGAACAGCAGCATGCTGGTTTTTTCCGTTCGTGGAAATCCAACGTTAACTACGGTATAAAGAGATCTGCCGAATGGGTCACCATGGAAATTCACCTCAGGGATGGCTTCTTTTAGTTCGGAAGCCATGTAAGACTTCAGTCCAGCAATATATGTGGTGTCCTTTTCATGATCCATCATCGCCAATTCCAGTGCTTTGGCGAACCCAACGATACCATAAAGATTCTCCGTGCCCGCCCGCATGTTCCTTTCCTGTCCACCACCGTGGATCAAGGGATGTATGCGGATCTTTTCGTTGACATACAGAATGCCAACACCTTTAGGGCCATGAAATTTATGACTCGCTCCGGTGATGAAATGCACTGGCGTATTCCGAAGATCGAAGGGATAGTGACCCACCGTTTGTACGGTATCCGAGTGGAAAATGGCTCCATATCGCTCACTGATGGCCCCGACGGCATGGATATCCGTGATATTGCCTATCTCGTTGTTCGCATGCATGAGGGAGACGAGGGTCTTGGCTGGGCTCGCAGCCAACTTCATTTCCAGGTCGGCCAGATCCACATGCCCATCAGACAAGATACTGACATATTCCAATGATACCTGGTGCTTGTTCTTGAGATATCCTGCCGTATGCAGGGTAGCGTGATGTTCTATGGGTGAAGTGATGATCCGGGTGCAGCCCAGATCGTGTACGGCTGCCATGATGGCCGTGTTGCTAGCTTCTGTTCCTCCTGATGTGAAAAATATCTCAGCAGGGTGTGCATGAAGGGATCCTGCCACTGACTTACGTGCATTTTCTATCGCCAATCTGGTTTCTCTTCCATAAGAATAAATCGAAGAGGGATTCCCGAATTTTTCCGTCAGATAGGGCAACATAGCCTCTAAGACGGCGGGATCAAGCGTGGTCGTGGCTGCATTGTCCAGATAAATGCGTTGCTGCATGCCCGTAAAGTTCTCAAATTTCCGGGACTCGGAGAGCCCTAAATTGTTGCGATTTGCTGGGACCTCAGGATCATTTCAATTCCCGGATATCGTGCATCAGACGTTGAGCGATGTTTCTGGCGGTGGTTTCGAAATTGCTTTCGGCGATGATCCGAATGATGGGTTCCGTATTGCTTGAACGCAAGTGAACCCAATCCTTATCGAACTCGATCCGAAGCCCATCTTCCGTATTCACCGGGTGGCTTTTATATTTTGCCCGGATCCTGTCGAGCAGCACGCTCAGGTCAACATCTTTCTCCAATTCTATCTTGTTCTTGCTGATGAAGTAGTCTGGGTAGGAATTGCGGAGCTGTTGAGCGGTTTTTCCCTGTTGGGCCAGGTGGGTCAGAAAAAGTGCGATGCCTACCAATGCATCACGTCCGTAATGCAGATCAGGCAGTATGATGCCTCCATTTCCTTCACCGCCGATCACCGCTTTCACCTCCTTCATCTTCTTCACTACATTCACCTCTCCTACCGCACTGGGGAAATATTGCCCACCCCGGCGGACTGTTACATCCTGTAAGGCCCGGGTTGAGGAAAGATTACTAACGGAATTCCCTTTGACTTTACTCAACACATAATCAGCAACAGCCACCAAGGTGTACTCTTCTCCGAACATGGTTCCATCCTCACACACGAGCACGAGTCGGTCGACATCAGGATCCACGGCGATGCCGAGATCTGCGCCGGACTTGTTCACTGCATTGGACAATTGACTGAGGTTCTCGGGTAGTGGCTCCGGATTATGTGCGAACCTTCCTGTCATTTCACCATTCAGCAAACTGATATCCGCATCTTTTAAGCCGAGAGCCCTTAGTAAAGCAGGTACGGCGATGGCTCCTGTGCTGTTCACCACATCTACCACAACCTTGAATTTCCTGGACTGGATGGCATCAAGATCAATGAGCTCATGTTTCAATATCGCCGCTATATGCTTGTCCAGATAAGTGGGATCCATCCGGTACTCCCCTAACTTTTCGACGGTTGCGAAGGTAAATGCCTCTTTAGTTGCACGCTCCAATACAACCGCCCCATCAGCCGCGCTGATAAATTCTCCATGGCCATTGAGCAGTTTAAGGGCATTCCATTCCTGCGGATTATGGCTCGCAGTGATGATCACTCCCCCGTCTGCCTTTTCCATCACCACAGCCATTTCTACCGTGGGAGTGGTGCTGGGACCCAGATCCACGACATGGATGCCCATGGCATTCAAGGTATGGGATACCAGGCTCGACACCATGGGGCCACTGATCCGTCCATCGCGTCCGATGACCACTTTGGCTCCTTGCTTTTTCTCCAGTAACAGACTTCCGTAGGCAGCCGTGAAACGGACCACATCCATTGGGGTTAGGTTTTCCCCTGATTTGCCTCCGATGGTCCCCCGGATACCTGAAATGCTCTTGATCAATGCCACTGCCTAGTATTTATGGACGGCGAAGGTATCGAAATAAGTTCACTGAGGTCATAAAAGCAGTTGGAACGAGCAAAGATCAAATCATTTATTTTCATTAAATTACGCTGGTATCAACACCCTTCGCCATCGTCTTTATTCTCCCTTTCCTGTTCCTGTTGCAGAGTCCGGTTGCGGCTTCTTCGGCCAATTTGCTCGTCAGGGCCGACCAATGGCTTCTTTTGAAAGTGAACAGGGACATGCATTCCCCAGCGCTTGACCATCTGGCCCTTTTCTCCCGAGAAGCAACTACCTGGGCGCCTCTATACCTGTTCCTGATCATTTTCATGGCCATGAACCACGGCAAGCAAGGCTGGTGGTGGGTTGTTACCGCACTTGCCCTGGTGGGAGTCAGTGACCTCATCAGCAGTCATGTCATCAAAGAGATCTTCCATAGAACAAGACCTTGCCGTGATCCATTCATGGCCCACCAGATCCGGTTCATCGCCAGCACCTGCGGGATGAATGGAAGTTTTGTTTCATCACATGCCAGCAACCACTTCACTATCGCTACCTTCATATACGGTACATTGGGAAAAACAGAACACAAATGGGGGTTCATTTATCTTTGGGCTGTATTGATCTGCTGGGCGCAGGTATACGTAGGCGTTCACTATCCGTTCGATATTCTCGGTGGAGCACTGATAGGAACACTCATTGGCCTTTTTGGATCATCTTTTTTCGGGAAAAAGATCGGTCTCACCATATCATCTAAAGCATGACAGATCTGCTCATTCTTCTGGGACTCATCCTATTCAATGGACTCTTCTCCATGACGGAGATTGCATTGGTCTCCGCTCGTCGGGCTAGGCTGGAAGCACAGGCCAACAAAGGGGACTTGCGCGCCAGACGGGCTTTTGAACTGCAGCAGAAGCCGGAAAATTTTCTGTCCACCGTTCAGATCGGCATGACCCTGACCAGTATCCTGACCGGTCTATACTCGGGTGAAAAAGTAGTAGCGACCCTGACCGCGACATTGCAAGACATGCCGGCATTCGCACATTACGCAAAAGCCATCTCAACCACATTGGTTGTATTTGTGGTCACCTTCTTCACCCTGATACTTGGTGAATTGGTCCCCAAAAGGCTTGGCCTGAAAGCCCCGGAAGCGATCTCCAAGATAGTGGCTGGCCCCATGAAGGTTTTCAACACCATCACCTATCCTTTCGTATGGCTGCTCACGAAAACCACCAATTTCCTGCTCCGCCTTTTCCGGATCAAATCTTCGGATAATCAAGTTACAGAGGAAGAAATCAAGGCGATCATCAGCGAAGGCACTGAACACGGTGCGATCGAAGAGACGGAACAGGAGATCATAGAACGCGTATTCCACCTCGGGGATCGGAACATCACTTCACTGATGACACACCGCCACGACATCATCTGGTTCGATCTGGGAGACAGCGAGAACGCCATCAAAGAAAAGATCCTCCGGGAACCACATTCCGTTTACCCCATCTGTGACGGCACCATAGATAAACTGCAAGGGATAGTCTCCATCAAGGATATGTATGTCACTCCCGATGATACCCCTTTCAAGGAGATCATGAAGCCTGCACTCTTCGTGCCTGAAAACAATACCCCATACCAGTTGCTGGAAAGATTCAAGGAGTCCCAGATCCACACCTGTTTCGTTGTTGATGAATACGGCACCTTGTTGGGCTTGATCACCTTGAACGACATTCTGGAAGCCATTGTGGGAGAACTTCCCCAGCAGGACTTCCTGGATTACGACATCACCGAACGAGGGGACGGAACTTATCTTGTGGACGGACAGATACCTTTTTATGATTTTCTCTCCCGTTTTGAACAGACCGAGTGGATGAACGAAGGAGAGCAGGAATTCGATACCCTCGCCGGTTTCATCCTCCATCGTCTCGAACGTATACCCAAGCCTGGAGATTCACTCTCCTGGAAAGGCTTCCATTTCGAAATCCTCGATATGGACGGCCACCGTATAGACAAGATCCTTGTCAAGATATCCGACGCCATCAAGAAAGGTATGGATGATTGACGATTCCGAATTCCGAATTCCGAATCCGGAATTCATAAATCTCTTCTATGAACCTATCCCTTGATAACAAGAACGCCCTTGTCTGCGGAAGTACGCAAGGCATAGGATTGGCCATAGCCAGGCAACTGGCGATCCAAGGAGCTACGTGTACTCTGATGGCTCGCGATGAAGGCAGCCTGGCAAAAGCAGTAGCCTCACTGGACAACAGTTCAGGACAATCACACCAATACCTGATTGCAGATTTCAGTGATCTGGAACAAGTGCGTGCGGAAGCAGCCCGGCATACAGAGACGCAGGACATACACATACTTATCAATAATACCGGCGGTCCTCCTCCCGGCCCCATAGTGGAGGCATCCACGGTCGATTTCGCCAAGGCATTCAGCATGCATATCCTTTGCTACCAGACCTTGGCACAAGCCGCATTGCCGTCCATGAAGAAAGCAGGATACGGAAGGATCATAAATATCGTTTCCACTTCAGTCAAGATACCCATTGCAAATCTCGGAGTGTCCAACACGATCCGAGCAGCAACGGCAGGATGGGCCAAGACCCTGGCCAATGAAGCGGGGCCTTATGGCATCACGGTCAATAACATACTGCCTGGATTCACCATGACCAAAAGACTGGAAGGACTCATCGCATCGATCGCAAATTCTAATGGGCATTCCATTGAAGCAGTGGCCGATTCCATAAAAGCAGAGATCCCTGCAAGGCGTTTCGGTAATGCTTCCGAGATCGCCGATCTCGCGGGATTCCTTGCCAGCCCATCCGCCTCTTATGTGAACGGATCCAGCATTCCCGTAGATGGAGGAAGAACAGGTTCCATATAATCCATGCCATGAACTTTCAAGCATCACTCGAACATGCACTTCAGTTGGACAGAAATGACCCGCTGCGTAAATTCCAGCAGGACTTCCTCCATCCTAAAGTGAACGACAGGCCGGGGATCTATTTCCTGGGCAATTCATTGGGCTTGCAGCCGAAATCCGCATCCCTCAAAATACAGGAAGTATTGGATCAATGGTCCGCACACGGAGTGGAAGCATTTTTCGAACCAGGGAGTTCCTGGACAGGCTACCACGACAGGCTCACGACCAAAATGGCACCTATCGTCGGCGCAAAGCCTCATGAGATCAGCATACAGAATGCCCTTACCGTCAACCTTCACCTGCTGTTCGCCTCCTTTTACAGACCATCAGGGAAAAGGACCAAAATACTCTGTGAATCCGGTGCCTTCCCCAGTGACCAATACATGATCGACTCGCACCTGCGTCAAAGAGGATCGGAACCCAGAGATCATCTGCTCGAAGTAAGTCCGCGTCAAGGAGAGGAAACGATCCTGATGGAAGATATCCTGGATATGATCGAAAGCCACCGAGATGAATTGGCTCTCGTGTTCCTGGGTGGGGTAAATTATTACACAGGTCAACTCTTCGATATCGGTCTCATCACCCAGGCGGCCCATGAAGCCGGCGCACTTGCCGGATTCGATCTGGCACATGCAGCAGGGAACATACCCCTCCATTTACATGATTGGAACGTCGACTTCGCCGCGTGGTGCAATTACAAATACCTGAACGGGGGACCGGGTGCGATCGGATCCCTTTATGTTCATGAAAGGCATCATGGCAATTCATCGATACCAAGGTTAGCGGGATGGTGGGGCAATGAGCAGAGTACCCGATTCCTCATGGAACCCATTTTCAGGCCGGAGGGACATGCATCTGGCTGGCAGTTGAGCACCCCACCCATTTTGCTTCTGGCCACACTGGAAGCATCACTTGACCTTTTCTTAGATGCCGGATGGGAAAACCTATGTGTCAAACAGAATAAACTGACGTCCTGGCTCTGGTTCCTTTTGGACGAACTGAACCGCAAGCAACTGCGACAGGTCGTTAGGTACATCACGCCAAGGCAGGAGAAAGGATGTCAGGTATCTCTACTCACCCTGGAGAATGGAACGGCACTTCACTCAGCACTTAGTGATCACGGTATCATGACCGACTGGAGGGAACCCGACGTGATCCGAATGGCGCCTGTACCTTTTTACAACAGCTATGAGCAAATATGGCATACCTATGAAGTACTTTCAGGATTGATAACCTGAATCCGCAACGTGGATATGATTTTTTCGGTCCTTCGATCGTCTTCTCGAACTTCGCCACTGTTCACAAACCCATACGCATGACGCGCCAACAACTGACAGAACAGATCTTCAAAAAACGGTCATACCTCTGTGTAGGTCTCGATACGGATCCTGAAAAGATCCCATCACACCTCAAGGGACATCCCGATGCCATGTTCGAGTTCAACAAGGCTATCATTGACGCCACTCATGACCTTTGTGTGGCATACAAGATCAATATTGCATTTTACGAGGCGCATGGCGTTAAAGGATGGGACATACTGGAAAGAACATTACGCTATATCCCGGAAGGCATCTTCACGATCGCCGATGCCAAGCGAGGCGACATCGGGAACACCTCAGCTCAATATGCACGTGCATTCTTCGAAACCATCCCATTCGATTCCATCACCGTAGCCCCCTACATGGGCGAGGATAGTGTCAAACCCTTCCTCGGACATCCGGGCAAGTGGGCAATCGTGCTAGGACTCACCTCCAATCCCGGGGCAGAGGATTTTGAACTTCAGCAGTACGCTGATGGTGACCTGCTCTATGAGAAAGTGCTGAAAACAGTTTCCAGATGGGGGGACACGGGTAATACCATGTTCGTTATAGGCGCTACACAAGCCTCTTCCTTTCGGCGGATCAGAGAAATCACTCCTGAACATTTCTACCTCGTTCCCGGCGTGGGAGCACAGGGTGGCAGCCTTCAGGAAGTCTCCGATATCGCCCTGATCAAGGATTGTGGTCTACTTGTAAACGCCAGCCGTGCGATCATCTTTGCATCAGGCAAAGAGGATTTCGCTTCCGAAGCCCGAGTGGTGGCGAGGAAATATCAACAAGAAATGGCGATCTACCTAGGCAAAGTATGAACAGTTTTCCACTCCCCTGCCATCCGATCAGATAGCAGTTCTGCCCATTGAGCATAAGCCTTGGCCGATGGGTGCAAACCATCCTCCGCGATAAGTTCAGGTTCCACGGCTGCAACCCGAGTCAAGGGGGTTATATCTAAATAATGTGCCCCGATCCTTTCCGTGAGCTTCCTGTTGACATCGTTGAATGCATCGATCGATCTGGCAATGGCAAACTTGTCGCGTCCTTCAGCGAAAGGCGTCACTCCCCAATCGGGAATGCTGAGAACAAAAAGACATGAAGTTGATCCCCGAACAAAGTCAAGTGACAGATCCAATAGTGTTTGAAATGAGGTGGCATAATCATCTAGTGAAAGTCCGCGATACTGATTGTTCACTCCAATGAGCAGACTCACCATATCGAAAGATCCGGATGGTCTGGACGTAAGGATACCTTGATGAAGTTCATCGGTTGTCCAACTGGAACTTGCAACGATCAAAGGATCGGCGCATGTAATACCCTTATCCCTTAGCCGACTGACGGTCTGTACCGGAAATCTCTCACCTTCCAAAACGGAATCACCGATGGTATAAGAATCCCCAAGGGCGAGATAGTCTAACGAGGGGCTGAATTCCATAATAGCTGTTAATGTGAACCTTTACTTGTAAAAAAAGGCTGCGCCCGAGATGGACACAGCCCGATCTAATCATTTAACCCGTATCAATTGCCTTTACCGGACTGCGCCTTCTGCATGGCGTTGCCTCCGCCACCAGCTCCACGTGCTGCACGCTCGGAAGCTTTGAACAACTGGAATCTGCTGGGCATTTCCTTGACAGGCCACTGCCCATTTGCTTCATTGATGTCCGCCGTTTCCCGGTTGGGGTCAAGCTTGATGGAAGTGACTTCCTGATCCTTCATGAACACCTTACTGACCTGCTGCTCATTGGAACGCCAAATGGTCACAGGTATCCGGTCAATTTGCTTGGTGCCATCTTTGAAAGTCCATTCGACAATGATTGGCATGGGCAGCCCACCCTTGTTCGAGAAGGTCAATTCATAGAAATGCTTACCCGCCCATTTCGACAGATTCGCACTATCGGTTTTAGACAATGCCAAGGAACGTTGAGCCTGTTCGACCATCTTCTGATCCGCATTCCTGTTGTTATAATAAAAATCCCTCAATTCAGTATCGGCATCAGTAGCGAAGGTGATGGACTTGTCTTCCCTATTTCGTTTCATGCCTATGGTCTCGAACTCTTTTGATTCAAATGCGGCAGCATTGGCAGGTGCATCCAGACGGAACCATTTGACGCTGTCTATGGAAATATCAACCGGATCTGTTCCGAAATACCACCCTCTCCAGAACCAGTCGAGATCCACCGCACTGGCGTCTTCCATCGTGCGGAAAAGATCGGCGGGAGTGGGATGCTTGAACGCCCAGCGACGTGCATATTCCCGGAAAGAGAAATCGAAGAGTTCGCGTCCCATGACGGTTTCGCGGAGGATGTTTAGGCCCGTCGCAGCCTTGGCATAGGCATTAGATCCTACATTGGCCACGGCATCCCCTTTGGTCATCACCGGCTCCAACTGGTCCTTCGGCAGTTTCATGTAATCAGTGATCAGATGTGCGGGCCCTCTGTGAGACGGGTAGTTGTTGTCGAACTCCTGCTCGGTCAGAAACTGGCAGAATGTGTTCAGTCCCTCATCCATCCACCACCATTGGCGTTCGTCACTGTTCACGATCATGGGGAAGAAGTTGTGACCCACTTCATGTATGATCACTCCTATGGCACCGTATTTGATCGCCTCGCTGTATGTTCCATCCTTTTCTGCCCGGCCGTAGTTCATGGACAACATCGGGTATTCCATGCCGTTAGCCGCTTCAACA
The DNA here is from genome assembly GCA_903826405.1 of uncultured bacterium. Lineage (GTDB taxonomy): Bacteria > Bacteroidota > Bacteroidia > Chitinophagales > Chitinophagaceae > Pollutibacter. Next base: position 26,785 of record CAIKEH010000030.1, read on the forward strand.
GACTGGGCCACCGGGTATGGATACGGAATCGTGTGTTTGGAATAGACCTTCAACGTTTGTGCGATCGCCTTCGTGGAATATTTCCGATATATCGGATAAGCTTCCTTACCATAAAAGCTCATGCACATCACTTTTTTTCCGTCTATCCAGGTGGGCATGGCATCCCACACCAAGCGGCGTGAAGTATTGAAAGCGAAATCACGGACATTTTCAGCCTGGAAGACCCAGGTCTTCTTGTCGGTCCGTTTCTGCTTGCTGGCTTCTAATGCTTCAGCAAGGGTCACCACTTCTACTGGCTCCTTGGCCGCTTGTGCCTGTTGCCAGCGTTGCAGTTGTGCCGGGGAAAGTAAACTCTTCAGATTCTGACATTCCCCCGTAGCTGCGACGATATGGTCGGACGGCACCGTGATGCTCACCTTATAATTGCCAAAAGTGAGCGCGAACTCCGCACTACCTGAAAATTGGAGGTTCTGCCAGCCTTGGAAATCGCTGTACACCGCCATCCGCGGGAACCACTGGCAGATAGAATAGAGGTTATTCCCATCCTCGGGGAAGAACTCGTAACCACCCCGCTCAGGCCGAGTTGCCTTATCCGGGATCTTGTACGACCAGTTTACCTTGAATACGAATTTCTGACCGGGCTTGAGCACTGTGGGCAGGTCTATCCGCATCATCGTCTGGTTCACAGTATACGTCAGGGATTTACCGGCTCCATCAGTGAGTGTGCGGATCACTACGCCGTATCCTTTCATATGGGCATATACATCCATCTGGGATAGTTGTGCATCCGTTGCCGTGGCAGGCATCTTGCCCGGCCGGTCATGATTGTTATTGCTGGCCGGATCATGGAAATTCTGGTCCAGTTGCACCCATATGTATGTCAGCTCGTTCGGCGAATTGTTGTAATAAGTGACCGTTTCCCCACCAGTTAGTACGTTATTGGGTTCATCGATCTCCACACTGATATCGTAATCGGCACGTTGCTGCCAATATCTGGGACCAGGCGCACCACTTGCCGTGCGATATTCATTGGGGCTGGGGAGCAACCAGTCAAGTTGCTCGAACTTATTGGCATGGTTGGATCCGGGATTATGATCCTGCTGAGCTTGTGAAGTGGCCAAGAAGGATAGGAAGAACAGAAATGAAGGGATCGATTTTTTCATGTATTCAGATTTCAGTTGTAAAAAGGTTGTCTGTTGAAAGCCATGAGAAGGGCGATGAAAAAGACCAGAAAGGAAACTCCATACACCCACCTATTTCTTTTCAAACCAACCTGTCCGATAGCCAGCCAGGTCATAAACAAGACGAACAATACTACGAAAATTTGCCCGATCTCCAAGCCCAGATTGAAGCCCAGGAGGCTCCATCCGATACTCTGGCCCTTTCCAAGCGCAAACCGTATCGCGTTGGCGAACCCCATACCATGAATAAGCCCGAATCCAAGTGCCAGAAAATAATTTGACCGCAGTCCCTTTGCTGAAAATTCACGCTGGAAAAGATTGAATACGGCAGTCACGACTATGGTACAAGGGATCAGAAATTCCACCCACTTATCGGGAAACCGATAGATGTCCATCACGCTGAGCATCAAGGTCAGCGAATGTCCTATCGTGAAGGCCGTGACCAGGATCAGCACCTGCTTCCAGTCCTGGGGAAGGTAGATGACCGCCAAGGCAACCACGAACAGGATATGGTCCCATGCACCGGGACTGATGATATGGCCCCAACCCATTTTCAGAAAGATCAAAAAATCCATGGAATCGAATGAAGCATGGAAAATAAAGCAGACTTTCGTATCGGTAAAATAAACCTGCCGAAATGCCCTATTTGCTTTGCCAATACTTGTTGACCTGGATGTTTGCTTTCTCCCATCCTTATTACATCAGCGTCACCGAGATAGAGTACAGGAGCAGCGACAAGGAGATGGGGGTCTCTTGTAAATTCTTCGCAGACGATATCGAAGCAGCACTCAAAACATCGTCCAAAAGGAATGTCGACATACTGAAGGGCAATAAAGACGAGAACGGCAAATTACTTTCGTCATACATCAACCGCCATTTGACCATACAAGCAGATGGCAGGCCCATCGGTCCAACTTATCTCGGTTACGAAATTGACCAAGGTGCGGTCTGGGTATATTTCAGTGTGAAAGACCTCAAGAAACCCGGTACGATCAAAGTGTTCAACGATCTCCTGTATGAATACCGCAAGGAGGAGATCAACATGGTGCACGTCATCATGGATGGCGATCGCAGGAGCACCAAGCTCAGCGAACCAGAGACCAGTTTCGAGGCCAGGTTCGGATTTCCTTGAGTCGGCCTATAAAATCTGATCTTGGAATACATTAACATAGTCCCTGCGAAATAGATTGGCCGGGAACTGTTAAGGCATTAGAATGCTCGGATGAATCTCCGTTCAACGCTCAGAAAGTGACGCCCTAATTTCGTCATTCGATTTCTGACTTTTTCCGCGAATCAAGCAAACTGCAAGCAACTGTTTATATGAAATGGACCACCATGAAATAATTAATGAAGGACACACCCTCCCATTCCTTTTCATTTTCCTGAACTACTGAAAAACCATGCTTTTCAAAAAATGGTTTTGCCGTAATGCTCGATTCGGTACCTAAACTGGCCAGTCCGATATCTTTCGCATACTTGATGAGCCGGAACAACAGGGATGAAGCGATCCCTTTTCGAAGGTGAAGGTGACTGACAAACATCAAGTCCAGATAACCTTGTTTGGTCATGCAAGCGAATCCACCAATACCTGCACCGGAATCCCATACCAAAAAGTATTGTGAAGCCAGCCGGTCATTCCAAGTTCCCGGACGATCCGCCGCAGAAGCCCATATGGCTATTTGACGGGCATCATAATCAGCACGATTGACATGGAGGATCGTTTCCCGAAAGATCCTGGCCAATTCGGGGATGTCTTCATTTCTGGCCAACCTGATATGTTGACTTTCATTGCTCATGGCTGACCCCCATGTATCCCCTTAATGTATTTTCCGGCCTTCATCACCTTAGCGATATACTGTGAGGAAGGATCCCCTTTTTCCAGATGCCTGATGACATTCTCCTTTGATGCATCATCCCGGTTCTGACTGAGTTTGAAGACATGCTCCAGCTGATCCACTTTTACTTCGAACGCAACGATAGCCTTGACCATGCGTTCGATATAATTTGCCTCCATATTTTCAAGAGAAGCTGGTGAATCGGTCCGTCCCTCAAAATGGTCGGTAGTCCTTTTGAGGATGCCCAGTAACCCCTCCTCGTCCAGGAACCGCAGGGTCCCGGATGCCTGCACACTCATGTAATTCCAGGTCGATGCCATCTTGGGGTTGGTGTACCAACTGGCACTTACATAGGCGTGCGGTCCGGTGAATAAAACAAGAGCATGGGGATTGGTTTCAAACGCAAGGTGATGTTCCGATCTGCGCATGAAATGACCACTGAGGAAATAGGAACCATCTCGTTCATCGATGAACATCGGAACCTGTGTTGCCACAGGTTTCCCTTCGGAGGAGACAGCCAGGATAGTTGCGAAAGGATGGTCCTTTATGAATGCGATGACCTCCTCTTGATCCCCGGCTTTGAAATGAGGCATATCGTACATGGGAAAAAATTCAGGGTTCAATGTACATACAGGAACTGAACCCGCCTAAAGAACCCTTAATCCCTTTCTTGGAATGACCGACCATGCATTCATTCAATTGTTGGGTGCGCCCTGGTTTATCCAGCAAAGTATGGCGTTATATTGAACAGCAGGCAAAGTGGATCCCTGCGGCATCCTCCCGGTGGCAACGGATATACTGATCGTATTCCGACTGTTATAGATCTGATTGTAGTTGCTCAGCGCACCCGGTCCTGCTATACTTCCAGCTGCATGACATCCGGCGTTGGTGGCACAGGAAGACTGAAAAACGGGAAGCACATCCGATGCGAATGACTTGGCTGCTCCACTGCAATCCGGGCTACCGGCATTTCCCGGGTTACTGGACTTGCTGCAGGAGAAAACAAGTATGCTGATCATGAAGACCATCATGGCAAAAGTGTATTTGATGCCCATATTGATTTATTGGTGTGCCGTTCCTCGTTACCTCTTCACTGGATATAGAACGGAGGCGGAGGCTCCCTATTGCCCAAAAAACACTCACCTGTTGCAATTAAAGAACATGAATCCCTGGCGATCAAGGCAAAAGAAGAAAATCCATGAGAACAAATATCCTGACCATACTCAGGGCAAATGCAACAGGAAACTGAAATGGTATGCGAAAAACGTCAAGTAGATCAAACAGTGATCTCTACGATCTCAGTTGGTGCCAGATCGGCATTACGCATAGCGATGCTCCGGATGGCTGCGTTTGCAAAATCGGTAAAGGCCTTTCGGCTGATGCCATCCTCCCCCATCATGACAGGCACTCCTTTATCACCACCTTCCCGTATTCCTTGCACCAAAGGCAGATGTCCGAGGAATGGGATATCATATTGATCCGCAAGATGTTTACCTCCCTCCTTACCAAAGATGTAATACTTGCTGTCGGGCAGTTCAGTGGGAGTGAACCAAGCCATGTTCTCCACTAAACCTATGATAGGGACCTTTATCTGAGCCTGACCGAACATGGCAATGGCCTTTTTGGCATCAGCAAGTGCCACTTCCTGAGGTGTAGTGACGATGACCGCACCGGTGACCGGAACGGTCTGAACGAGTGTAAGGTGTATATCACCAGTACCAGGTGGCATATCGATCACCAGATAGTCCAGATCACCCCAGTGCACATCCGTGACGAACTGCCTGATTGCGCTGCTAACCATGGGGCCCCGCCACACTACTGCACTCTTCTCATCCACCAGAAGGCCGATACTGATCAGTTTTATGCCATATTTCTCCAACGGCACGATCTTATCCTTTCCTTCAATCTGTACCATCAATGGACGCTCACCTCTTACACCGAACATGATAGGCATGCTGGGACCATAGATATCCGCATCCATCAACCCTACTTTTGCTCCGCCCTGAGCCAACGCCAGAGCCAGATTGGCGGATACGGTGGATTTGCCCACTCCGCCTTTACCACTGACCACAGCAATGATATTCCGGACACCACTGAGCACCGGTGACCCGCCCGCCCGGTTACTGCTGGTATTGGCCGTAAACCTGACATTCACTTCAATATCCTTGCCGGCCTTTTGCCTTACTGCCTTTTCACAATCCCTGCGTATGAGTTCCTTGAGCGGGCAAGCAGGTGTGGTCAGAACGATAGTAAACGAAACGGATTCACCATCCACTACAATGTCCTTGACCATGTTCAATGTAACCAGATCCTTGCCCAGATCGGGCTCCTGAACTTGACCCAAGGCCAGCAAAACGTCCTGTTGATCCATCATCTTGATATGTTAAATATTCGTGGGAGATGCAAATTTAGCCATTCCCAGCCTTACTTTGTTTTATTCCAAGTTTGAACTTAAATTGCAGGATTCATTTTTTACTGAATGAGGAGATATTTACCATACCTGATCTTTCTGAGCGTTGTGCTTCCCGTTGCTGCAAAAGCACAATTTGAAAGCTTCAAGGATTCCGTTGTCCAACTTTATGGTGTGGTGATGTCTGCTGACAGTCTCCGCGGCCTTCCCGGTGTCAGCATCATTGATAAACATGACGGACGTGGGACCGTCTCCAACTATCAGGGTGTATTCTCCATAGCCGTACTCAAAGGTGATGAAGTGGAATTCACATCGATAGGCTTCAAAAGCAAGACAACACTCATCCCCCAGAACATGGATGGCAATCAGTTCAGTATGATACAACTGATGATAACGGACACGGTTTACCTCCCTGCATCCATCATCAGACCTCGCCCCACTAAAGAACAGTTCGAGCGGGACTTCGTAAAAACCTCTGTACCCGATGATGATATTGAGATAGCCCGACTGAATAATGATGTGGCCAAACGAAGGGTACTTTCCGCTTCCCTGCCCAGGGATGGAAAAGAAGCTGCGAACTTCGCCCTCAAACAAAGTGCACAGCGTTACTATTACTCCGGTCAAGTGCCGCCCATGAACATCTTCAACCCGGTTGCCTGGGCCGACTTCATCAAAGCCTGGAAGCGGGGTGATTTCAAGAACAAGAACTGACCAGCCTCCAACACTCATCCAGAGCTGATCCTTTATATTTGGATATGGAAAAAGTCGCAGTCATCGGCGCCGGTACGATGGGCAATGGAATTGCCCATGTTTTCGCTCAGAGCGGATATTCCGTGAAACTGATCGATGTTTCCACGGAACAATTGGACAAAGCGATCAAGACGATCGGCAGGAATCTCCAAAGACAGCAGGATAAAGGACTGATTACGGCACAGGAGGCGGAAGCAGTGATCCAGAAGATACGAACGGAATCCGATCTCCCCACCGGCGTGTCCGATGCAGAACTTGTTGTGGAAGCAGCCACCGAGAACTTAACCCTTAAAACGGCTATCTTCCAGCAAATAGACCAGCATGCACCTGCAGGCTGCATCCTCGCCACAAACACCTCTTCCATTTCCATTACCAAGCTCGCAGCAGCCACCCGAAGACCAGATAGGGTCATAGGCATGCATTTCATGAATCCCGTACCCGTGATGAAACTGGTTGAAGTCATCCAGGGTTTTGCCACCGACCCGGAAGTGGTCAGGACGATAGAAACTCTGAGCCGTGATTTAGGTAAGGTCCCCTGCACTGTCAAAGACTATCCGGGTTTCATAGCCAATCGAATTCTGATGCCCATGATCAACGAGGCCATTCATAGCCTTTTCCAAGGCGTTGCTGGAATATCTGAGATCGATACGATCATGAAACTGGGTATGGCACATCCCATGGGGCCACTTCAGTTGGCTGACTTCATCGGACTGGATGTATGCTTGGCCATACTACGGGTGATGCAGGAAGGTTTCGGCGAACCGAAATATGCCCCCTGCCCGCTACTGGTGAACATGGTCAATGCGGGGAAACTCGGGGTCAAAAGTGGAGAGGGATTCTATCGTTATGAACCGGGAAAGAAGGAATCAATACCTGCATTCTGAATCAGCACGATCATTTTTTTGGAACATGCCTTTTTTTCTGATGAATGGGAAAATCTATACATTGGAAAAAACAAATTCACCATGGCAAAAGCAAGAAGAACCACACACCGCAGTTCCGCCGGCAAGAAACTTTATGCTGTAAGGGACGCCCAGGGAAAATTCAAGGATATACAAACCTATGAAAGGGCTCATCGAGCAGACCTGAAAAGAAAGAGCAGTGCAGAAAAAGTAACAGACGCCAAGAAGGCCGCCAAAAAAGCCGCTCCCAAGAAGAAGGCCGCAGTCAAAAAGAAGGCCGCTCCCAAAAAGAAGGCCGCAGTCATAAAGAAGGCCGCTCCCAAAAAGAAGGCCGCAGCCAAGAAAAAATAAACCGATACCCGCCAAATGGCGGGTATTTACTTTTCAGGTTTTGGCGAGTTCAACCCCGTGCATTTTACCTATCTCTTCCAGACATACCTCTTTCTCTTTCAAAGGGATTCCCGTCAACATCCGCACAAACAGCTGTGACTCCTGAGACAATACGGTGCACCGATGCCGCTTCAGTATACGCATGACATCATTCATCAAGGTGTATTCGAAATGGAGCACCCACTCTTCCTCGATATCTTTCTCCAGGGAAGGAACAACCTGTAAAGCCAATACAGCAGCAGTTTTATACGCATTTATGAGTCCAGGTACCCCTAGAAGTGTACCTCCAAAATACCGTACCACCACCACCAAAGTGAAAGTGAGTTCCTTACTGTCTATCTGCCCGAGTATCGGCCTGCCCGCCGAACCTGAGGGTTCACCGGCATCGCTTACACGATAATGTTCGCCAACAGGACCTATCCTCCAAGCATAACAGTAATGAGAAGCCTTGGGATGCTCTTTCTTAACCTGCGTCAAGGCGGATTTCACATCGTCCGTATTTTGTACCGGGAATGCATGACCGATGAATTTACTTCCCCGGTCGGTGAACAAAGCAGTGGAAGGTTGTTGTATGGTTCGGTATGTAGCAGGCGACGGCATGGGCGCCAAAAGTAGTCTTTCGTCGATGGTAAAGCATGGATAGTTATCAACGCAAGGGTTGCCTTCTAAAACCAACAAGAACGCGGTCATGGCCAAGAATAAATGTCTCTGCCCCTACCAGTGAAGGCAGAACGGGTGCTTGAATCCCTGCCTTCAATTCCATCTCCAGGTTGGTGATGATACGCATCTCATCCCAGAAGTCCCGGTCGATAAAACTTTGGAGGATGGCAGCCCCACCTTCCACGATCAGACTCTGCACTCCCAAGCGGAAGCAATGTTCCAATATCTGTGTAATCGTTTCCACTGCAGGATCCAGGTGCATGTATCGTACTTGAATCTTGACCATTTCAGGCCCTTCATGAAATACGACCACCGGCCCACCATCACAAAAAATCCGGAGGTCGGAAGGAAGCCTGTCTTTTCTGTCGATCACCATACGCAGCGGGTCGCGGCCCGGCCAATGTCTGGAGGTCAATTGAGGATCGTCGAGCAATGCGGTATTGGTCCCGACCAGTATGGCATCTTCTTCCGTACGCCATCTATGGACCAGACGATTGGTTGCATCTTGAGTAATGAAGATGCGTTCAGCGACACGGCCCATGAAACCATCAACTGTCTGTGCCCATTTAAGTATGATATAAGGCCTACGTTCCCGCTGAAAAGTAAGGAAGCGACGGTTCATCCACTCCGCTTCCGATTTAAGTACCCCACAAGTGACATCGATACCCGCTTCCTGCATCTTTTCGATACCCTTTCCATTAACAGCAGGGAATGGATCCTCACAACCGATGACCACGCGGCGGATACCGGATGCAATGATCATGTCCGCGCAGGGTGGTGTCTTGCCATGATGAGCACAGGGCTCCAGGGAAACATAAAGTGTCGAAAGGGGGATCAATCGACTATCCTCATCGCTGACGGAGCGCAAGGCATTCACTTCAGCATGCGGCCCGCCGAAACCCTGATGCCAGCCTTCGCCAATGATCCGGTCGACGTGTACCAGAACCGCACCCACCAAAGGATTGGGGGAAACCTGCCCAGCTCCCATTTCCGCCAGTTGAAGGCATCGCATCATATATGTCTCATCGCGAGTCAACGCAGTAAAATTAAGCTAAGTTTGCGCATGACCCTTTCGGAATCATACCACCGGTTACGCAAGGACCTGGAGGCCATCTATGACCTCAGGGAATCTGCCAGCATCGCCGACCTCGTTCTCACCTTTACTACAGGGATGGACAAAGGTGCTCGCCTGGTGCATGCGCACAGGACATTGGAAGATCAGCAGGAAGAGACATTAGCCGCACTGCACAAAGAGCTCCTTGCAGGCAGACCAGTACAATATGTCATCGGCGAAGCCTGGTTCTCAGGCATGCCCTTCTTCGTGGATGAGCGGGTGCTGATCCCTCGTCCAGAAACAGATGAATTGGTGGAATGGGCATCGAAAGTTTGGGGTACCAGGTCATCCGGTGCGCCCAGGATCCTGGATATAGGTACCGGCAGTGGGTGTATCGCGATCGCCTTGAAAAAGAAGCTTCCCATGGCTTGGATCATGGCCATCGACAAAAGCACAGGGGCATTGGAAGTGGCCATGCAAAATGCAAAAACCAACCTAGCCGATATCGAATTCCGACAGATCGATTTTCTAGAACCCGTATCAAGGGGAACATTACCCATTTTCGACCTGATCATCAGTAACCCACCCTATATCCCCACTAAAGATAAAAAAGGGATGTCCGCTAATGTCATTGAACACGAACCTCACATGGCACTTTTTGTAGAAAATGAAGACCCTCTGGTTTTCTATCGGTCCATCGTTGACTTTGGGAAAACGAATCTCTCTTCAGGAGGCATGATATTCTGCGAGATCCACGAAGAGATGGGCTCAGAGACAGTCGCATTATTCGGAAGTATGCGCCACCAGCATGTGGAATTGAAATCGGATATGCAGGGAAAAGAAAGGATGTTGGGGATGTTTTGAACAGGCTGTGTTTCCGGTCGTTTGAAACTAATTATTCTTATCAACTGCCAAAACGGTACGCGCACCCAATTCCCTGGCCACTCGCATGACCTGAACCACATTGTCCACCGGAACGGTCTTATCCGCATTGATCACCACGGTGGGGATCTCGGTCTTTTCCTTCTGAATGGCAGGCATCAAGGCACTTTTCAACGAATCCAACGACGTGCGTGTCGTGCCCACATAGAACACTTTATTGGCATCAATGGAAACCACCACATTCTGCTTGGCCTTGGTATCGCTCTTTGATTTAGGCTGCGAGAGTTTGATCACGTTCGGATTCGCGAGGGTGGAAACGATCAGGAAGAACATCAGCAGGATGAACAGGATATCGTTCAGGGAATCCGTGAAGACCTCCGCATCGTGATGTATTTTTTTTCTGATTCTCATGAGGGATGACTACTTCGTGGGTTCTTGGAGGATATCCAGGAAATCGGCAGCGGCAACTTCCATCTTGTTTGCTGTTTTCTCCACCTGTGTATGGAGATAATTGTAGGCGAAGAAAGCGATTAGGCCAATCAGGAGGCCAGAGATAGAGGTCACCAGCTTGACATAGAGTCCACCAGCGATCGTATTCAGTACGAATTCACCCGTGGAGTTGATATCGAAGAACAGCTTCATCAGTCCGGCCAGAGTTCCCACGAATCCAAAAATAGGAGCAGCACGGGAGATCACGGACAGCACGTTCAGATTACGCTCAAGCTTGAACATCTCCAACTGAGCCACGTTCTCCATGCTGCGTTCAATGGCATCGATCGGTTTTCCGATGCGCTGTATACCCTTGTCGACGATTCTGGCTACAGGATTATTGGTATTCTTGGTGATGGCCCTGGCTGCGGAAATGTTTCCATTCATGATGTGGTCACGGATGATATTCATGAAGTTGTCATCCACTTTGGCCGCGCGGCCGATGGCAATATTCCTCTCAAAGAAGAAGAAAATGGCAGCCACTAACATCAGGGCGAGAGGTATCATCACCGGACCACCTGCAAGCAGGATGTCCCAAAGGTGCATCTCCCGGGGCGGTAGAGCTGCCGCTGATGCCGGGTTAGCGAGGGAATCAATGATCTTATTCGAGACCGTACCTACCTGTAGCAAACCATGGAGCATAGATGAGTCGTTTGAACAAAAATAGAGATTAAAACATAGCCAAAAGAATCTAGTACAACAAGTGGATATCTTGTCGGGACTATTCCGTCAGGATACTAAAGATGGGGCTAAATCCGCTTTCCTTGAGCAGGATTAACAATTCATAAAGGAGCAGCCTGGAACGTCTATGATCAGCCTTGCTTGATATCACTCATCTTCATCATGGCCATGATTTGGTGCATGGTCTTCTGCATATTCTCACTGCTACCATCCAGGAATATGACATTACCTTGGCCCACTTCGGCGAAATTCTTGATCGCCTCGGTCCACATGCTAAACAGGATAACATTGGTGTCCAGATTGGCTTGCTTGAGTTCTTCCGCTGCTTCAGTCATTCCTTTGGCCACTTCCTGCCGGAAAAGGGCGACACCCTGACCACGCAATCTTGCCGCCTCTCTTTCCGCCTCTGCAGCTATCTTGATGGCATTACCCTCCGCTTCGGCACCCTTTGTTTTGGTAATAAGCAGCGCCTGTCCCTCATTTTCTGCAGCAGCTTTCAGGTTATTGGAAGCCACGACACGACTCATGCTTTCCAGTATGGCCTTGTCGAATGTAATGTCATTTATCTGCAGATCGAGCAAGTGATACCCCCAGTCTTCCAGCGAATGGTCGATCTCCTCCTTCACATAGGAAACGATCTCACGGCGGAGGCTCAGGATCTCGGATTGCTTTTTTGTGGCCACGAAAGCACGGATGGTGCCTTCAATGGTCCTCGACAGGGTCTGCATCAGGTCACGCTCTGCAAAAAACTTGAAGGCAACCTTCTTGATCGTCTCCTCTTCCGCATTCTGCACAGCATACAGCATCATGGTTTTGAAATAAACGTTGGCTTGATCCTGCGTTACGGCCTGGAATTCCAACTCGATGGAACGATTCTGAATGCTCACGCTTCGGGCAATGGTTTCCAGAAAAGGTATTTTGAAGTTAAGTCCAGGCCTGAGGATACGCCGGTACTTGCCGAACATGGTGATGACATCGATGTATCCTTGCTTGACCGTGACCAGTCCGCTGAAAATAATGATCGCCACCAGTACGAGCAGTATAAAAGGAGTAGAAAGGAACGACATGTTTGAAATTTAGGTACAAGGTACGAAATCACAAAATCCTATACTCGTACAATCAGGGATGAAAAAAAAGTCGTAAATTATGATCTGGGCAAAAATTGGAATTGTCCTGTTCGTCACGTTATGATTCTCTAAACAGGAATATGTTTCCACAAATCCAAGCGAATGAGCAGAAATGGAAAGATCATGCTCGGGATCCTGACTTTGATGCCCTATCTGTTGATCGGCACATATCTGTTCGCCATGACATTTTTCATGGATGATTTCACTCCCGTTCAATACGGAAAGATCCCCTTCCCGCTGATGACCAATGTCGTCTGGTTATTGTTCATCCTCATCATAGCCGGGCTCTTGTGCTTCGGCCTGCTTGTTTACTATATCGTCCATGTACACGATAATCAAGAATTGGGACAAAACGAGAAGACCACCTGGGTCGTGTGCATGCTTTTGCTCTCCGGCATAGCTTGCCCCTTGTACTGGTATACCAGGATCTGGAAGACCCATGACATGCTGAGCATGGCAACGAGTTGAGCAAGCTTGAATAGAAGTTCTACAGGCTATCAAATTATGGGGTATTCTATTTTGTGCCCACCCACCCCTTCAGTAATTCCACCAATACACGCATCGCCTTTTCCATATCCTGGACGCTGACGAACTCGTGTTTGGAATGCAACGCCATCTCACCCGTGAAGAGATTGGGGCAAGGTAGTCCCATGAAAGAAAGGCGTGATCCATCCGTGCCGCCACGTATGCTCATTCGGGTTGGATCGACCCCGGCAGCAAGAATGGCTTCTTCAGCGATCATGACCACCTGCGGATGATGAACCAATACCTCTTTCATGTTCCGGTATTGCTCTTTAATGGTGAACGAGTACCCAGCTCCGGGGTAGCGGAGGATCGTCTTCTTGAGTATTTCCTCCAACATCGCTTCATGTTCCTTCAGCTTTGGAGTTTCAAAATCGCGGATGATGAAGTCGATCTCCGCAGATTCGGCCTGTCCCGTAATATGCACAGGATGGATGAATCCTTCCCTTTCATTCGTCGTCTCCGGGGAAAGCCCCGACTTAGGCAACATTTTCAGGAATTCCGCCGCCACTTTGATCGCATTGACCATCTTGCCCTTTGCGTATCCCGGATGTGCACTGACCCCACGGATACGGATATGTACGGCATCGGCGGAAAAATTCTCATCCTCAAATGAACCCAGCTCCCCGCCGTCCAGTGTATAACCATAATCGGCGCCGAGTTTGCGCATATCCACCTTATCCACACCCCGACCCACCTCCTCATCGGGAGTAAAGAGGATACGAACAGCCCCATGGATTATTTCGGGATTCATCGACAGATACCTGGCCAGTTCCATGATGATGGCTACACCAGCCTTATCATCTGCTCCAAGCAGGGTATCACCACTGGCAGTGATGATATCATCCCCAATCTTTTTCAATAAGTATGGATGTTCAAGGGTCCGAATGACCTGATTGGTGTCATCAGGCAAAATGATATCACTGCCATCATAAGAACGATGAAGAATAGGCTTCACCCCTTTACCGCTGCAGTCAGGAGATGTATCCACATGTGCACAAAGACAGATGACCGGACAGGAGTCCTTCGACGTAGCAGGGATCGTTGCATAAACATAACCATGCTCATCCAATTCCGCATCCGCAATACCCAGATCATGCAATTCCTCGACAAGTATTCGGGAGAGGTCTTTTTGTTTTTCCGTGGTCGGCGTGGTAGTGGAAAATGGATTACTCTGTGTATCTACCTGTACATACCTCATGAATCTTTCCACCAGCAGGGAACTGTATGCCATGGCTCTTTTTGGAGCAAATTAACCCAAGCAAGCGAATGGGCACATATAAATCCACTTAGGATAATATCAGAGAGCTTGGAAATCTGCTCGCGTTAGATAAATTGCATCCAGGCCGGATAAGAATAACTTTGAATTTTCTTGAAAATTTTATCATGGTGCCTGCACAACCCGATCAAACTCCTTCTAACGCGGATTCCTTCCTCGAAATGGGTGGCTGGCAATTGGCTTATCGCGACAAAGGTCAAGGACAGGTCATCCTTTGCCTGCATGCACTTGGCCATAGCTCAAAGGATTTCCAATCCCTTTACAGCTTTTCCGGCGACAGGTTCAGGGTGATCAGTGTGGACTTCCCCGGTCACGGGCGATCAGGAGCGAACTCAGAACCGGCATCGTCCTTGAATTATCATAGAGTCATCGAAAGATTAGTAGGGGAATTGGGCCTGTCTAACCTGATCGTGGTTGGCAACTCGATCGGTGGCGCAGTAGCCATGAGATTGGCAGCAGGGAATAGACAGGTGAAGATGTTATCCCTGAGCAATCCTTCCGGTCTGGACAAGCGGGGTATACTAGCCTCTTTTTTTCTGGGTCATATGATCCGTTTTTTCCGGTCAGGCGAAAAAGGGGAAGCCAATTTTGCAAGAAAATTCACCCGCTATTATAAAAAAGTACTGCCCGCTGAAGAAGCCCGGGACAGAAGGAATGAGATCGTGAATGATGGATATCGTAATGCTCCACTGCTCGTCCAGGGGTGGACCAGTTTCAGAACAAAGGAGGAAGACCTGAGACCGTTGATCGATCGGATCCATTGTCCCGTCCTGTTCACCTGGGCAATGAAAGACCGTTATGTCCAATTCAGGAGAAACATCCGATCCATCAAAGCCTTCAGGAATCATACTCTGATCCAATATCCTATCGGTCACACTCCCTATTTGGAATGCCCAAAAATCTTCCTCAAAGACTTACTGCAATACATTGATCAAGTATCCCCTCAACAGAAGTAAGTAGATATTCGAATTCCGAGCCGCAAATAAAAAAAGGGAGACCATAAGCCTCCCAACTCTATTGATCAGGAATCAGATCAGGGCATGATGATCAGTGGCTTGCCACCGACTATCTCCATCAATTCCACATCGAATATCAAGTCTTTACCAGCAAGGAAATGGTTCGCATCCATCACCACGATATCCTCGCGCACCTCAATTATGGTAACCGGTACAGGATGCCCTTCCTGGTTGCGCAAGGTCAATTGCATGCCGGGTTCCAGTTTCATGTCTTCGGGCACGTGCTCCTTGGGGAATTCGATGATGGCTTCTTCAGAGCGGGGGCCATATGCGAATTCCGCTTCTATGGTGATGACCTTTTTCTCACCTACCCCCATGCCGACAACACCGGAGTCGAAACCACTTATCATCTGTCCTGCACCCACAGTAAACTCAAGAGGCTCTCGTCCTGCGGAAGAATCGAATTGGCTGCCGTCCATCAGACGACCAGTGTAATGAACCCTGACAACATCACCTTTTTTTACTTGAGACATCTTTTAATTTTTTGTGTTCCGCCTCCCACTACAGCGCCCGGGGGGCCGACTTACGGTAGCAATTATCTGACATGATCTGCCGGAAAGAAGGAAGAGCCGAACGGTTAAGGCGCGAAGTTAGCCGAATTCGTATTTCGCATAGCTGCTTTTTTAAGATATTTGACACATGATGCCTGATCTTTCCCACCCCCGTTTACTGCTTTTTACCTTTCTTTTTCTAACCATGCATACACATGCACAAGTAGATCAGGCTCGTATGAACCCCTCTCTGGTCATCACTCCGGGGGCTGACCGGATATCGGCCTATCTACCCCTGCTGAAAAACAAACGGATTGCCATATACGCCAATCAGACTTCCCAGGTGGGTGGAAAGCACCTGGTGGATACCTTAATCAAACTCGGCATCAACATCAGGGTGATCTTTGGCCCTGAACATGGTTTTCGCGGAACGGCTGATGCCGGCGAGGAGCTATCCAATGCCGTCGACAAAAAAACAGGGATCCCTGTGGTTTCGCTTTATGGTAACAAAACGGCACCTTCTGCGGAAGACCTCTCAGGCATCGATTGGATCGTTTTCGACATTCAGGATGTAGGCGCCCGTTTCTACACCTACATATCTTCCCTGCAAAAATGCATGGAGTCTGCATTCGTCAATAATACCCCGATGATGATCCTGGACCGGCCCAATCCTAATGGCTTTTATATTGATGGCCCTGTACTCGAAAAAGCATACCGTTCCTTTGTAGGCATGCAATCCGTACCAGTCGTTTATGGCATGACCATCGGGGAATATGCACTGATGATCGCTGGAGAACATTGGCTTTCGCCCGAGGCCAATGCGAGATATGACCTATTCCGTACCGGGGCCGATACCACATTGCATTTTCAGGTCATCCCTTGTGAGAATTATGACCACAACAGCCGATATGAACTACCGGTGAAACCCTCACCCAATCTTCCGGATATGGCATCCGTTTGGTGCTATCCTTCCACCTGTTTCTTCGAAGGAACTATCCTCAGCGAAGGCCGGGGGACAGAAAGACCATTCCAGATTTTCGGACACCCTTCGTTACCGAAAAATCTACAGGCATTCACCCCTGTTTCCAGACCTGGCGCCAAAGACCCCAAATTGAAGGACCAGCTTTGCTATGGATGGGACATCGGTGGCACAAATGATGATGTCATGAAAAGGATCAATGGTCGTATCCAAATAAAATGGCTATTGGAAGCATACCGATCATTCCCGGACAAGAATGCCTTTTTCCCGATGCCAAAATCGGGAAGAACGGAAGACCAGTACTTTCACAAGTTGGCGGGTAATATGACATTGATGGATCAAGTACGAAACGGCCTTGCCGAGGAAGAGATACGGGAAAGTTGGCAGCCTGGAATAGAAGCATTCAAGAAGATCAGAAAAAAGTATTTACTATATGCGGATTTCTAAATTCAACTTCCTGACCAATTGAGTTGGAACGTTGAAAGCTGACCGGTTGAGCTTCGATCCCATTGAAGACTGTTGCAAGATATACCCATCCAAGACATTCATCCACGAAGGAATTGATTCACTTCAAGTCATCCATCATAAGAAGAAAAACAATTCATAAAACCTATTCCAACAGATCAAATACCTTTATAAATGGATCCAATCACTGTAAAAACAAGCATCCAAGTTCCTGTTAGTCAGATATGGGATTACTGGACCGGGGAGGAGCACATCACGAAATGGAATTTTGCGCATCCAGACTGGCATTGCCCTTCTGCCCGGAACGATCTTCGAGTTGGCGGAGAATTCCATTACACCATGGCAGCCAGGGACGATTCAATGAGCTTTGATTTCTGGGGCACCTACCAAAGAATCGATTTGTCAAAGCGGATTGAGATCATATTGGGCGATGAAAGAAAGATGTCCGTGTATTTTGAAGAAATGCCCGAAGGCACATTGGTGACCGAGATGTTCGAACCGGAGAAAACAAATCCGATCGAATTACAGCAGACCGGATGGCAAATGATATTGGACAATTTTAAACGATACGCTGAAGGTCTACAGTCGGGGATTTGAACAAAAAGCGTCAGCTTTCATGGAGCAACATTTATAAAATTTTACCTTCTCCTCAATGGACTACCGAGACTGGAAGATCGTTTTCATGGGCACCCCGGAATTTGCGGTTGCATCATTGGACGCCCTCGTTCAAGCGGGTTGCAGGATAGTTGGTGTGGTGACCGCACCAGACAAACCTGCAGGACGAGGAATGAAGCTGCAGGAAAGTGCAGTAAAATCTTATGCCACCAGTCAAGGATTACGCATACTCCAACCAGAAAAACTCAAAGACCCCTTATTCCTTGAAGAACTCCGAAGTCTTGGGGCGGATATTCAGGTCGTGGTCGCCTTCCGAATGTTACCTGAGCAGGTCTGGAACATGCCGCCACAGGGTACTATAAATCTCCATGGGTCGCTGTTGCCGCAATATCGGGGCGCCGCTCCCATCAATCGTGCCATCATGAATGGGGAAACGGAAACTGGTGTCACCACTTTCAAGCTCAAGCATGATATCGATACCGGGAATATATTGATGAAAGAAAAGATGCTTATCGGTCCGGATGAAAATGCAGGCGAAGTCCATGATCGGATGAAAAAGATCGGGGCGGAAATACTGGTCAGAACGGTGAAAGGCTTAGCAGAGGGCGAGTTGACGGAACGTCCTCAGGAAAAGGGTTCCGGCACACTCCACCATGCCCCGAAGATCTTCACCGATGACTGTCGTATTCAATGGGATAGACCCGCCAAAGATATCCACGATCAAGTAAGGGGCTTATCCCCGTTCCCAGGTGCATTTTTTTCATTTCAGGGCAAAACGATCAAAATTTTCCGCACCCGTCAAGAATCAAAAAGGGAGTGCCCGCCTCCGGGCAGCATGGAGACCGACGGAAAAACCTGGATGCGCTTTTCCGCTAAAGGCGGTTATGTATACCTGCTGGAAATACAACCTGAAGGAAAGCGTCGCATGAAAATTGAAGATTTCCTGAGGGGGTACAGGCCCTGAACATTCCTTGGAGTGGAATAAAGTCCTATCATAAATGCGCATTAGTCACCAGAATAAAGGCATATTGAATTCCATGTTATCCAAGGCGATTTTAGCCAATAAGTAAATAAGACCCAAAGGAACAACAACTATCCCAACTATGCTCATGACCGTGCTACTTGTTGTTGCTTTTTTATCTAATCCATAAACATCAAATCTCCAAATTTTATTAACCTGCAGATGAACTTGTTCGTCTAGATCAGGTTTGTTTCCTAAATAATAGATGTGGGCCTGCCCTATTATTTCGTTCATTTCTCTTTTCGACATATGATTGGCGCCGTTTATCCTGGGAGTTAATGCTTTCCTCCAACTCTCAGGCAGGGACATCTGACCTACTAGCAAATCATCACCTTTCAACTCAATGCTCTTCAATGCAACATTCGTATCGGCATAATGCAAGATGAAATGACGACCTTCCGAGATCGCTTTCTCGATATCCGTTGCGTTGACCGTTTCCTGACTGTTAGGGGTATAAAATTTCTGAAAGCAACTATTCAAGGTGATCAAGGATAGGACCAACATCCATGCACGGACATGCTCGAAATGTATGATGAACGCTTGCGCGCAGTGTCTCATGGTTCTTTTCATGACAGTCAGATTGATTCGTGAATGAATTCAGGCCAGAAGGGTATGGAATCACAGATGCCTTTAAGTTAAATCACTCCTGAGGGCGGAAAACAACACTTATCGCATATTTGGGGATGATCGGCATCATGTACAATACTGAAATAGGCAAAAAAAGGCCGGGGGTTACGGCCCCCGGCAACAGATTGAGGTGAGGAATTCGGAACATCGGCTACAATCCTCAGGGATTTTTCCCGGACCTACAGGGCCCTGGGAAGATATCTCCGACAATCTTCATGTAACGAATGTATATGACCTGTATATGCCCAAAAAGAATCTCCGACAGCATAATAGATGATCCCGGTCAGCACCTCGCCAACGAGCGGGCAGTAAATCGATGCAATTGAAGTTCACCCCATGAGTCGGTAAACCGAGTGGCCTGTTCGCTTCATGCCTGGAGATTCATTTATCGAATCTGATCTTGTAATCGGAGACATATATACCAGAGTCCGCAACTTTGTAGAAAAGTCGTGCCTCTCTCCCAAGTCGAAGGCAGGTGCGCTTACCTTGGATATCTTCTGGAGTATTCAAAGGCTGTAGTGAAGGGTACCAAAGTATACGACCCGGCCTTTGGACCATCAGTTGGGGTTTGGACCATTGTTGAGCATTGTCCCCCTTGCCCAGGTCGCGGTTCATGTTGAAGGACATGTATATTCTACTGCCCTGCCATGAGGTGCTGTCCGCCCTGCCCATCAGCATCACCCAGCACTGCAGGTATTCGTTCCAGCTCACGGAAGGGCCCCAATGAAAACCTGCTTTGGCGCCTGATGCCGGACCTCCACCGTCCGTTTTCGAGATACGCAGACTCGCTACGGGAACACCCACACCATCGTACGATGCATTGAATCCTTTTCCATTCCACCGTTTAGCCTTCCCTTCCGGATGTTCCAGATCGGACAGTGCGATACGGGCGATGCTGATGCACTGCCCGCCGCTTTCCTGATCTGGATCCCAGGTAGTGGGATCATACTTCCCCGGATAGGCATATTCGCCATAGAATAGATAAAGATTGTCCCCGCTCACTACGGCGGAAGGATCCCCAACGCCACCCGCGAAGCAGAGCGCATCGTTATGTGGTTTAAGGATCATGCGCGGCATGAGGTCCTCGATGAAAATACCGCGGTTCGCCCAACTGTGTCCACCATCGGTTGACTTCATCACCCCGATGCGACAGACCGCTGCCGGCGACTTCGGACCGGTGATGCCCGTTGGCCATTTGTCGTTGCCTACATACCCTTTTCCGGTGGACGAGTCAAATGGCAAGGTCTGTGGATAGTTCTCGTTATGATACACGGCGAACAGGGTCTTACCGCTTTTGTCGCCGCGATCCTGATATACCGTTTCGAACCAAATAGCGCCATGAAGTCCATCCTGTCCCGTAGGAACATTGGGCGGAAGTAATGGCTCGATGAATTCCTCACGAGGGCGACTGAAAGCCTGATCCGCCTGTTTCCCATCTGCAAATTTGAGGTCTCGTGCGTTACCCCAAAGAGGGTCCTCGCCATACTTGCCCGGGAAAATGCGGAAGGTATCACCCACCCAGGCCTCAGCCATGTTGCAATCGACAAAAGAGTTGAATACGAAACGGTCGGTGGGTATCAACTGAAATCGAGGGATCGCAAACTGGTTAGGAGCCGGGTCAAAGGCAAAGAGTAAAATCACGAGAAAGACAAATAATACGGAGAAGATCTTTTTCATACAGATGAGTTGATCAGGGAATGTCAGGTGTCCGAGATGTATGCAATCCCTAATTTAGATAAAGAAGTGGAAAGGGAAAAATATCGACCCACACTATTCATCTTTACTTCAATTCAAATCGCCCATTCCGAATGTCCATGGAATCGGACCGAATGACATCAGAACCCATAGGAGCCCGCAGGAAAAGTAACCCTTCAAATGTGCCGGAAAGGATCCCGGAAATGGTATCGATCCTGGAGAATTATTACAGAATTTTGTACCCCGTTCAACGATGCAGGAATGCAAACTTCACAAATCAACCAGCAGACTAAATTATAACCGGAATCTGGCCTCTGAAGATTGGGAAACGCTCCTGAATCACTTATCATTATAACTTGAAGTCTGAAGAAATATAGCTAAAGATAAACGACGCCTTCCAGATAGGTTACGGCTTTACCTGAAATGAATACACGTTCGCCAAGATCTTTACACTGCAGTTTACCCATCCTTTCGGAGACCTGCCAAGCCACCATTTCGGCCTTACCCAGACGATGGCTCCAGAATGGTATCAGGGAGCAATGTGCAGAACCCGTCACGGGATCTTCAAATATCGTGGATTGAGGGGTGAAAAATCGAGACACGAAATCACAATCTTCCCCTTTCGCCGTAACGATCATCCCGCCTGGGTCAAGGTTGATCCTGTCGAAAAGTGGTCGATCAATTCGGATATCCCGAACATCCTTTTCCGTTTCGTAAAGTAATACGTAATCTCTGGCTTTGAATACTTCGATGGGCTGAAGGCTCAGTGACTCCGCGATCTCAATAGGAAGTACTGCAGGGACAGGCTTTCTTGATGGAAAATCAAGGGTATAAGTCCCATCACCGACGATGACTTTCAAAGGCCCGCTCCGGCTCGAGAAACTGACCTCACCGGATGTATACCCCAATGCAGAGACAAGCACATGTGCGGTGGCCAAGGTAGCATGTCCACAAAGATCTATTTCGATCTCCGGCGTGAACCAACGCAAATGATATCCTTCACCTTCCGGAATGAAGAAGGCCGTCTCCGCAACAGCATTCTCTCTGGCCATTTGATGAAGCAGAATGTCATCCAGCCAATGGGTTAAGGGAACAACACATGCGGGGTTGCCTCCAAACACCTGATCAGTGAACGCATCCACCTGATATAATGCCAACTTCATCATATGAGTCACAGTTTGATCAATTCCACTCTGCTTCCACTCTGGTTTGCGATCACCGATACCAGTTTGCCTTGAGCATCGAATGAATAATCGATGTTCAGATCCGGATCGGCAATCAGAAAGATGCGCGAGGAAGATTCCGCTCGCATTTCACGGCCTTCTCCCTGTGGGGATCTGATGAACAATTTTCCATCCGAAATATAGATGATCCTTATTTCGGAAAGTCCTTTCAATTGGTAGGTCCCCGTGAATCTCTCCATCTGAGATGGGCTCAATTGAGCGGTCTTTTTAGCCGAAGGGATGTCTACTTTTTCATTGAACATGATGCTTCCGATCGCGGAGCCGATCTTCGTTGAACCGGATCCGTTGTTAGAAATAACGACCACGGTAAGATCATCATCCGGATAATGTGCCAACATGGACTCGAAACCAGGTATCCCTCCATTATGCCAGACTCTGCGGTGAGAACCCGTTGAGTCGATCAATAATGCATATCCATACTTGCTCAGATAGGGCGTGGTCATTTTTTTCAGGGAGCCCTGCCCCACAACCTGACCCGAATACAGTGCATCCGTCCATTGGGCAAGGTCCTGGGTCGTGGATACGATGGCTCCTGCAGAAAAGGGTATCTCCATGGAGATGTAAGGAGCATTGACCGATCCAGAAGATGTCTTTTCATAGCCTTTAGCCCGCCCGATCATAAGTGAATCCCAGCGGTTCACATCCGTATGCTTCAATCTGGCTTTGCCGATCACATTTTGATATGTATAATCCCTCCAGGACATTCCGGTGATTTTTTCTATGATCATGCCTAACAGAAAATAACCTGAATTCGAGTACCGCCAATGGCCGCCGACCGGAAAATCAAATGGAAGATCCCGAAAACGTTTCACCAGACTATCCCCTTTCAACGGTAGTGTCATCCAGGTTCCGAAATCCGGAATGCTTGTGTAATCGAAAATGCCTGAGGTATGATTGAGCAGCATATGTATTGTGATGCTGTCGCCTTTAGGATAATCCGGGAAAAATCTGGACAACCTATCATTTACCGATAACCTTCCCTGCTCCTCCAACTGCAGTATGCCGGCAGCTGTGAACTGCTTGGTGACAGAGCCTACCTGGAAGATGGATCCCGGATTGAGTGCAGTGCCCATTTCCATGTCTGACTTTCCGAAGCATTTTTCATAGATAACCTTGCCTTTCTCCTTGACCAACACGTTTCCGGAGAATCGATTCACATCAACCTGGGCCTTGATGTATGCTTCTATCAACCGGTAATGATCCGACTGTGCAGACACTGAAAAGGGCAAGAGAAGGAAGACAAAGCAAATCATGCGAATAGTCATCTGTCGTTTTTCTTAAAGTTAAGGGAGGCCGAGGAACGGCTTTTATTTTACGCAGAAAAAATCCAAGTCCATGGATCTGCAACGATTACATTCAGGAAGCCAGAAAAAGAATAGGTATCACTTAGTCCAGGAAAGCTGAAGTTCAGTACGGCCATCTGGGATGGACAGTTCGCTGGCGGCGGCATTGCTGATCCGGATGATCAGGCCTTCATTCTCCTTACCGGGTGGTATCTCACCGAGCACCTTTGCATAAATTGTTCGGTTATTGGCAGGGTTGGTGACACGGACAATAGTTCCCGGTATGGCCTTGTTCATGAGTGCATAATATTTCCCATCCTTCCATCCACTTGTGCTCTTGAAAACGGCACCTTGTCCATTGATATTGGTCGAATTTCCTGGATGACCCTTTTCCTCGTACATGGAGCGGAATGCGCCACCGGTATTCACCGTATTACTTGCCTGTGAGGATGCTACCGGTGGCTTTTCGATGACTACCGGTTTGACCTCACTGACCGGTTTGTTGGGCGGAATTTGAGGTTTGGATTCGGTCTTGGCGGGGTGTTGATCTGTTATTGGAGGGGACACTACGGGAGCCTTATGCTCCGTCTGAACGGCCTGGGGCGGAAGATCAACTTTTGTTCCCGCTGAAGCGAGGACAGATTGGTCCCTGACCACTTTCAGGTATCCCACTATGATGCGGGTGCCGGTTCCGATATTGTCCGACTTCAACTTATTCCAGAACCTGATTTTCTCCAGCGGTACTTTGTTATAGGTCTGCCCAATATGATAAAGCCCTTCTTTGGGTGCCACAACATGATGCACGGGCACCAGAGATTCCTCGGATGTGGAGGAGCCATCTTGTGAGAAGTTCAGGCTGTTCAGGGGGATCTTGATGATCTGTCCGATGGACAGGACCTTGTCCAACGTAGTTCCATTGAATGCTGCCAGATCCTTGGGACCCACATTGTACATGCGTCCCAAACTGTACCAGTTCTCCTTGGGGCTAACGGCATGGCTCATGAATACATTTCCAGCCTCAGCATGGGCGATCAGCGGTAATTGCTGAGCCTCTGCGAGGGCGGAAAAAAGAAAGCAGTAAGCCAAAAGGATGAACTTCTTCATTCTAGGAAATTACGATCTTAAAAGTACGTAAATCCGGCTGATCAACAACCCGTTTCATTTCACAGGTTGAGTATCCGCCATGAGGCAGGATAATAATTATTCACCCGATTGGATAGCATTTTGGCCCAGCCGAGTCCTATGCCTTCATGTCTGATCAAATGCCATCCCTTGAGATCAGGGAAAGGGCCGATCTTGTTCTTTCTGAGGTATTCTCTTGATCCATCAAGATCAAGGTCAACACCAGGCAGTTCCGTTGAAGCCAAAATGCTCACAGCAAGCTCATGGTCAGGAATGAATTCGTCCCGACCGATAGCGCCGCCATGAATTCCTGTCTTCCTGATTTGTAACGAAGACGACAGTTGCAGTAAATCTGCTGTCAATGCTTCCGGAACGAGGAAAACATCCTGATCTTTTTTCAGCATGGCAAGTGCATCCCCATCCTTCAGCCAAGGCGTGATCAGTTTACGTTCCGCCGTCGTGACCAAATTAGGCTTGCCTGTACGTGCTGCGTGGAAGGTCCTTCCTCCTTTTCGGCGCAAACAGGCCATGAAAAGCCCTTCACCCTGCACTTTTCCCGGAAAGAACCGATATCCGAATGCTCCTTTGGCAGAAATCGACTCCGCAATTCCCCAAGATCCATTTGCAGGAATGGGAATGGCTTCAAAGTCCTCATGCCCTACTAACCAATCGAGGATCATCTCGTCTTCTTGACGGGAATAAGAACAAGTTGAATAGATTAAGATGCCATCGGGTGCTAGTGCCGGAAGTGCATCCGCAAGTATCCTTTGCTGCCGTTCACTGCATAATTGCACATTCCTTTCCGACCATTCTGAAATGGCTTCGGGATCCCTGCGGAACAATCCACTTCCACTGCATGGAGCATCCACCACCATCACATCGAAGAAACCTTCAAGTCTTCCAACCTCACGGGGATCATTATGCGAAACCAGCACGTGCGGGAGTCCCCATTTCGCCACGTTCTCCGACAATATCGTCAACCGGCTACGGATCAATTCGTTGGCAACCACCATCCTGAAATGGGGAAGAGCGGCCAATAAGGTTGTCTTACCCCCAGGCGCGGCACACAGGTCGATTACGGACAAACCGGAGCGGTCACCCAGTACATGCCGAAGAACATGATCCAGAAACATGGAGGAAGCCTCCTGGACATAGTAACAGCCGGCATGAAAAAGAGGGTCCAGCGTATAAACGGGGCGTTCCTTCAAATACCATCCATTGGTACACCAAGACACCGGCTCATCCCAAGGCAAGGACAATCGAGAGGCATTTGTCTTTGCAGCATTCAACCGGACAGAACTGACGGATTCTCCTCGTTCATGAACGGAACGGAAAAGGTCCAGTTCAAAACCGGGTATACCGACCAATGAATCCAACAAAGATTGGGGAAGAGGGATGGGCATGATGCAAAGGCAAAGATAATGATAATGACCTGAAGGCAGTTGCCAGAAGTGAAGTTCATGGGCTTACGACTCAAGCACCCCTTCTCTCGTTAGAGACTCTTTATTTCAGTGACCAGATCCTGAAGGGCTTTCTTGGCATCTCCGAAGAGCATGGAAGTTTTGGGCTGGAAGAAAAGCTGGTTTTCGATCCCTGCATATCCTGGCTTCATGGATCGCTTGTTGACAATGACGGATTTGGCTTCTTCCACCTCGAGTATAGGCATACCGTAAATGGGTGATGAAGGGTCGGATTTGGCTGCAGGGTTGACCACATCGTTTGCACCAAGGACAAGAACCACATCAACTGTCCTGAACTCGTCATTGGCCGCTTCCATCTCAAGCAGTTTGTCGTAACTGACATCCGCCTCCGCAAGCAGTACGTTCATATGGCCAGGCATCCGACCCGCCACGGGATGAATGGCATACCGGACATCAACACCTTTGCTTTCGAGCAGTTTTTCCAGATCATGGCAGACGTGCTGGGCTTGTGCGACCGCCAGTCCGTACCCCGGAACGATCATGACCTTGTTGGCATATGTCATGACCATGGCCGCATCGCTCACGGAGATCTCCTTGTAAGAACCTCCGGCAACCTGAGTGCCGGAACCTTCAGCCGGCTTCTTTCCGAATGAACCGATCAATACATTTTGCAAGGATCTGTTCATGGCTTTGCACATCAAAATGGTCAACAAAGTACCGGCTGCGCCAACCAGTATGCCTCCGGTGAGCATGACCTTGTTATCGTACAGGAATCCACCACAGGCGGCGGCCACCCCGGTGAAACTATTGAGCAGCGAAATGACCACAGGCATGTCTGCACCACCTATGGGCCAGACAAAAAGAATTCCATAGACAAGGGAAAGGACCACCACGGAATAAAAATACAATGGAGTATCTGCCGGCCTTGCTATCAAGATATGTGCCGACAAAGAAACGATGAGTATGAGCACCAGTATATTGACCACATGCTGCCCTTTGAAGACGATGTCCTTGAGCCTGCCATTCAACTTGCCCCAGGCTATGATGCTGCCGGCAAAAGAAACGGAACCGATGATGAGTCCAAGTAATATGATGAGTAGATGGGTTCCATCAGTCGAAGCAAAGAAAGCCGCGGGATCCATAGTCCCTGAAATGTGGATGTTCCGGTGAATCTCATTGAACTCGATGATCGAGATCAATGCAGCGCAAGCTCCACCCATGCCATTGAAAATACTGACCATTTCAGGCATGGAGGTCATCTTCACCTTTTTGGCTGCAAGTGTTCCGACCACACCTCCGATAAGCAGTCCACCGAAGATCCAGAGATGATTATGAAGTGTATTGCCATTTTCATCGGTATACAGGAAGATCGTACCCAATATGGCGATGGACATACCTCCAGCTGCAATCAGATTGCCGCGTCTTGCCGTGGCCGGGCTGGAGAGCATCTTCAATCCAAGAATGAACGTGACTGATGCTATCAGATATATCAAAGGAAGGATATTCTGCATGGGGCTGGACTATTTTTTCTTTTTGAACATTTCAAGCATGCGATCGGTCACTACAAAGCCACCCACCACATTGAGTGTTCCCAGTATAACGGCAACGAAACCCAGAACCAGGGCAAAAATATTGCCCTCCTGGGCTTTGCCCATCACTATGATGGCCCCGATAATGACCACCCCATGGATCGCATTAGCTCCACTCATCAGGGGTGTATGCAGTACGCTGGGCACCCTGCTGATCACTTCGATGCCTACAAAGATCATCAAAATGACCATGTAGATCATCTGCTGATGTGTCGATATCCATTCCAAACCCTGTAGCATAAAATTATCTGATTGATGTGCGATGAATTCAGGATCTCTTCTCCAATTTCTCGTTGATATTTCCTTCATGCGTCATGCAAGCTCCCTTCACCAGATCATCTTGAAGGTCGATGTTGAGTTGACCTTCCTTGGTGAGTAACAATTGAAGGAAATTCAAGACATTCTTACCATATAACTTGCTCGCATCCGCAGGCATGGAAGAAGGAAGATTACTATCCCCGATGATCTTTACACCATTGTACACTACAGTTTCATTGTTCCGCGTATGAGGCGTGTTGCCGCCCGTAGCCGCTGCCAGATCTACAATGACCGAACCCACACGCATCGTGGCCAACATCTCCTCTGTAATCAATATGGGCGCTTTTCTTCCGGGAATCTGGGCAGTAGTCACCACGATATCCGACTTGGCTATACTTTCTGCTATACGTTGCTGCTGCTTGCGTTGGTAATCTTCCGACTGCTCAACGGCATATCCACCAGCCTTGGTGGCATCGGCCGCACCTTCTACCTCAACGAACTTGGCACCCAAACTCATCACTTCTTCCTTCACCGCAGGCCTGCTGTCAAAAACCTCCACGACCGCACCGAGCCTTTTTGCTGTTGCGGTCGCTTGCAGACCTGCTACGCCGGCTCCAAGTATCAGAACCTTGGCCGGAGGAATACTTCCTGCGGCCGTCATGAACATGGGAAAATAACGACCATATTCCTGAGCAGCCTTGATAACAGCCTTATATCCGGCGATATTGGCCTGACTGCTGAGTACATCCATACTTTGCGCACGAGTCGTGCGGGGCAACATGTCCATACTGAATACAGTGAAACCTGCAGCAGACCACTCCTTTATCTTATCCGTATTGAATAGTGGCTGGTAAACGCCGATGAGGATCGCTCCGGATCCCATCATGGCTTCAGGAGCCTGAATGGAGAGGATGATACGGGCATTCTCCAAGATATCGTAACGGGTTCTGATCTGTGCACCTGACCTCACATACTCCTCATCGTTGCAATAGGCATTATCTCCAGCACCAGTTTCTACCCAAACATCCACCCCACGTTTGACCAGAGCGGCGACTGCATCAGAGAGTAATGAAACGCGAGATTCCTGGGAAGGTTCTTTCAGGACGCCGATGATCATGGAACTGTAGACGATTTAGTGATGAAGATAAACAAAATTCAAAAATAGGGGGAATGGAAGCGCACGAATTAGTATCTGATCATAAAATCCTGCTTTTCCCTGAATGAATTTCGAAAAAACACGATACCCATGAAAAAGATATCTATTGTGCATCTCACTTGGGGTTCCATTTTTATCGTTTGCCATGCTTCCTGCATCCCTTTACTCCAGTGTATGTCATCAAAAACCAATACGGTCCCCTCGCGGCAATGTGGAAGCAATCGATTGAAATAGCGGAGCGTGGGCTCCTTCAAGTGATTGCCATCGATGTAAACAAGTCCAGGGCTTGGCATCTTGGACAATGCATCCGCCAATCGATTCTCGAAATCTCCGATCACGACCTCGATATTATCCATGCCCAACTTTCGGAAATTCGATACCGCAATGTCTGCTATTTCCGGTGCACCCTCCATGGTCAGTACGCGTCCGCTTTCTGCTGCATAGGCCAGATAAGCCGTCGTGAGCCCCAGTGAAGTGCCCAATTCCATGATCTCCTGGATCTGATAGTGTCGGACCATCCTGTACAGCAACTGTCCATATTTTCTGGGCTTCGCTGAAAAACGAACGATATCCCGGATCTTTCTTTCCTGTTTACCCTCCTTCCTTGAACCGGCACCCAGATCCAGCACATGAATACGTTCATGGGAATTGAGCAGTTGCCGCCTCAAAGTCTCAACGCGGGAATAAGCAGGATAACTTCCTTTGTCCAAAAGGACTTTTTCAATGAAATCATAGACGAACGGCGAATGCGTGCCATGACCTCTGCCATTTGATGACCGTAGCCACCAGGTGAAGTATTCTGAAGCGATCTGTAATGGGGAGAACAAGGTAATGGTTGCAGATTACTGTTTACAATTCATTTTTCTCCCAGACCTCAAAACTATAAGAAAAGGGATGCTTGTCATCGGAAGGAAAATCCCGGACATCAAGTAGCGACCAGTCTTCCTTTCGGAAACCCCGGAAATGAACGTCAGCCTCCGGGAAATGGGCATGCACTCTGGTCAAGTAGATCTTGGAGGCCAAAGACATGGCTTGCAAATAGATGTCCCCTCCCCCTGCAATGAAAAGTTCCTTGCAATTTGTTCTTTTTGCCGCCTCGATTGCCTCGTCAAGGGAACCCACGAAAATCACTCCGGCCACTGGGGGTTGATGGGCCTTTCGAGTGATCACGATATTGGTCCTTCCGGGCAATGGTCCACCCGCTATCGATTCAAAAGTCTTCCTGCCCATTGCAACCGGCATGGCCCAGGTGGTATTCTTGAAAAACTTGAGATCGTTTGGCAGTCTCCAAAGCAGGGCATTCCCCTTGCCAATGGCATCATCCTCGGCGGCAGCAACGATCAAGGATATTTTCATGAACGCAAACTTAAGGATTAACTGATGGAAAAGGAAAGCCTACGATCAAGATGAACGATTAATGGTGAAATTCAGACGTAATCAGGATGAACTTGAGCAGATCTCGAAAAGTAAAACGGGATGGAAAAGGTCCGTATATCTGCGGATGAATGTCTGTATCTTCAAATTGATGGATGGGATCACATACACAAAATCGCTGCTGAAGCCCCTGCTTTCTATTTATACCAATAGGCAACCAAGGTCTTATTTCAAGTTAAATTCGATCATGAAATCAGGCCTGTTATTACTGATCTGCATTTTGTTATTCGCAGCACGGAATGGACAAGATAATGATATGCCTCTAAAAAGCAGTCGATCAGAACTGAAATCTGTTCGACCCTCAGGACGACCGAAACTGGTGAAGACACAAGGCTCAACACGATCCGACAACATCTATTGCAGCTTGCAAGACAGATCAGGGAACCTTTGGTTCGGAACAACCGGAGAGGGTGTTTATGAATACGATGGACGTTCATTTACCCAATACACAAAGTCGGAAGGTCTAATAAGCAATACTGTTTATTCACTATTAGAAGACGCTTCTGGCAGTATTTGGATCGGAACTTCGGAGGGCCTTTGTCGTTTGAAAGAAAAGAAAATAGAACGCATATCGTACACAAGAGCATCCTATACTACAAGGAATGAAAATTATTACACCGGTCAATCGACGGCAAATACCATCTGGAGCCTGTTTCAGGATAAAAGCGGAAAGATCTGGTTCGGGACCGGAGATGGTGTTTATCAATATGACGGAAGTTTATTCGTTCGTTTTTTGGAAAATGATGGAGTGATCAATAAAGAAAACCTGCAGCTCAAATTGATCGATCAGATACTGCAGGACAAAAACGGCAACGTCTGGTTCGCATCAGGCTGTCCTCCCGGTAATGAAGGTGTTTGTCGATATGATGGCAGGTCCATTTCCAGTTTCAAGCCCAATGGTGATAGTTGGGTCCGCTACATCAAAGAGGACAAAAAAGGGAACCTGTGGTTCGGAGGAAGGCTTCATGGTAATTTCCTGTACGATGGAAAGACATTCACAAACTTCACGGAGAAGTCCGGAATAGGCAACCCGCTTTTGGTAGATAAAACGGGGAATATCTGGTTCAGCGGCGAAGAAAGATCAAATTCGGAGGAAAGCAAAGATGGCATATGGGCGTACAATGGGAATGCCTTCAAAAACTATTCATCTGAAGACGGCATGAGCAAGTATTTCACGTGGAGCATGCTTGAAGACAGGGCGGGCAATATTTGGATAGGCACCAGAAATACGGAACTCTATAGATTTGATGGTAAAGTATTCACCCGGTTTTCTGAATAAATAGAGGTGCCCTGGATCAGCACAGATCCCGAACTGATCAAACAGCAACGGGCGCCTTGATCGCTGGATGGCTTTGATACCCTTCGAGCATGAAATCCTCAAATCGGAATCGAAAGATGTCCTTCACTTCAGGATTCAGCTTCATGGTCGGAAGCGGAAATGGGGTACGTGATAGTTGAAGCTTGGCCTGCTCCTCATGATTGCTGTAGAGATGCACGTCCCCGAATGTATGTACGAAATCTCCCGGTTCGAGGCCGCATACCTGAGCCACCATGAGGGTGAGTAAAGCATAGGAAGCGATATTGAAAGGGACACCGAGAAATACATCTGCCGAGCGCTGATAAAGCTGACAGGACAGTTTACCATCAGCAACATAGAATTGGAAAAGTGCATGACACGGCATCAATGCCATCCTGGGCAGATCGGCCACATTCCAGGCACTGATGATGAGCCTTCGACTGTCCGGATTCTTTCGGATCTGATCGATCAATGCAGAAACCTGGTCGGTGACCGAACCGTCCGCACCCTCCCACCTTCTCCACTGCTTGCCATAAACCGGCCCCAATTCTCCCTCGGCATCGGCCCATTCATCCCATATGCTCACACCATTCTCCTTAAGGTATTTTGTGTTGGTCTCTCCTTTGAGGAACCAAAGCAATTCATGGATGATGCTGCGGAGATGGGCCTTCTTTGTCGTAACCAAAGGGAATCCATCCTGCAAATTGAAGCGCATCTGATAACCGAACACACTGGTGGTGCCGGTACCGGTGCGGTCGGATTTTTTCACTCCATGATCGATGATGTGCCGAACCAGATCAAGATACTGCTGCATGGACGCAATTTACGGAATTCGTCAGGCGGCAGTGCCCTCAGGATGACCTTGTGGGGAATCTGGGGATTTCGGTGATCGATTCATTCCAAAGAAGGAAGGATTTTCGGATGCCTTCGAACCATGACCTGATCTCCTTCGCCAATGAATGCATAGCTGAATTCATAACAGAAATGGTAATACATGCCCTTTTCACCACTGTAACCATGGGTGTGGTAACCGAACTGGAAGCCCTTGACCGCCAACCCGTTTTTCTCACAATTCAAATATTCCATGTCATCCGGACAAATGGACTTCAGTATCCTGCGATTGCGTTTCAGTACACTGTTCACTTGCCGGATCAGATGATCATCGGTGGTGTTGACCCGATTGTGGTATTTGTTTCGGCAGGTATCATCGCAGAATCTTTTATCTGACCTGCCCCTTATGGTATATCCGCATTGCTGGCATGTTCGATTATTGTTCATGCCCAAAAATAATTCAGGCCCATGCGCAGGAAAAGGGATTTCGCACCTTTCCCTATGTAAAATTCACTTCAGAACATGATCATTCACCCATTGATTTGAGACAAACCTTCAAGATTGATCAAGGATGAACTTACCCATACTTACTCTTAGGCTATTGACCAGATTTCAGAGAACGATCCGCAGATATCCGGGGATATGATGAATTCATTTAAGCACTTCTTCGATGACCTTACCGATATTGCCACTGGGCATTTGAAGATGAAGCAAGGCCGAAAGCGTTACAGCGATGTCGGTCGTATGCACTTCACGAGTGATGCGACCGGGATTGATCCCCCAACCCATGAAAAGCAGGGGCACGTGTGCATCATAAGGATACCAGGTGCCGTGCGTTGTGCCGGTTTGTGCACCCTGAAAGTAACTGGGTTTGAGCATGACCTGTACATCACCACCTCGCTTCAGATTGAAACCCTTCTGGAACATCTCTTTCACCTCGGCAGGAAGGTTCACTGCACTGATGTCCCGATTATTGAAAGCCAATAATATCCTAGGGTCCTTGTTCAACTCCTCGATGAAGGCATTGATGACGTCCTTATGATTCAGATTGGCTTTATCTAAGGCCTGATAATCCAGATAATATTGACTGTTGTTCTGGCTGAGAACCAGTTTAGTCAATCCCAGTTTTTGTGCCACTGACTTATCGGCAGCATTCTCAATGTTCTTGATGGCCATTCCGGGCACCTTATGTTCCATCAGGTATCCGACGGAATGGGATGCTCCGTGGTCGGCAGTGAGGAAAAGCGTGTATTTGCCTTTCCCCACTTTCAGATCAAGAAAGTCAAAAAAAGCTTTTAGCCCTTTGTCGAGTCGAAGATAATTATCCTCCACTTCAATTGATGTTGGTCCATAACGATGACCGATATAGTCAGGTGAGGAAAGGCTTACGGCGAGGAAATCAGGGATTTCGTCTTTACCGAGTTCTTCTGACAGCAATGCGGATTTAGCGAATTCCAAGGTCAATGAATTCCCATGGGGAGTTGCAGAGACCATCTGATAATTCTTACCAGCAAATTGGGAAAGGAGGTGTGGAAACTTGGCGTTGTCACCTTCGTAGGGTTTTTCGTCCGGATCACTGTCTACATAACTGTTGAGCGGGTAAAGGGTATTCCAATCCAATTTATACAGGGAATCCACCATCTTCCTGTTGTTGAAAGAACGGACCCAGCCGGGCAGTGAATCCATATAATAGGTACTGCTGACCCAATTGCCAGTAATCGGATCGTACCAATATGCTGCATTGGCTGCATGACCGGCCGGGAGTATGCCACCCCGATCCTTAATGGCTATACCGATAACTTTCGCCTTGGAGTTGGTTGCGAACTTCAACTCATCTGTAATGGTGGAAGTCCATAGATTAGCAGGTGACATGGGCACCTCTTGGGGTGCTCCACCCAAAGTCTTTACCGTGCTGTCTTCCACACAATATACTACACGTCCCAATGTTCGGTCATACCAATCATTCCCGACGATGCCATTGATAGCGGGCACGGTACCTGTATAAATGGCAGCATGGCCTGCAGCAGTAACCGTTTGCGCATAGGGAATCATCGTATTGTCACAATTCATCCCTTCCTTGATCAATCTCTTGAATCCACCCTCTCCAAAGCGATCGTAATACCTGTACAGGTAATCCCAACGCATTTGGTCCACTACGATGCCAATGACAAGTCTGGGGCGTGCCAGCATAGGATCGTAAGACACAGCTTTGACCTGGGCGTGTATGAAATGGAATGGAAAGAAAATTATGGAGAGGAAGACAAACTTTTTCATGAATGCAGTGTTGATTTCTGATGATCGGGCCAAAGGTATTCAAACCAGTGGCTTTTTATATTAAGAGACTATTAACAACATAGCTTGCCGTGGCTTTTACAAGACCCATTAGAGGTGATTTTAGGCAAAAAAGCCTACCTTTGTACACCAATTCGGCCCCCTAAAATCCACTGGAATGGCAGATATTTTCGAAAGACTTCTGAAGAATTATGGCCCCCTCGGCCAGTATCGTGAAAATGCTCATGGTTACTTCGCTTTCCCAAAATTGGAGGGCGAAATAAGCAACAGAATGATCTTCCGAGGCAAGGAAAAGATCGTTTGGAGTTTGAACAATTATCTGGGGCTAGCCAATCACCCAGAA
The DNA here is from genome assembly GCA_903826405.1 of uncultured bacterium. Classification (GTDB taxonomy): domain Bacteria; phylum Bacteroidota; class Bacteroidia; order Chitinophagales; family Chitinophagaceae; genus Pollutibacter. The sequence goes on from CAIKEH010000030.1 coordinate 62,126, forward strand.
GTACGCAAAGCGGATGCAGAAGGTGCTGCAACATATGGACTTGCCTTGCCTATGGGTGCCCGGATGATGAGTGGCAACAGCAATCACCATGAACAACTGGAACGTGAACTCGCTGCTTTCGAAGGCAAAGAGGATTCCATTCTCTTCAACTTCGGATATCAGGGAATGGTGAGTCTGATCGATGTGATCTCCGGCCGACATGACGTCATCGTATATGACGCAGAGAGCCATGCCTGTATCATAGACGGACTTCGTCTCCACCCAGGCCATCGCTATGTTTACAAGCATAACGATATAGATGACCTAGAAAAACAACTACAACGAGCCGCTGCACTCATCGATAAACAAGGGGCCGGTGGCATTCTGGTGATCACGGAAGGTGTTTTCGGCATGGCTGGCGATCAGGGCAAATTGAAAGAAATTGCAGCGCTCAAGAAAAAACATTCCTTCCGTCTGCTGGTTGACGACGCTCATGGATTCGGCACACTTGGTAAATCAGGTGCCGGTGCCGGAGAAGAACAAGGAGTACAGGAGGAGATAGACCTGTATTTCTCCACCTTCGCAAAATCCATGGCCTCCATCGGTGCCTTTGTCGCAGGCCCCAAAAATATCATCGACTACATACGGTACAATATCCGTAGTCAGATCTTCGCGAAAAGTCTGCCTATGCCCCTGGTCATCGGCAATCTGAAAAGGCTGGAATTGCTCAGGAAATACCCCGAACTCAAAGAAAAGCTTTGGTCCAATGCCCTGAAGCTACAGAATGGATTGAAAGCCAAAGGATTCGATATCGGAAAAACAGACTCGGTGGTCACTCCGGTTTATATGAAAGGGGGGATTGAGGAAGCTACTGCAATGGTCAAGGACCTCAGGGAAAACTATCATATCTTTTGTTCGATCGTGGTCTACCCTGTTATTCCGAAAGGACATATCATATATCGCCTGATTCCCACTGCAGTGCATACCGATGAGGATATAAACCTGACTATCAATGCCTTTGAGGAATGTAAAGATAAACTCGCCGCCGGAGCTTATCAAAGCAAGGAGATCCCCAAAATGTCTGAAGCCTGATCGAAAATTGAATCGCATAGCAAAAAGCCTCACAGAAAGTGAGGCTTTTTGCTGCTTGTAATTGAAATCTTCCCATGTGCCAGGGATGCAATCACAGGAAAATTTTTTACAATAAATTGATTTATAATATTTTAGTAAGAGTATGTAGAAGGAATAGTCTTTTCAGTACAAGATCAAAAATCGTCCCTGCATAAATGAAAAAGGGCTGGATGGAAATCCGGCCCCGTTCATTATCCATTTTCCTATAATAAACCCATCATAATGATGTGGAAACCATGTTACCAGTTGCATGGGTATCCAATTTATATGGGAAGGGGGTCAGAAATAGTCTAAAAAAAAAGAGGGCCAGGATAGAAATCCAGCCCCGTTTAAAATCCAATATCCTATGAAAAACCGTATATATAACGGGGGACCTGTTCGTTATATTGTGAAAGGCTACCAAGAAAGTTTTATTTTTTTCCTGAATTCCTCAAAATCGACCTTCCCATACATCCCTTCCCCGAAGTATCTCAACAGGATTTCCATGTCCTTGATATCAAGGAAACCCGCAATGGACTGGGGTTTCGAGCCATCTGCTGGGATGATCACGGTCGTGGGAAACGCCAATTCCCCATCCGTTATGGCCAATGCGAACTGATTTACCCTTGCTTGAGCATTATACCCAAACACCCTTGCCCCCCATTTCACCTCTTCCCTGCTTTCGGCATTCAGGCGGACACAATGGAACCGTGCATTGACATAATCGATCAGTCCCTGACGGGAATAGGTCTTCCGATCCATAACCTTACACCAACCGCACCAATCTGTGTACAAATCGATCAGGACGGGTCGTGGATCATTCCTCAACCTTCGTTCCGACTCTTCAGGGGTGAGCCATTCGATCTTTGCCGACTTACCTTTTATGCGGGTTGAACCAGGAATGACCAAAAACAGGAAAAGAGTGACCAGTGGGATAACTTTTTGCATTGTTCATTGTTTGGTACATATACTAACTTCAAATCTACAACGAATATCATGCGCAAAATAGTGGTGGCGGCAACGGGAGCAAGTGGCTCGATATATTTCAAACTCTTATTGGACAAACTGGGGGCCATAAAAGACCAATGGCAGGAACTGGCCTTGGTCATGTCAGACAATGCCCGTGAAGTTTGGGAAACGGAGATAGGAGACAACAGCTATGGACTTTATCCATATAAGACTTACGGAAAGAATGACTTCCATGCTCCCTTCGCTTCGGGCTCAGGTCAGTTTGATACCATGATCATCATACCCTGTTCCATGGGAACCCTGGGGCGTATCGCCAACGGCATCTCTAACGACCTCATATCTCGTGCCGCTGATGTGGTATTGAAAGAAAGGCGTAAACTCATCTGCGTGGCGAGGGATACGCCATACAACCTGATCCACATCCGCAACATGGAAACAGTCACCCTCTCCGGTGGTATAATCTGCCCTGCCACCCCTTCATTTTACAGCAGGCCGCGCACTGTTGAAGAACTCGCTTCCACCGTGGTCGACCGTGTCTTGGATCTCGCCGGACTCCGGATCGACACCTTTCGCTGGGGCGTTTGATTGATCTTTAAAGTTAGGCATGAAACGTGCAATAATCATGATCTGACCAGAGCCCAATGAATGAAATTCATGGGAAGTCAATACATAAGATCAATGAAACAGCATTGATGGGAATGCGACCTATCTCAGATCGATCACTTCAACTTTGGGGAATTTTTTCGCATCGAAGGTGAACAGATCCTCACCCAAAGCTGTCTTCGTATCGATTTTGCTGATAGAATAGACATAGCGATTGCCGTTTTTCTCGAAAACTCGAGTGTTCATGATGACACTCGTCTTCTTGTCAATTCCAACCAGGATCTTGAAGAATGGTTTGGACTTGTCCACCGGTGTCAACTCAACTACCTGTAAAGCCTTGCCCTCGATCTTTTCCTCTCCATTCAACTTGTAGAGGTAATCCTTGTCGTAGAAATTCGTGAAAACCTTCTGTGGGGTGATGGCACCTGAACTGTTGTCCACATTGGACACCTGCACTTCATTGGCACCCTTGTCGTAATTCCATACTGTTTTGCCGTCACAAATGATCTCCTGCCCCGTTATACTTACCCTGTATTTGATACCCTTCATGTATACAGTGCCCGTTTTATTACCCTGGACCTTGCCGGTGGCATTCTCAACGCGCAATCCGAAGTCTGCTTTCACGGAGCCGAATGTCTTGAACTTCGCACTGACAGCATCAAGCAGTTTCTTGGCCTCGGGATCATTTACACCCAAACCTTTACTGGGCTGCGCGAAAAGTGTCGTGGCCGAGATCAAGATCAGCGAAAGGACATGCAAGGTCTTGTTCATGTTGGGTCATTGACGGGTTAGGGAAAGACAAAGATATAGATATTGGATGTTTTTGGGGTAAGATGCGTGTGCCGTTACGATAAATTCACAAAGCTTTAGTCCAGGGATTGCAGATAGGCTTCCAGATCGAGCTCGGTCTTGTACAACACATCCCTAGCCTTGCTTCCCTGTGAAGGACCTACGATGCCCGCGGACTCCAACTGGTCCATGAGCCTTCCTGCCCGGTTATAGCCCAACTTCATACGGCGCTGCAGCAATGAAGTAGATCCGATCTGGCTGGATACGATGAGCCTGGCCGCATCCTCGAATAAGGGATCCCTGTTGGCGAGGTCAACATCCCGTCCTTCCATCTCCTTCTCATCAATATACTCCGGAAGAAGAAATGCCTGCGGATACCCACGTTGAGTGGCGATACTTTCCACCACGCTTTCCACCTCAGGTGTATCCACGAACACGCATTGAAGTCTGGTTATCTCCCCATTGTAGGATATGAGCATGTCACCACGACCGATGAGTTGCTCGGCACCACCCATGTCAATGATCGTTCGACTGTCCACTTTGGACGATACTTTGAACGCGATGCGCGCGGGGAAGTTGGCCTTGATGGTACCGGTGATGATATTGACCGATGGCCTCTGAGTGGCAATGATCAAATGTATCCCTACAGCCCGCGCCAATTGTGCCAATCTGGCAATGGGCATCTCTATCTCCTTGCCCGCCGTCATGATCAGATCGGCGAATTCATCGATGACCAGTACGATGAAAGGAAGGAACTGATGCCCTTTTTCCGGATTGAGTTTCCTCGCGACGAACTTCTCGTTGTATTCACGAATATTTCTGCAACCGGCCTCTTTGAGGAGATCGTATCGGGTATCCATCTCGATGCACAGAGCATTGAGCGTATGAACAACTTTCTTCGTGTCCGTGATGATGGCTTCTTCTTCGCCGGGTAATTTAGCCAGGAAATGTTTCTCGATAGCCCTGTACAGACTCAGCTCCACCTTCTTGGGATCAACCAATACGAATTTCAGTTGGGAGGGATGTTTCTTGTACAACAGTGAAACCAGGATGGCATTCACCCCGACTGACTTTCCTTGTCCGGTTGCACCTGCCATAAGCAAGTGTGGCATGGTGGTCAAATCTACGATGAAGAGCTCATTGTCGATCCTCTTGCCGAGTGCAACAGGCAAAGCGAAATGATTGTTCTGGAATTTTTCAGAAGCGAGCATGGTACGCATACTGACAATGCTCTTCTTGACATTCGGAACTTCAATACCAATAGTTCCCTTGCCTGGAATGGGTGCGATGATCCGGATACCCAGCGCTGAAAGGCTGAGGGCGATGTCATCTTCCAGATTCTTAATCCGGGAAATACGAACACCAGCTGCAGGAACGATCTCATACAACGTCACCGTGGGACCAACCGTCGCGAATATCTTCTGAATCTCTATATCGTAATTCCGGAGTGTATTGATGATCTGGTTCTTGTTGTCCTCCAATTCGGCGGGATCAGTGACGATTTTTTCCGTGCCATATACCTCAAGCAGATCGAGTGAAGGGTATTTGTAATCCCGAAGGTCCAGTATCGGGTCGTATGCAGGAAGCTTGGCCACTTTAGCAGTAGGACTCTCCTCTTCGATTGCAGGTTCTTCAGTTCCGGCAGCCTTGATCTCCAATTGAAGCTCACTGGCAGGCACTATGGCAGGTTTATTCCTGGAACTTGTTCTATCCTCCGAAGCAGGAGCATCCAAGGGAAGACCATCCTTTACAACGACTGGTTCAGCAGGAGTTCCCGATTTGGGCATCCACTCTTCGTGTTCAGGTTTTTCAACTACGGTCAACTCACCGTCGGCCGTTTCAGCGGAATCATCTTTAACTGCTTCGACAGGTTCTAAAGACTTGCCTTTTAATTTATTGCCTTTCTTAGCTTTTTCAGGAAGCAAGTCTTCCTCCACCATGAGTATGGGTCCATCGGCCATCTGTTCTTTTTCCTCTACTGTCTTTTGCGGAAGTTTGATCTTGGGCATTTTGGGAACAGAGAATACGGGATTGAACCTCCAGATCAGATAGGAGATGACGGAAAGTAATAACAGAGCCCCTGTACCGATCTTGCCAATGAATCCAGTCAGCCAAAGACTCATCAGGTTACCCAGGGCTCCACCCCACGGGAAAACCGCATCCAACTCTCTGGCAAAAAATCCGAAGCTGACACTCAGTACCAATAGACCAACCACCAGATATTTCAAATGCCTACGGACGGAGAATATCTTCTTGCTGAAAAGCAGGTTGGAGCCAACGATGAAAAAAGTAGTGCAAAAAAGAAAAGAAGCCGCCCCGAAACCCTTGAAGAAGAAAAGATGGGAAATGTAGGCACCCAGAGATCCGAGCGGGTTGGCGATCTTAAGGTCGTTCGGCATGAGTATGCGTATGCCGTGACTGAAGACCTTGTCCTGATCCTTTGACCAGGTGAACAGATAAGAACCGAAAGCCACAAGCAAAAAGAAACTGATCAGTAAGAGTAATGCCCCAATGATCTTATGTGTCCGTTCATCTCGGAGGACATCCTTTATCTTAACCGATTCCTCTTTTTCAAGGACCAGTTTTTCCGGATTGGACTTCTTTTTGTTCTTTTCAGACTTCAGACGGTTGGACATGGGGAAAGATACCGGATGTTACGGGTGCGAAGATACCATAATTACGTTACCGCGGGAGCCGATACTGCTATAGATACAGGTTCAATCTACATCTTCGGATTTGGACTTGTAATCGATTTGACGAGCGACAGGTACCCCCATCAAAAGACAGAGCCAACCCCCAATCAGCAGAAGTCCGCCAATGGGTGTAATAAATCCAAATACCCCTAGGGTCATCCCCTTGAAAAGGACAGCAGCAGTGAGCAGGTAAAGGGAGCCGCTGAAAAGTATGGTTCCTGCAACGAACAGATAACCGGAGGTCGATAGCCAATTATTCTTGTATCTCCTGTAAAGTATACCTACCGCTATCAAAGCAAAAGTGTGGTAGAATTGGTAAGTGATTCCCGTCTGAAAGGCACTGAAGGTTTCAGGATCAAGCATGGTTTTAAGCTTGTGTGCACCGAACGCTCCCAATAAGACAGCAGCAGCGCCCATCAGGGCTGCCATATGAAGGAATTTCCTAGTCATGATCGATCTGTTTTATGATGTTTTGTAGTGTAGGCATAGGTTCCTTGATCACGACCCGCGCTTTCTCATACCAATGTTTTCTTTCTTCTAATTTAAGTTCAATAAAATTTTCCAATTCCTTGCCTTTCTTGCCAGCAAGTACAGGCCTTTTACCTGAATCTTTATCCAATCTGGAGACCAGTATTCCCAATGGGGGGTCCAACCATATCGTTTTGCCGACCCCATTCATCAAGTCCATGTTATCCCGGAAACAGGGTGTGCCACCACCACAGGAAAGTATCGCCTGTATATTCTCTGAAGCAGTGAAGCCATCTACAAATTCAGCCAAGACCAGGTGCTCCAGATCACGGAAATACTCTTCTCCTTTATTGGAAAAGATCTCCCTGACCTCCATTCCCTCCCTTTCCTCGACAATCCTGTCCAAGTCGTACCAAGGCACCTTCAATGAGGTGGAGAGCTTTTCGGCCCAGTATGATTTTCCGGAACCCATGAATCCGATGAGGAAGATGAGCATGCTTTATTAGTGTAACCCGGGAATTGAATGCTATTTGAATGCGTTAAGACCTGTTACATCCATCCCGGTGATCAGCAGGTGGATATCATGTGTACCTTCATAAGTGATCACGCTTTCCAAGTTCATCATGTGACGCATGACAGGGTATTCGCCCGTGATACCCATGCCGCCCAGCATCTGGCGGGCATCGCGGCAGATATTGGTGGCCACCTCACATCCGTTCCTCTTGGCCATGCTCACCTGCGCCGGTGTGGCACGCCCTTCGTTCATAAGGACTCCCAATCGCCAGTTCAGCAACTGTGCCTTGGTGATCTCCGTTATCATCTCGGCCAGTTTTTTCTGCTGTAGCTGGAATCCGCCGATAGGTCGATCGAACTGTATTCTTTCCTTGGAATAACGAAGGGCTATATCATAGCAGTCCATGGCAGCTCCGATCACACCCCAGGCGATCCCATAGCGCGCCTTGGACAAGCAGCCTAAGGGGCCTTTTAGACCTTTTACGTTGGGAAGTATATTCTCTTTGGGCACTTTAACGTTATCAAACACCAACTCTCCCGTTGCCGAAGCCCTCAAACTCCATTTGCCGTGGGTCGTTGGAGTCGTGAATCCTTCCATCCCCCTTTCCACGATGACGCCACGGATGATACCTTCCTCATCTTTTGCCCATACCACGGCCACTTGAGCGTAGGGTGCATTGCTGATCCACAATTTGGCACCGTTGAGTACGACATGGTCACCTGCATCCCGGAAATTGGTGAGCATCCCGTTGGGATTGCTTCCATGATCAGGCTCCGTAAGTCCGAAACAACCCAACCACTCCCCGCTCGCGAGTTTGGGCAGGAACTTCATCTTCTGAGCCTCGTTGCCATATGCCTGTATGGGATACATGACCAATGAACCTTGCACAGAGGCGGTTGACCTGACTCCGCTGTCCCCTCTTTCCAACTCCTGCATCATGAGGCCATAACTGATGTAGTCCATGCCTCCACCGCCATACTCGACGGGAACGGTCGGACCAAAGCAACCCAACTCACCTAATTGTCGAACAATATGCTGAGGGAATTCACTCCGTTGAGCATAGTCCTCGATGATCGGAGATATCTCTTTTTTCACATAAGAGCGAACAGTCTCCCGGATCAGTTTATGCTCGTCAGTAAGCAGATCATCAAGTCCGAAATAATCAGGACTTTGGAAGAGGTCTTGAGATGCCATGAAAACAGTGCACGGGCATTTGGCCGGCGCCACACAAAGATAGGTCAAGAGCCTGTAAGCAATGAAAATTTTGGAAGGAATGAACATCCAAAAGACAGTGGAGAACAGACCTAGATAAGGGTTTCATAACCGCTGGATGATAGCCAGGGACCATAGTGGCATTCGGTCATGCCTGATCTTCGATTCCCTCCTAATGTTTAACTTCCCGAAATGGATAATGTAGCCCTACTCATCTCCAGCTTGGCGGAAGCCGCCCCGCCTCAGAATTACTCAAACCACTTGAAAGCACTTTGGTGGGCAAAAAAGAACAATTGGGACAAAGCGCACGACATTGTTCAGGATGGGAAAGACCCCGGGAGTAGTTGGATTCATGCCTGGCTTCACCGTGTGGAAGGAGATGAGGGAAATGCATCTTATTGGTATTCCCGGGCTGGGAAGGAAAAACCAGAAATGTCCCTAGATGATGAGTGGCTGCTATTGGTCTCGCATTTCATGAGTTTGCAGGCCTGATGATGCTACAGTCTTAAATGATTTTTTTCTTCACGCCTCAATATCTTCATACAGATTCGAACCAGACCGGGCGAGGATCATTCCAGTCCCCATGATAATTTATGAAGAGCTCCTCCCCTTTTTGTATATCCCGAACGGTCCTGATCGTAATCGATCGATCCGAATAATCCATTTCGTATTCACAGTTGGATGCGGGAGAATGATTGTATACCGGCACATAACCCATGGCCATGCAAGCCTGGTCCTGCTCGGGATTCCACTCGAAAAGGTAATCATGCAGGATGGTCCGATCTGCCCAGGTCCTTTCCTCACGGGAAAGTACAATAACAGGTGAAACTTCGATTATCGTTCCCTTCTCAATATCTTCGCTGGTAAATACCCCCCTGCCCATTCCGGAGCTGGGGGCGATGGTCAGGTATGGCTGTATCATAATGCTGATGTTTAGGTCTGCCGACCGCGTTTAAAATAGAAAAAAAACCGGATATGCCCCCCGAATTCGATACCCTGGAGATCCAGGAGCAGTTTGAGGAGGTCATCCAGAAGGATGACAAACTGGGGATTCAGGACTTCCTGAATAGCTTGAACATCAGCGATGTAGCTGAGCTCGTCCACGACAACGAGGACCATGCGGGGCAGATCATCGCCAGTCTGGCGCCTCATCGTGCGGCTAGCACTTTCAAGATCCTGGATGTTTCGGATCAGAAGCATGTCATTCATTGTCTCCCTCCATTGAAAACCGCCGAGTTGCTGAATGAACTGCCGGCGGACGACCGCACTTCTTTTCTCGAGGAACTGCATACGGAAGTGGTCAGGGAACTCATCAAGTTGCTCGACCCGGAAGAAAGGAAGATCACGCTGGCTCTTCTGGGATATCCAGAGGACAGTGTGGGGCGGTTGATGACCCCCGATTATATTGCCGTTCGTGAGGACTGGACGGTTCAGGAAGTACTGGATCACATCAGGAAATTCGGCAAGGAAAGTGAGACCATTGATGTGATCTATGTAGTGAATGAGGATGGTAAATTCGTGGACGACGTAAGGATCAGGGAATTCCTCATCTCCCCTCCAGAGAAGCCGGTCAACGAGATGGTGGACGGAAGGTTCATCACCCTGAACGTCCATGACGATCAGGAATCCGCCAACCAGGTGTTCAAGGTCAATAACCGAGTGGCATTGCCTGTGGTGGATGACAATAACGTCTTGCTGGGTATTGTAACGATCGATGACATACTCTGGGTGGCGAACGAAGAGTTCAGCGAAGACATGCAGAAGATGGGTGGCACGGAGGCGCTGGACGAACCCTACCTGGACATGCCTATATTCCGTCTTTTCAAGAAAAGGATCGTATGGCTGATCGCTTTGTTCATCGGCGAGATGCTTACGGCCACAGCCATGAGTCATTACCAGAACGAGATCCAAAAAGCCGTAGTTCTTGCTCTCTTCATCCCGCTGATCATTTCTAGCGGAGGAAACAGCGGATCACAGGCTTCCACGCTGATCATACAAGCCATGGCCGTGGGCGAGATAACGCTGGCGGATTGGTGGAGAGTGATGCGCAGGGAGATCATGTCGGGACTTCTGCTCGGTTCTGTGCTGGGTATCGTGGGCTTCCTTCGAGTGGTGCTCTGGGCACAATTCTTCCCTGCCATTTATGGAGAACATTATTTTCTGGTCGCACTAGCCGTTGGCTTTTCCCTGATCGGTGTCGTATTGTGGGGAGCTCTTTCCGGATCGATGCTCCCTATCTTTCTGAAAAAACTCGGAGCCGACCCTGCCGTTTCCTCCGCCCCTTTCGTAGCCACATTGGTCGACGTGACGGGTCTGATCATCTATTTCTCAGTTGCGGTTCTCTTCCTCCGTGGACACCTTCTCTGAAGCAAATCCCTTCATTAAATGTTCACAGCCCATGCAAACTGGTGTATTGAATATGAAAAAACCCCATTGCCAAGCAATGGGGTCGTTCTCAGGTGAGCATATATCTCCTGAGCTTATTTCTTCACAGCTTCTTTGACAGCATTAACGGCGTCCTTAACGGCAGCCTTTGCAGTGTCAACAGCGGCTTTAGCAGCAGAATCAACTTTGGTAGCAGCAGTGTCAACTTTGGCAACTGCAGTGTCCACAACGGCAGTTGCGGCAGAATCAACTTTAGCAGCGGTTTCAGAACCACTGTTACAAGCTGCGAATACAGCAGCTACGGCTACAAGGGCGATCAATTTTTTCATGTGTAATTGGGTTTTATATTGCGCGCAAAGCTAATATGTTTTTCCGTAAAAACAAACAAACAGTATTTTTTTTTCACTTATTTTTTCCGGAAGTAGACTCGTACCGGTACCCCACGGAAATTGAAATTCTCCCGGAGTTTATTTTCCAGATAGTTCCTGTAAGGTGGTTTTATATCATCTGGGAAATTGGTGAAAAAGGCGAAACTGGGTACTACAGTCGGCAGTTGGGTGATGAACTTGATCTTGATGGCATGTCCCCTGACCACCGGGGGATGATATGCCTCAATGGCTTTCAACATGATCTCATTTAGTACGGACGTAGGCACCTTCCTGCTCCTGTTCTCGTGGACTTCCAGTGCAGTTTCAATGACCTTGAATATCCTCGTCTTGTCTTTAGCCGAAATGAATAGTATGGGCACATCCGAGAAAGGGGCCAGCCGCTGTCGGAGTTCCTTCTCGTAATCACGCGCCGTGTTCGTGCTTTTTTCTACCAGGTCCCACTTATTGACGAGGAATACAATGCCCTTCCCTTTTTTGGCCGCAAGAGAAAAGATGTTCAGGTCCTGCTGGGAAATTCCGTTCACGGCATCGAGCATCATGAGGCAGACATCACTTTCATCCATTGCCTTGATGGCGCGGATCACGGAATAGAATTCGATATCCTCGTGCACTTTGTTCTTGCGCCGAAGGCCTGCCGTATCGATCAGTATGAATTCCTTCTGGAATAATTTGTAATGGGTATGGATGGTGTCCCGTGTTGTTCCTGCAACATCGCTAACTATGGTTCGTTCCGTTCCGAGTAGCGCGTTCAATAAAGAAGACTTGCCCACGTTGGGCTGCCCGATGATCGCGAACTTGGGTAGCTCGAGAGTCTCCCCTTCGACTTCTTTCTCCTCCGGCATATCGGCTGCAATATCATCGAGTAATTCACCGGTGCCGCTTCCCGAGATGGAAGACAGCGCATAAATCTTTTCGAAACCCAGACTGTAAAATTCGGTTGAATCCAGCATACGAGCGTGGTTGTCGACCTTGTTCACCACCAAGTATACGGGCTTCGTCGTTCGACGGAGTATGTCCGCCATCACTTCATCCAGATTGGTGATTCCAGTGACCACATCCACCATGAAAACGATGGCATTGGCCTCTTCCACGGCAATCAACACCTGCTTGCGGATCTCCCGTTCAAAGACATCCTCGCTGTCGGGTACGAATCCGCCGGTATCAATGACATTGAAGGTTTTGCCATTCCATTCACTTATTCCATACTGCCTGTCCCGGGTGACACCGGGCTGATCTTCAACGATCGCCTTCCGTTCCTCGAGCATTCTATTGAAGAAGGTGCTTTTACCTACGTTGGGCCTGCCCACTATGGCTACGGTATATCCTGGCATATGATCTTATGTTTTCAACCGGTATCACCCGGCTTGAGATGGTTGAATATTTTCAGTTCCCGTATCCATATTCACGGAGGTGAAGCTCGTTGTCTCGCCATTTAGGGCGCACTTTCACGAAAAGCTCCAGAAAAACCTTGGAACCCAAAAAAGCTTCGATGTTCATCCGGGAATCCGTACCCAGCTTTTTGATCGTCTTTCCTTTCTCACCGAGAATGATGGCTTTCTGTGATTCACGCTGGACGACGATCTCTGCCGTTATCTTGATGAGTGACTCTTTTTCTTTGAAGTCAGTCACGATGACCGTGGTTTGATAGGGAATTTCGTCCTCAAACATGGAATACATTTTCTCCCGAATCATTTCGCCGACAAAAAACCTCGTGGGCATGTCTGTCATCTCGTCATCCGGGAAGAAGGCCTCACCCTCTGGCAAATGTTGAATGATGATATCCAGAAGTGGCTTCCAATCCTGTTGCTTAAATGCTGAAATGGCCAGAACATCCAGGGAATAAGATTGGGAGCGGAAGAATTCAACTTTCTTTTTCACCTCATCCTCAGAGACCCTGTCACATTTATTGACCAGAACGATGGCGGGGACTTTGAGTTTCAGCGCCGTGAAAATATCATGAGAAAGCATGGCATCTTCCCGAACGTCCGTGATCAACAATGCCAGATCGGTATCCTCGAGACTGCTCTTGACCGCTTTCATCATTTTTTCATGGAGTTTGTACTCCGGCCGGATGATGCCCGGTGTATCTGACAGGATTATTTGGTAGCCCTCCCCATTCAGGAATGCACGGATCCTGTGACGGGTGGTCTGCACTTTAGGGGATATGATCGCCAGTTTCTCACCCATTAAGGAGTTGAGCAAGGTGCTCTTACCCGCATTGGGTCTGCCGAATATGCCTACGAATCCTGTTTTCATCGAGGGCACAAAGGTAAGACGCTAAATCTTGTTTGGCGGATAAATCGGATGGGGCTATATTTGCTGTCCACATCGCGAAGTAGAGCAGCGGTAGCTCGCAGGGCTCATAACCCTGAGGTCGGAGGTTCGATCCCTCCCTTCGCAACAGTCAAACCTCGGCAATGCCGGGGTTTTTTTTGACATGATTGAAGGGCTCATATCCGCCGAAGGCGGACGGAGGTTCGATCCCTCCCTTCGCAACAGTCAAACCTCGGCAATGCCGGGGTTTTTTTTGACATGATTGAAGGGCTCATATCCGCCGAAGGCGGACGGAGGTTCGATCCCTCCCTTCGC
>CAIKEH010000031.1 GCA_903826405.1 uncultured bacterium
GCTACCTCACCCCGCCCTCCGGGCACCCCTCTCCACGGTCGCCGTTACCTCACCCTGCCCTCCAGGCACCCCTCTCCACAGTCGCCGCTACCTCACCCCGCCCTCCGGGCACCCCTCTCCACGGTCGCCGTTACCTCACCCCGCCCTCCAGGCACCCCTCTCCACGGTCGCCGCTACCTCACCCCGCCCTCCGGGCACCCCTCGCCACAGTCGCCCTTACCTCACCCCGCCCTCCGGGCACCCCTCTCCACGGAGTGGAGAGGGGGTCAGGGGTAGTATGAGAAATTTGATTTGGTAACTGTATTGATTTTGAAGACTTCCCCATCTTCCCTACCTTAAAGGACGCAGATTCCCATCACCCCAACTTCCCCCATCATGAGACTCCTTCTACTTGCCATCTGCACGACCATCATCCTGAACCTTCAGGCTCAGACGTCCAAGACATTGCTCACTCCTACGGCGCCGGCTTCAGCAGGTTTTTCTGAAGAGCGTTTGAAAAGGATAGACGCGAAAATCCAGGAATGGATTGATTCTAAAATGGTGAACGGCGGTGTCGCATTCATCGCCAAGGAAGGGAAGATCGTATATAACAAAGCCTTCGGTCAGGCCAACCTGGAGAAGAAAATTCCAATGCGTACCGACAACATCTTTCGTATCGCCTCGCAGACCAAAGCCATCACCTCACTGGGCGTGCTGATGCTCATGGAAGAGGGGAAGATCACGCTGAACGATCCTGTTTCGAAATTCATACCTGAATTTGCCGCACCCAAAGTGATCGACAAGTTCAACATGGCAGACACCACCTGGACTTCGGTTCCTGCAAAACGCGAGGTGACGATCAAGGATCTGATCACCCATACCTCTGGTCTAGGCTATGCCCAGATAGGAACGCCAGAGGCACAGGCGATATACAAGAAGAATGGGATCACTGCCGGTCTCGGCATTCCCGGTCATGCACTGGCTACGGATATGAAGAAACTCGGCAAACTCCCGCTGCTCTTCAACCCAGGCGAGCAGTGGATGTACAGTTTGGGTGATGATGTGCTGGGCTATGTCATCGAGGTAGTGAGTGGACTGCCGTTGGATGTATTCATGCGGAAGCGCATATTCGAACCGCTGGGCATGAAGGACACTTGGTTCTATCTTCCAAAAGATCGGCAATCCCGTTTAGTGACCGTGTATACCCATGATTCAACAGGTATGCACCCGATGGGCAGTGATTTCGTTCTGGGCGAACATGTTGAACCAGACTATCCTAATAAAGATCTGGGTTATTTCTCCGGTGGTGGCGGACTGTCCTCTACCGTTTACGACTACGCGATCTTTCTTCAGATGCTTTTGAATGGCGGAACCTACAATGGCAAACAGATACTCAGCAGGAATACCGTACGCATGATGACCAGCAACCAGTTCCAGGATGACAAGTTGGGGTTGAACCCCTTTGGCCTTGGATTCGGCATCACCACTCCAACCGCGAGCGCAGGCACACCGAAGAACGCCGGCACTTTCGAATGGGGCGGTGCATTCGGTACCATGTATTGGGCGGATCCAAAAGAAAAGATCGTCGCGCTGTTGTTCTTCAATAAGATCCCCCTGGTGATCAACCCAGGTGATGTGTTCACCATGCTGGTGTATCAAGGGTTGTTGGAGTGAGGGGTGATGCCTGGGGTCTCCATAATGAGAAAGAAGATCCTACAACGGTCAGTTCCTGCTGCCCGGCGCGGTGGTTTGTTATTCCGTAACACTACTTCTTGAAGCAAAAAATCGGACCGTGATTAATTAGTGGGAGAAAAAACCCAGCTTGGAGTTGTCAAGAGGGAAGAACCTATTAGCATTGAAGCCATGGGCATGAAATTTTTACCCTATCCCATTGGAAAGGTAGCTAAGTTGATTCCAGACACAAGTTACAGAGTAGTATATCGTTTTGTTCCCATATAATTACGGATTATGATCTGAAAATTGGTCAACAGCAAAAATCAGGATCTTATGTTGCTGAAAATGTAGTAGAAGGATTAATAGATTAAATTTTGTCTGGACTGTCAAGAACTGAAACGGACAAAGAGATATATTGCAATATGAGCTATCAAATGAACAAAAACAGGATCGAAGCATTCAGTGACGGTGTGATAGCCATCATTATCACCATAATGGTGTTGGAGTTGAAAATTCCTTCATTAGGGGAACACTTCACCGATGAAGATGCGACGAGGGCTATGACTTTATTGGTTCCAAAGGTATTGGCATATTTACTCAGTTTTGTTGTTGTTGGCATTTTATGGATCAACCATCATGCACTATTTGACAAGATCCCCTATTCAACTTCCAGATTGGTTTGGCACAATGCTTTTCTGCTTTTTGTCATGTCGCTCATTCCACTGCCCACTGCATTTATTGCGGATCATCCATTGCATCATCAGGCAGTGATATTTTATGGTGTTGTCATGTTTCTTAATGCAATTGCGTTCTATTTAATGGGGAGATATGTAGAGATCGATTTAAAATTGATCCCACACAATAAGATGGTTCAAAGGAGCAACATCATATCTGTAAGTCTTTATTTATTATCCATCCCACTGGCTTGGGTATCCGTATACTTTTCTTACCTGATATTCATCGGTATCCCGATATGGTATTTTTTACCGGATAAGTTTCACAAATGAATGAGATGTCTATCGCCATCATCGGAACAGGAAATAAAGGTGGTGCGCTGGCTACCAATTGGTCCTGTGTGGGCCTACACATACAACTTGGAGTAAATAAAATTCAAGAATACAGAGTGAAAGGCCCCCTATTTTTAAAATCCACTCGGATTTAGAAGTATTTGAACTTAGTTTTAAATTGTCCGAATTTTAGGGATACTTACACTGAGGGATCCATTTGATGACCTCAAAAAGACATGTTTTCAGCTGATCTATGATACTAGATTAATTCTCGAATCCCTACGCTTTTCAAGTATTGGTATGTACTATCATAAAATGATGTTCGTCTCGTGAGATCTTGATTGTCTCCAGGCGGAACGAAAATTACAAAACCTTGGCGTGCCCTAGTCAAAAGAACGCGGTAGGCATTTTTTAGATATTGTTTTCTTTCCTGTTGATTTATTTTGTTCCACCTAGTGCCAACAAACGAATGGTGACTCCATTCTCCATTTTGGAAACGAAAATCAGCATCCCAGGAGATACAAGTCCAGTCTAACTCAAGACCTTGTACCTGGAACTCTGTTGCCACATCCTCAAGGTAATAAGACGAACGGATGTCATCTTTCTCTTTAAGAAACCAGTGTACCGGATCCATAGGTGATTTGACATCGATTGCATAAGGTTTGAGTCGAATTGCTTGTGACGAAACTAACATTCCATATCGTTCCGTACCAGACGCGATTTCTCTGAGCCAACTTTTAGCTTTATTTAAATCACGGGTTATTAATATCGGGTACCTGTCATTTAATTCTTCATGGTATTTTCTCGCAGCTTCGATATCTATATCGAGTAGAGCTTTGACAAATCGGGCTAAGTTTTCGGCGCGAAAAGATCGGACTGAGACGGAAAGGTGGAGTGTTGAATATGTCACCACATTTTTGTGTTCTTCTAATAATTGCAGCGCTTCACCAGCGGCATATTCTGAATCAGAGAGTTTATCTGAGATATATACATGCCAGTTTTTGTAAGACCGGTTTAAGGAGGCAATCCACTCTGCAATTCCAGCCTCACCTGTATTGATTTCCTGACCGCCGCCAACTAGGCAAATGATTACTGCCCAAGTATCGTGACGATTGAGGCAGGAGATCAAAAACTCTGGTTCTGAGATATTGAAATTCTTTTCTCCTTTTCTCCTAGCCATAAAATTTGATGTTTGTGTCAAATTCCATGCTCGTTGCGCCTCATCAAAAATGGCAATATGATCAAATGGTGCTTTTTCTTTGTCTATTAGGCATTCGTCACGGTAGTGGTGGACATTTTGAATGAATGCCTTGACTTGACTCATGATTTCACCCTTTTTGGGCTTTTTGCCTGCCTCCTTCTCCCGACTATATTTGTCTATGGTTAATGCCTCTCTTAAAACGGCTACTAACGGACCGTTCCCCGATAAAAAGACGCTAGTTAGTCCTTCATCTTTATTGAAATGTTTAGTCGAAATGTCTAAACCTACTAGCGTCTTTCCAGCACCTGGCACTCCCGTTAAAAAGATGATACTTTTTTGGCTTTCGATTTTAGCTTTTTGAATAATATTTGATATGGTTTGACTTGTTACTTCAAAATCGTCGCCGCCTGCACTCTTTTTTACAAGGTCTTTTACTGAATGCCCGTTGTATAAAGCCTTTGCGGCTTCAATGATTGTCGGAGTAGGGGAATAAACTCCTCGACCCCATTGGGGGCCATCAATTGATTGGCCGATGGAAAAGTTCATGACATCGCTAATGATACTTGAAAGGCTGTTTCCATTTGTTTTTAGAGGAAATAGTAGCGATGGATTATGTTTTGTGGTTGCTATGGCATTAAAGCTATCTTTTGCTTGGGTTGCTACCAGAATTGGAGCCAGTGTTGACGCATAACTTTCTTTGTGAAAGTTTTTTAGATCTAAGGCATAATCCCAAACCTGGTCAATCGCTGAGCTAGTGTATTCTTTCTCTCCTACTTTAAATTCAAGAACAAAAATGGCGTTGCCGATTATTAATACGACATCTATTCGCCGCCCCATTCTAGGGATGGAATATTCAAAGAATATTTGACCGTCATATGAAACGAGACTATTCTTGAGTATGTTTATTTGAGATGACCATGCTTCTCTTTGAGTAAGTTCTACAGAGAATTCACTTTTGGTAGTTAGGTGCCCGATTATTTCGGTATCGGGTGCAGATATGAATTGGTTTATTTCCCCTGAATAGTAGAATCTTTCCATCTTGATAGGTTAGGATACTAATTTACATTTTTCATTGTGCTCGGTAGGTTGAAGAGAGCTATATCTTAACAGGTTGAATTTTCTAGGCTACGAATTATCCTCCTTGCTCCAATGGAAGGTTGAATTATTTTGTAATATGTTTTGGACGTAGAGTAAGATAGAGTAGAGCAAGGGAAGTGCTGGCAGCAATATGTAGGGACAGCTAAGGAGTATAAAAAAATAGCCCAGAAAACATGTAATTTAATGTAATCCAGGCTTTTATTCGTGGTGTGGGGCGGGATCGAACCGCCGACACAAGGATTTTCAGTCCTTTGCTCTACCGACTGAGCTACCGCACCTTTTATTTCAATTCAACTCGAACCGCCGACACAAGCCTGCCAGAGACAGATTGGGATTTTCAACACTTTGCTCTGCCGACTGAGCTACCGCACGTTTTTCCCGTAAAGGGAGGGCAAATGTAAGGGAAATCCCCGAAAAAATACAAAGCAATATCAACTTTTCTCGCAAAATGGAATTGATGATCAATCCATTATGACTTGGCCATTCACTTCATCAACATCACCGCCTTCAGCGAGCGTATCCCCTCGAAGAAATTGCCCAACCGGATGTTCTCGTTCTCCGCATGCTGGTTGTTGTCGTGATTGGCAATGGGCACGGAGATGGTTTTGGCTCCTAAATATTTCTCCAGAACATAAAGCGGAAGACTGCCTCCCATGCTGGGCAACAGAACAATCCTATCCTTCGAGGTGGACTGCACCGCATCGATCACGTTCTGCGCAATGGGGAGGTCCATCGAAGTGCGTTGCGCATTGTATCCACCATCCTCACCCAAGCCCGTCACCTTGATGATCTTTCCATACCGCTCACGTTCCGCATCCGTGGGTTCATGGTCGATCACATGGTATCCCTTCGTCTTGATATGATCGATGACCTTTTGTTGCTGTCGCACATAGTCGTTCCCCAGCACCAGGCGCAGGTCAAGTACCGCCGTAGCAAAGGTGGGGATCTGATTGGAAGATATCTTACCTACATTGCCGCTGGCCATGCCATTTATATTGAGCGAGGGTTGGTTGATGGCTTCACTGAGCGTGAGGCCAGCGGTTTCGGTTTCACGGATCCCCAATTCAGCTTTCATCTGTTCGTCTACCGGCGGAATCGCCGCCAATGCCTTTTTCTCCGTCGGACTCAATGGTGTGACGTCATCATAAAATCCTTTTATGGTGACCCGGCCCTGATCATCTTTCATCGAAGCAAGCAGTTTGACAAGCATCATGGCCGGGTTGGGTGCCCAATTCCCATAGTGACCACTGTGCAGAGGTCGCTTGGATGCATATACCGTCAGATCCAAATGACAATCGCCACGTACACCGAAGAAGACCAACTTGCGGCCCGACTGGTGCACCGGACCATCACAGATGATCCATAGGTCGGATCGAAGAAGTTCCTTATTGCGCTGGAGTATCGCTGCCAGATGTGGGGAACCCGCCTCCTCCTCTCCATCGAAAAAGAACTTGATATTATAATTGGGTTTCTTCCCCTCCATATTGATCTCTTCCCAAGCATCAAGAATGGCCATCACACCGGCCTTGTCGTCAGATGCGCTCCTCCCATAGATACGCCAGTCGGGGTCATAGTTCCCATCCGAGGGGAAAGGGATGGGTTTACCGCCCTTGTCGATGGCTCCGGTATAAAGCAGAGGCTTGAACGGCTCGAGGCCCTTTGCCCATTGAGCAGGATTGACGGGCTGCCCATCATAATGCGCATAAAAAACAAGCGTCTTCTCCGCCCCCGGCACCTTCACCTCGCCATATAAGGCAGGAGGTGCACCATCAAGACTTAGCTCTTGTACATTGCCGATGCCCTTCCTGCTCATCAGATCCATAACGACGTGGGCATTCGTACGGATGCCCGCGGAGTCGGAAGCGATGTTGGGTAGAGAAAGAAGGGCACTGAATTCATTCATCCTTTCATTCAGAGATCGCTGAGCGAATACCGACTGAACACCAAACAACAGAAAGATACATACCGGTCTCATTGGATAAATATACGCAGAAGAATTTCGAGTTGGACTACAACAACGATCGATGGTAAATGAATGTCAGGTGATTTTCATGATCGGAAATGATGTGTCGCACACAGCTCAATATCCAATTCAAATTGCTGCATCCCCTGATATCCCCACCCCACGGGAAATAATTACATTCGCTTATGGACAAAGAAACCCGAAACCTTTCATGAAATAGATCAAAAGCGTGGCCCTAACAGAACATTCATCGAAGAACAGGGCATCCATCTTTTCGTCAACCCTATTTCAACCGATCCATCCACATGAATGATCCTGCAATCCCAAATCACCGTACCTCACGCCGCGCTTTCCTTGGCAAGCTGAGCGCCATACCCGCAGCTGCCGGACTTTCCTCTTGGATGGACCTGCCCGTTGGAGATGTCCCCATTTCACTTCCCATGAAGGATGCGTTCGATATCAAAGGCACCTTCCTCAACTCTGCATACACCCATCCGATGAGCAAGGGCAGCCGGCATTCCATACAACGCTTCCTCGATGAACGCATGCAGAATGGGAAAGCTCCGGGATATGATATGGCAGCAGACAGAAAAACATGCATGGACCAGTTCGCCAAAATGATGAACGTGGATGCCGATGAACTCGCCTGGATACCCAGCACTCTGGTGGGGGAAAACCATATCGTCAACAGCCTCCGGATACCGGGTTCAGGAGCACGAGTGGTCACCGATGCCTACCACTTCGAAGGGTCCCTATTTCTATATGGCGAGCTTGCCAAACAAGGGTTGGACCTGACCATCATCCGGCCAAAGAACATGGGCATCGACCTGGACGAAATGGATGCCGCGATCACGCCGGGCACAAAACTGGTGGCCGTCTGCTCCGTATCCTCCATCAACGGATTCCAACACGATCTGAAAGAACTCTGCCGCATTGCTCATGCAAAGGGTGCTCTCGTTTATGCGGACATCATCCAGGGTGCCGGCGCCGTTCCTATGGATTTCAGGGAGATCGGCCTCGATTTCGCTGCCTGTGCCACCTACAAATGGCTGATGGGTGACTTTGGAGCTGGCTTCCTCTACGTGCGAAAGGATCGCCTCCCTTTGCTGAAGAGAAACCAATATGGCTATCGACAGATCAAAGCCTTCAATTCCCACCTGTTCCCATTCGAAACTCCCGGCACCTCCATCTTCGACTCCACCACAAAAGAAGACACGGGCGGTCATTTCGAAGTGGGCACACTGGGCAATGAATGTGTCGCCGGACTCACCTATTCATTGGGCCTATTGGAACGTATCGGCATTTCAAATATCCAGCGCCACCGTCAGCCGATGGTCGACAGGCTCCAGGAAGAACTGCCAAAAATGGGCTTCGTAGCCATGACACCCAAAGGATCCACCTCCCCCATCGTGAGTTTCGCATTCCGAGATGCAGAAAAACAACTGGCGCCGAAGATCGAAAAGGCAGGTGTGAACATCCAACTCTATGAACATCGGATCCGGATCTCCCCTTCCTTCTTCAACGACATGAACGACCTCGATAAACTGCTCAGAGCATTATACTGACGTTTCTGCATACTGCATTGATCAATATTTATATCTGTTCATCAGCTTTCCGCATGCACTGAGGTGGAAACTCCATCGATCTCTTTGCCGCTCTTGATCATCACACCATACATTCTCTCATCATCGCCTTCCTCAACTTTCCACATCTTCAGGCTCAACCCATCAGTATATGGACCCGCCATTACAAATGCCCGGTGTATTCTCTCTTTCAGTATGACATTATAGCTTAAAGCTATACTGCAGACATCATGTATAAAAGCCAACGGAGCCGTGACCTCCAACAGGTAGATGGATCTTTGCGAAGTGCCGCCCTCATCCTTGCTGATGATAAATTTGGTCGGGTAGAAGCGATACCCCAGAAATTTTAAAAGGGGGTCTTCCAGGAATATCTGTGCCGACTCGCGATTATGTTCCGTGACCGGTATACGCACCGTCATCATGTAGACGGCAGGAAAGAAGATAGGTTTGCCGATGCCGTCTTTCAAATATTCCACATAAATGTTCCCTAACTTGGATAGACTGTGTGCCCAGAACTCATGAATGGGACTTTGAGATTGATCCATAAAGTTATAATGGACGCAAACGGCCTTCGCCAACGTCGGGTATGTCGTATACCCCAAGTTTGTTCCCTCCCAATGTTCTTCGATCTCGGCACGGTCATCTGTGAGGGAAGCCGTTAGCACTTTCTTGCCGTGCAGGAGATAATCCTGCAAGTATTTACCTTCCTCCTCGCGGAAAGATTCCTTATCAGCGATGCCATAACCAAGATAGTCGGGGAATTCGATCTTGTTGACGGTTTTCGACTGCGCATTGTTCTCTTGTTGCTTGCTCATGGTATGATGGTTTACTGATTACAGCAGTTCACACCAGGAATGGAATGGATGGTTCCTTTTTTATTGACGGTACCGTCCGCATCCTTTGACCACCGTGGAGTTCGGTCTCCCGGTTGGTAGCTGCACGTGCATGCACATGAGCATTCCTGATGCCTGCATCAAGTCATGAGGGTGAACAGTGAAAAGTGGGGATTTCCGCTTTTTTTGACCTGTCGGCCCGCATCATTTGACCACCGTGGCTTCGGCCGCCCGGTTGGTATCCGCCATGGGCGGATTCTTGATACTCTACAAATATACTGTTGTAGTTGATCTCGTCAAACAGGCTCGGCGGTTTTAACATTTTACATACGAGCATGGGCACGAAAGAGGATAACTGTGTTCTTGTCTTAAAGGAGACGAGGGGGGCTGTAAACAATAATGCCTGACGTAAACGACAGGACTATAAATTGTATAATTCTGAAGTCATGGGTTCGATTCACGGTCTCATTAAAATATAAATATTGACATACGCTAAATCGTAAGTCCTTTGCTATATCCGGTTTTGGTAGAAAAGGTATACTCTTTTAATAAATGAACTACTTATGAATATTTATACGTAGGTTTTTTTCGTATTAATCGGTGTCCTGATTCTTTCCTTTCTTGCTGATATTTCTACTGCAGTTAAACCCTTTGGGTCGTGGAAATATTTTTTCAATATTTAAGTAGTAAAAGGGGAGCTAATAAGCCATAATCATCATAGGGAAGTAAAAAATAAATTTTGTGTTCGATAGAAATTTGTAGCTTGTATGATAACTTTATAGTATATGTATAATAA
>CAIKEH010000032.1 GCA_903826405.1 uncultured bacterium
AATATTGACGAGGGAAAACGCTATATCGATCTTGCAGCACAGATCCAATGTCCGCATATTCGCGTATTCCCAAACAACCTGCCCAAGGACCAAGAGAAGTCACGGACGATAGACCTCATTTCAGAGGGACTTCATGAACTCGCGAGACATGCTGAAGGAAGCAAGGTGACCGTGCTTATGGAGACGCATGGTGATCTGATTTGGGCTGATGATATACTTAAAGTCATGCAACAAGCTACACACCCTCATGCTGCACTGGTTTGGGATATCGTGAACATGTGGATAGAAACACAAGAACCTTCAGAGGACGTTTACCGGAAATTAAAACCTTATATCAGACACACACACATTAAAGATGCTCGGAAACGTGACGGCAAGATAACATACCTTTTCCTGGGTCAGGGAGAGACTCCAGTGATGCAATCCGTCGATATACTGGCCAAGGACGGTTACGATGGATTTTTCAGTTTTGAATGGGAAAAACGTTGGCATCCGGAGATCGCCGAACCAGAGTTTGCATTTGCAGATTACGCCAAGGTCATGAAAGAACATTTCCGTTGATCTATCAATCCACCCTCCAAGGGTCCACCCTCCAAGGGTTGAATGGAAATTGATTAAAAATCAAGATTTTCCTTACGAGGATTTAATAAAATTATACGTTTTTGTCTCATTTGGAAAGGAATCCCCCCCCCACCCTCCAAGGGTGGACCCTTGGAGGGTGGGGGGGATCAAAGAATCAGGGTCTCATGCCGTCTCGTCCACCAAATAAAGAACGGACTCATAATTTTGCTTCACCACTTCGGACATGGCCATCTCACATGTTTTTGTACTGGAATAATGCCCTTCATAATCCTCTGATATCACTTCCTTCCGCTCCTTCCTGGTTGCAGAAGCTGTAAGCTCCGGAAAGAGGAAACCGCGGTCACCTGCCATCCCACAACAGCCGGCATCCACCGGAACAACAACCTCCTCTGCACAAGCCCGGGCAATGGCTACGAACTTCCCTTCAGTACCCATCTTCTTCAAAGAACAGACTGGATGCAACAAAACTTTACCCTTTCTCTCTTTTACCTGAATGACAGGCAGAACCATGTCATGAAGGAAATCTACACTGTCCATGATCTTCAAACTGTCGAACCTAAGTTTGTTTTCCTCACTCAATGAAGGCCGCAACTGATGCAGGGAGTATGCGCAGGAACTCACATCTATAACCACCGGCAATCGCCCTTCCTTGCTTGACTTCCATATATGTTCCGTAATTCGGTTTGCCGTGAATCGATATGCTTCGCTATAACCCTTGGAAGAGAAGATCTGGCTGCAGCAGGATCCTTCAAATCCATCCAGCACCGACACCCCTATGCCCGCTTTGGTACATACGGACAAGAATGTTTCCATTAGATTTTTTTTACCAGGATAAGTTCCCATTGTACGAGAAATACACGAAGGAAAATACAGGACTTGGCCATTAACCTTATTCATATCCTTGCCCGCATTACGCTTCAAAATGCGCAGATCAGGAGGTGCTGGCAATTGATCCATCCATAATGGAATGGAAGGGAATATCTTTTTCAAGCCCCGGGTCATGCCAGACATGGTTTTTTTTCCGAAAACCGTATTCACAAATGATCCGGAACGGAGTCCTACCCTAACCAAACGTTCGACAAAACTGAAATTCGTCGCCACCCAGAGAGCCCGTGCATTCTGACCTTCTGAATGATTTTCACGGCGCAATCTTTTTACAAGATCCCCTGTATTTATCCCGACAGGACAGGCAATGGCACAGAGTCCATCTACCGCACAGGTCTCCAATCCATCATAGGAATACTCCTTCAGTAATTGATCATGACCCTTCTGATCCCCTGCATCCTTCATATTCTGTAAAACCCGACGGATCACGATTCTTCGCCTAGGCGTAGCAGTAAGATCTCTGCTCGGACAAACGGATTCACAGAAACCACATTCCACGCATTTGTCAACCTCCTCTTCCACCGTGGGCATGAGTTTGAAATTCTTGAGATGAGCCTCTGCATCATCATTAACGATCACTCCAGGATTGAGCAATGCATCGGGATCGATCGACTTCTTGATCGCCCTGATGATCGCATAGGCTTCCCCGCCCCACTCGGTCTCCACGAATGGTGCCATATTCCGTCCCGTCCCGTGTTCCGCCTTCAATGCTCCGTCATATTTATCGACCACCAGGGTCACCACTTCCCTAAGAAAATGATCGTATGCGGAAATCTGCTCCGCTGTATTGACCGCCTGAGGTATGACGAAGTGGAGGTTCCCATCCTTGGCATGGCCAACAATGATGGCATGTTCATAATGATGCTTACGGAACAAGTCATGTAGATCCTGCACCGCTTCGGCGAGTCTATGGACCGGAAAAGCTATATCCTCCAAAAGTAATGTAGTGCCGCTCGCACGAATAGCTCCTACTGCCGGATATAGCCCTTTTCTGATCTTCCACAAAAGGTCGCGCTGTTCTGGATCTCTGGTCAAGGAAGGTGGTGCGTATAGCGACAATCCACCCGCGATTCTGCTGAATCCATCCACGACTTCATCTAGCTGGGCATCCGTCGCTTCCTGGAACTCGATCAACAACGAAGCGGCAGTTACCGGCAGTGACTTGACCTCCTCGGGCATCCCTTTCATGCCTTCCACCGAACGTATCGCAGCACGGTCCATCAGTTCCACCATGGCAGCCCCAGCTTCAGTGAGCGGTACAATGGCATTGCAAGCTGTTTGGATGTCCGGGAACAATAACAAGGAAGTGGCTTTGCAAGGAGGATCATCCACGGTATGCAGTACTGCTTCTGATATGAAAGCAAGTGTGCCTTCGGCCCCGACTAGCAAATGCGCCAGAATATCCAAAGGATGGTCATGATCGACAAGGGCATTGAGAGAATAGCCGACCGTATTCTTCATCCGATATTTACTCCTGATCTTGTCATACAATTTCCTGTCGTCAAGAACCTGACGGCGGAGGCCCAGAAGTTTCCTGGAAAGATCAGGACATTCACTGACAAATCGATCCCTTTCACCGAGAGCCTCCGTATCAAAGGTCTTACCACCAGGCAAAATGAACCGTATGTGTTTAAGGGTGTGGTAAGAATTGTTCTTGACACCACAGCACATACCGCTGGAATTATTTGAGAGTATGCCCCCCATCATCGCAGCACCTATGCTTGCCGGATCAGGACCTATCTTCTTGCCATACTTCCGCAACCGTGCATTGACCATACCACCGATGACACCGGGTTGCACCCTGACTGAACGTCCTTCTTCCTCCACGGAAACCTTATTCCAGTAACGGGACAAGTCCACGAGTATGCCGTCAGTAATGGACTGGCCTGAAATACTGGTTCCCCCGGTCCTGAAAACCAAAGGGATCCTTTCTTTTTGGGAAAAGCGGAACAGGGATACGATCTCGTCTTCTGATATAGGCAGAACGATAGCCTGTGGGACCAAATAATAAAATCCTGCATCGGCCGCAAAAGATACCCTGTCGATCAATCGTGAGCGGATGCGGTCAGAAGGCAATATGGATTGTAAACGTTCTATCATGTGCATCAAATTCGAACATTCCGAGCAGTGAAGATAAGTCGGAATAATGGGTGCCTCAACTTCAATAAGGATTGGGACTGGTACTGGTCCATCCTCCATCGATGATAAGAGACTGACCGGTGATGTGCTTAGCTCCCGCGGACACCAGGAATAGAGCAGCATTAGCGATGTCTTCAACGAAGGCCGGACGTCCCATGGGTGTGATCTTGGACCAAATAGCCGTATAGTTATGATCTTCCAGAGTCCTTTCGGTCAAAGTGGCCCCTGGAGCGATCGCGTTAACATTGATCTTATACTGAGAAAGTTCGATCACCAGGTTCTTTGCCAGCATTTCGATAGCAGCCTTGGTCATGCCATATGCGGCAAGATTTCTGTGTGCCTGATGACCGGTGACGGATGACATGAAAAGCAGTGCCCCTCCCGCAGGCTGATCTTTCATCTGCTTGGCCGCTGCCTGGGCAAGCAGAAAAGTTCCTCCAAGATTGACCTGCAGAACCCTGTACAGGTCATCCTGAGGATAATTGAAGAAATCACCATACAAGGTGATGCCGGCATTGGCAATGGCGATATCGAGGCTGCCGTATGTGGTGGTCGCAGTTTCAACCATCCGGGCAATAACAGCAGCATCGCAGGAATCACCAGTCACTGCAATGCACCTGTCTGTTCCGGCCGATGCAGTTAGTGCAGCCTCTATGGCCAGGGTCTCATCAATATCATTGAGTATGACGCTTCCTCCATACTGTACTATCTTCCTGCAGATCTCAAGTCCGATACCCTTTCCCGCACCGGTTACGATGGCGACTTTATTCTTTAGGTCCATGTGAATAGGCTTGTAAAGGAAATTGACGGCAAACACCGCACCCTAAACTACGAAAGAAAAGACGGGTGGACAAGAATCGCAGGGAATGAGATTTTAACAAGAATATGATGGTTTTTACAAATACATGATGATGGAAAGGCTGTACATCAAACAACGATCCGACCGGGTCCATTTCCTAGAGTTTACCTAATTTTAAGACTTACTTCATTTCCATATTTCCTCATCATGAGAACGATCATATCGACCATCATTTTACTATTGGACCTGACCATTTCCTATGCTCAAAAAAAGTCGCTGGTGATCAATTTGGACAACCTGAAGAAGGAGGCCTCGGTGTCAATCGATTCCAGATATGAAACCTATAAAAATGTGGAACTCCAGATCTGGAATGCCGCAGAAGTGGGCTTCAAGGAGAACAAAAGTACCAACCTACTTCAGTCAACGCTAAAAGCAAATGGATTCAACGTGGAGTCTGGCGTAGCCGGAATGCCCACAGCATTCATTGCTACTTACGGCACCGGCCACCCGGTAATTGCCATACTTGCCGAGTTTGATGCACTTCCAGGTCTCTCACAAGACAGTTCTGCAATCAAAACTCTTGTCGCAGGACGTAATGCAGGCCACGGTTGTGGGCATCATCTTTTTGGTACGGGATCTGTGGCCGCCGGTGTAGCCATCAAACAACTTATAGAATCAGGAAGGATAAAAGGTACCGTCAAAATCTTCGGTTCACCTGCCGAGGAAGGCGGAGGGGGTAAAGTTTATATGGTACGTGAAGGATTGTTCAAAGAGGTGGATGTAGCTCTGCACTGGCACCCGAGCGATGTCAATGCGGTGGCGTTCAGCAGTGCACTGGCCTATAAGTCCGCCAAATTCCGGTTCCATGGGATATCTGCACATGCTTCAGGAGCTCCTGACAAGGGGCGTTCCGCTCTCGATGGAGTAGAAGCAATGGACAACATGGTCAATATGATGCGAGAACATGTTCCTCAGGAAACCCGTATCCATTATGTGATCACCCAAGGCGGCAAGGCCCCTAATGTGGTCCCCGATTTTGCGGAGGTATTTTACTATGTACGTCATCCGGAAAGGGCACAAGTGGAAACTATTTTTGAACGTGTTGTAAAAGCAGCAGAAGGCGCAGCTTTAGGCACAGACACCAAAGTGGATCATGAAGTGATCGATGGCACACACGACCTGCTCATAAATAGTACTCTGGCTTTGGACATGCAAGAGAATCTGATGAAAATAGGTGGAATACGGTACACAACGGAAGAACTTGCGTTCGCCAATTCATTGCAATCCAGTTTTCTGGGCAAAGTAGACCCTCCCGATTCCGCCTCCATGGTCAGATCACTTCAACCCGAAAAAGGACAAGGATCAACTGATGTCGGCGATGTGAGCTATGTAGTTCCGACAGTCGGCATGTCCGCGGCCACCTGGGTGCCCGGCACACCTGCACACAGTTGGCAGGCAACGGCTTGCGGAGGCAAGGATATGGCCGCAAGAGCCATGATAGTTGCCGCAAAAACACTTGCCTGGACCGCAATAGATCTGTTCAACAGACCCGCACTGATCGAGAGTGCAAAAGCCGAATTCAACCAACAGATCGGGAATTACCAGTACAAATCACTCTTGGGGGATAGGAAACCAGCACTGAATTACAGGGATTGAGCCTCCATGCTCATTCCCTTACTCAGAGCGAACATGACCTCACCCTCAAATAGGACAAAGATCCCTCCCAGAGGTCAACTCATCCTCTTTCTTTGAACAGAAAAGACTCTGAACTGTTGTACCCTACTCCTGATCCGAGACACGGAAAAATACCGGAAACTAAGGACATCCCATCATGACCAGAACGCTCATGCTGATCATATTCCTTTCATTCATGTGTCCGACCTGGGCACAGCGGATCCGGTATTCTGACCCCGAATACGACCCGAACAGGTTCATCAATTTCGAGATCATCGGCAGATTCGATGGGATGATCAACATTTTTTTGAATAGCCCATCCCAAACCTCGATCAACCTATACGATAATAACATGGTGCTGGCCGAACGTGTTCAACTCCCATTCCTTCCCTTGGTTTTGACGCATGTGGACTTCGTCTCAACAGCCGACCGTTATATCATCTTTTATCAACAGGTCAAAGCGAACACGGCCTATATAAACGTGGCTGTTTTGAATGGGAGGGGCAGGCTCATCAGTCCGCCTGTTTTACTGGATAGCACCATCCTATCCGCATCCACCATAGTGTCCAGTCAAAACACCCCTACCGATCAGGAATGGAATGCCATCATTGCGAATAGTTTCCCCTCAGAGAAAAGTCAGTTTGTACCAGCCTATGCCGTACTGAAAAGTGACGATAGAAAAAAGATCATGCTATTGCAAGCAAGCAGACCGAAGCAGGACGAATACCGGTTAAAGACCATCCTTCTGGATAATAATCTTCTTGTTCTGGAGAAAGACACCTTACGGTATGTTGCCCCGGGTCGGGATGCCGCATTCACAGACCTTACATTGGACAATGAAGGCGACCTGAGTTTCGCTCGTTCTTTACGAAATGGCTCCGAGGATGGCTTCAAACAAGCTACACTCATACAGAAGATCCATGGAGAGGACAGCTTGCATTACATTGACCTGCCCCTTGGTGATGTCACCCTAGACGGTTTGAAAATAAGGGCGGACAACGTTCATCAACGTATCATACTGAGTTCATTCTATTATGGTCCGGGCAAGTACAATATCACCGGACTGTACAGTCTCCTCTGGGACAAAAAGCGTCAGCAACAATCAGCATCATCCTTTATTCCTATCAGTGAAAACATCCGCTTGGAGGCAAGGAGTAACTTTGATGCACCGGAGAGGGTGATAAACGATTTCTATCTGCGGCAAATCTATCCATTGAATGATGGTGGCTACCTGGTCATGGCTGAGCTCTGTTCCACCTACAGCAGATTTTCCGCATTGCGGAAAAGATCGGATCCGATCTCTGGATCAGGATCAAGGATCTTCACACCACCCTTATCCTACTGGCAATTCATACCCAGGGACAAGGCCGGTCTCTGGTTCGACAGGACTAGAAGCCCCTACCTCACCGGAGAACAGTACACGGATAACATATTGTTACTTTTCCTGGACAGCAAGGGATCACTGAACTCTGCAAAGGTGATCCACAAATCCGAATTCGACCAGACTGAGAACATGACCTTATCCTATCAGGTTTGCTCGCCGCAGGGCATCCAGCGTGTCTACTTCAATGAACTCACTAAAGGAATTTCCGTACTGCAAAGTATTTCCATTGGCACAGACCTTTCCCTAAGAGAAGACCCCATCATGCACGACCAGAATAAAAATCACAAATTCATGCCAAGATACATGAAGCAAGTTGGTCCAAACAGCCTGGTCATCCCTTGCCTCGACAGGAAGTCACTAGCATTTGCTTTAGTGGAATATTGAACATGATTGCATGATCAATGGATATGAGTAGGCCAATGAAGATCTGTATCCCATAATAAAATGAAAAGTTCCTCCCAAGTTTGAAATTTGCCAGACTGTCCCAATGTCCCTGCGATCAAAGAAAAGACATCAGCCGGTTCCGCCCCTATTTTCCGCAGATGATTTATGGAAGTGGATCCGCCAGACTTCGAAAGCTTTTGACCATGGGGATCCATCAATAACGGATGATGGAAAAACACGGAGTTGCCGAATGCGTTCCCTGTAAGCAAAGAACTCATATGCAATTGTGCCAACGTGGAATCAAAAAGATCATGTCCCCTGACTATGAGGTCAACACCAAAATGATCATCATCAACGATCGAACTCAATTGATAGGAAGGATGCCCGTCCTTTTTTCTGACCTGAATGTATTGAACGGAAGAAGGCAATGTACAATGAACTGGGGCTGAATTCAGATCATGAAGAACAACGGGAATGCCCGCTTCTGCTTTGAGCCTCCAACTTATCCCATGGCGGTCCAGCGGGATTTGTTCGTTCAGGCAGTTTCCGGGGTAAACCGAACCGCCAGGTTCCAGAGTGAATTGCTTACGTGAACATGAACATCCGAACAACAAGCCTGATCCGGCCAGTTCATTCCATGCCGCACGGTACAGGTCCAGTCGATGTATTTGGGAGTATGAAGTTGTAAACTCATCAACATCGCAAGGTCCCTCATCCCAAGGAATATCCAGAAACTTCAATGTGTCGAAGATGTCCTGAAGATATTCCGGCCGAACCCTTTCCCTGTCCATATCGTCTATCCGAAGGAGTATCTTTGCACCATGATTCCGCGCCAACCCTACGGTGAGCACGAAAGAAGCAACATTCCCCAGATGCAGGTAACCACTGGGGGTGGGCGCCAGCCTAGTCCGTTGGAAGTTCTTTTTGGACGACATGGTTGAGGAGAACAACATATGTTGATCAATGATCTTGTACCGGATAAAGATAATGCGTAATGCACTCCCTTCACCATACGAATGGCCTGCCGATGTCACCTATCCAGCTCCGAATGCCGGGTCGTTCGCTAGATCACCATCCCGCATGAAGAAGGGGCTTTTGATCTTCTAAAAATGCCGAAAACCTATTGCATTTTGGATCACATCAGATGAAGTACATCTACCAGTTCAATAAATCTACCAATTGGGGATCACATGATCCGTTACCAGATGGGATCATAGGTCGAGACCTGGAAAAGATAGGATCCGTTCTTTGTTTTTGATCACTGATACCGGTTGAAATGGAGGTCCTGATACGGCTTGAAAAAGCCCCACGCTGGAGCGAGGGGCTTTGCAATTATGCTTTGGCGGAGAAGAAGGGATTCGAACCCTTGATAGCCTTTCGACTATACACACTTTCCAGGCGTGCCAGTTCAACCACTCCTGCACTTCTCCGGGAAGCGGGGAACGAAAATAAGCCGTTTTAACCAAATTGCCCAGTGTATGGGATAATTCGTGAGGTAACTCTTTCCCATTCCGCCTTAAATTGGTGCCTTATTAAACCTTAGAGCCATGTTGATCCGATTTCTGCTTTACAACCTCGGCATATTCTGCTGCTTGACCTTAACCGCCCAGACAACCAATCCCATACGGATCAACCAACTGGGGTATTATGGCCGAGGTGTCAAAATCGCATCCTGGATATCAGATGAAAGGTCAAAGCCATTTTTCGTTCTTAATAAGATCAACGGTGATACGGTTTTCAGAGGAACCACAACGGGTCCGATACGATCAACAAACTCCTCACTGATGGTCCATACCTTGGACCTTACCCCAATGAACAGACCCGGGACTTACTCGATCTCCATACCCGGCAAAGCATCCTCCTACAACTTCGCAATCGGACAACATGCATACTTTGATGCCGCTTTGGCCGCACTCAAAGCTTTCTATTTTCAAAGGATGTCCATGCCGATCGGTCCTGCATTTGGAGGTAAATGGTCACGCGACGCCGGCCATCCGGATGATAAAGTGCTTGTTCATGCTTCCGCGGCTTCCACAGGCAGACCCGAAGGAAGCGTCCTCTCTTCGCCGGGAGGATGGTACGATGCAGGTGACTACAATAAATACGTCGTTAATTCCGGGATCACCATGGGTACTTTAATGAGCGCTTATGAAGATTTTCCCGAATACTTTGGAAAGTTGTCAACCGCCATTCCCGAATCCGGGAATCCCCTCCCCGACATACTCGACGAAATTCTTTACAACCTCAGATGGATGCTCACCATGCAGGATACGTCTGATGGAGGGGTATATCACAAGTGCACCAATGCATCATTCGACCCCATGGTCATGCCCTCTTCATGTACGCGTCCCCGGTATATGGTCATGAAATCCACTGCGGCGGCACTGGATCTGGCAGCTGTGTGCGCACAAGCAGCACGGATATTTGAATCATTCGAAAAAATACTCCCCGGCCTATCCGACAGTTGCAGCCGTGCAGCCCGGATGGCATGGAAATGGGCAGTGAAAAATCCTGAGATCATTTATGATCAGGACGCCATGAACAAAAACTATCAACCTGCCATTTCCACTGGATCCTATGGTGATAGACACCTGGAGGACGAATGGTTCTGGGCCGCGAGCGAATTGTTGGCCACCACGGGACAGGACAAGTATGTGAAAGGACTTGACTCCTGGATCAACCATCCACTTACACTTTCCTCCTGGTCGGATGTAGGGATGCTGGGCTACTATAGTCTGATCCGCGAACAGAAAATATTCTCCCCTGCTATTCGGCAAATCATATTGGAATTAAAAAACCGGACCATCCATTTTGCCGACTCACTTCTGATGAACGCTTCATCCAGCGCATTTCGAACTTCCATGGGTGGATCTCCAAAAGACTTTGTTTGGGGCAGTAATAGCGTCGCCGCGAACCAAGGGATCGTTTTGATCCAGGCTTACCTGTTGACGAAAGACGAAAAATATATTCAAGGTGCCATTGGAAATGCTGACCATATTCTGGGGCGGAACGCAACCGGCTACTGCTTCATTACAGGAATGGGGACATACTCCACCATGCAACCACACCATAGGATTTCCATTGCAGACCAGATCCTTGAACCTGTCCCCGGCCTATTGGCAGGAGGCCCCAATCCAGGTAAACAGGACGGGTGCAACTACCTGTACTCAGAACCGGAAACCACCTATCTGGATGAAGATTGTTCCTATGCTTCAAATGAAATCGCCATAAACTGGAATGCACCACTGGTATACCTGTTGAATGCCATTGAGGCCATAGAAAATTCCGAATTACGTGTGTCGGATCGCAGATTCTGAGTGTTGGGCTCAGGACCCGAAAAGTTCAGCCGCATTTAGTGATGTGATCCGTGCCACTTCTTCCACCTTCATGCCCAAAGTCTCCGCGATCTTATCCGCAACATACCTGATGAATGAGGGTTCATTGCGTTTACCGCGAAAAGGCACGGGTGCAAGATATGGTGCGTCTGTCTCCAGAACAACCTTTTCCAAACCGATCACTTTCAACACTTCATCAAGTCCCGCTTTTTTGTAAGTCACCACACCTCCGATGCCAAGAAAAAAATCGAGTGACTTGATCTTCTCGGCTTGTTCTATCGTGCCTCCGAAGCAATGGAAGACACCACGTATGCCATCATCCTTATGTTCAGCGACCAGTTCAATACAACGGTCCGTAGCTTCACGGCTATGGATCACGATGGGCAAATTATGTTTCGTGGCCCAATTCATTTGGCGGTGGAATGCTTTTTCCTGTTCCGCTGCACGGGTCTTGTCCCAATACATATCCAATCCTATCTCCCCGATACCTGAGAACTTACGTTCTGACAGCCATTTTTCCATTTGATCCAAAACCTCCTCAAAATCATTTTCGACCGAACAGGGATGCAATCCCATCATGACATGACAAAATCCGGATTCGTTCTCTTCCAATAATAACATTCCCGGGATACTTTCCAGATCGACATTGGGTAAATAAATTTTGGACAGTCCCGCCTGACGGGCACGTAAGATGACCTCCTGACGATCGGTCTGAAAATCTTTGGAATAAAGGTGACAATGAGTATCAATCAACATCATAAGCGCCAAAGTTCTGTAAAAATCAGAGACCGGATTAAACTTGGATTACTGCAATATGTCTCATACTGGTCCGTTTCAAAAATTCAAATCAAACACTGACGAACATGTTATTGTCAAAAAAGATCTTCCTCATCACCGGTCTTGCAGTTTTTTCCCTCCTGACCATGGATTCTTGTAAAAAAGACCAAAGTGCAAATTCTGTGAATGCTGGTTCTCAATCGATTGTGGATGCATCTGGAGATGAGTCCACACTGGAGAGCACTTTTAACGATGTGTATGACAATGCCGCAGGAATTGACAGTGCCACTGCAGGCGAGTCCTTGGGCATGTACGGAAACAACGGAGCGGGGGTATTCGGCGCTGCGGCATTTAATTCGGTAGGAGAAATGACCAATGCACCCCAAACAAGATGTTTCACCCTGACGATCATCCCGCAGCAAAGAGGTGTGTTCCCTAAAACCGTGACCATCGACTTTGGGGCCGGATGTGAACATAATGGTCATACCCGGATGGGGAAGATCATCACCGTATATAGTGGACCACTTTTTATTCCTGGAAGTCAGGCTGTTACCACATTTGAAGGGTATGCTATTGACAGTTTCACCGTTGAAGGGAAGCACACGATCACCAATTTGACGGATACGGGGGCAAACCAACGCAGTGTGAGGGTGGTCGTTGAAAATGCCAAGGTGACCAATACTGCCAATGGGAACTGGAGAACCTGGAACTCCGACCGGACAAGAACCCAGGTTGAGGGGAATGGAACGCCGTTGTATCCTCTTGATGATGTGTACAATATAACCGGTGATCGTTCCGGATCGAACTCGCAGGGCAGGACCTGGTCAGGGCAGACGGTTGAACCTCTTGTCAGGAAATCTGTGTGCCCTTGGCTGGTCAAAGGCATTGTAAATCTGACAGTTAATGGAAGATCGGGAGTCCTGGATTATGGTGACGGCACTTGTGACAACCAGGCTACAATTACAGTCAATGCTGTTCCCAAAACGATAACTCTACACTGAAAAAAAGTTGGACATCTGAAAAAAACACGTACATTGGAAGCAGTTTTCATAGGGTACGGATTAAAAACGGGCCAGGGTTTCTACCCCGGCCCAATTTTTTTTAACACCATTTTAAATCTTGATTTCTCTTTCCAGATAATTCTTCAGGTCAACTTATCACAACTCCACCCACGCTGGCCGATCTCATCCAACACCCGGGGTAGAACGTATTTCAATTTTTTCTCTGCCTTGCTGCTGTCATGAAATACGATGATGTCGCCCAGCCTCATCCTGTCGATGACCTGACGAAGGCATTTCTCCTCATTCAACTCGATGTCGAAATCTCCACTCAGCAGTGACCACATGATCACTTTCATCCTTAAAGATCGCCTGATCGATCTCACCTGACTGGTACTGATCCGGCCATAGGGAGGCCTGAACAAATTTCCCTTTATGCATGTAGTGGCCTTTTGTATGTCCTCCAGATAAGCATTGTCGGGAACCTTCCATCCGTTCATATGCGACCAAGTATGATTTCCACAGGCATGCCCTTCATCCAAAACCCGCTGATGCAGGCTGGGCAAGCGTTCCACGTTATTCCCAATGGAAAAGAAAGTGGCTTTCGCCTGGCGTTTCCCAAGCTCATCCAGTACGTAAGGAGTCGCTTGTTCATGGGGGCCATCGTCGAAAGTCAGATAGACACGTCCTTCGTCGGATGGCATATCCCAGACACAGGATGGATAAGCCATTTTGATCAACCAAGGTGTCCTGACCGGATAAAGCATAACCGAAGATAATCATTGTTCAAAGTAGCCAAGATCCAAAGCCGAGTAACTGCGATGAATCCCACTGAATTTCCCTGAATCATGTTCAACCGTTTTGACTACCGATGCATCACGGCAGGGATCGTGCGCAGATCATATCTTTGCGGCATGCAGCAAAAAGTCCGCGTTCGCTTTGCACCAAGTCCAACAGGAGGTCTACATCTCGGAGGTGTTCGCACCGTCCTTTATAATTATCTCTATGCACGCAAAAATGGAGGCGATTTCGTACTTCGGATCGAGGATACCGATCAGTCCAGATTCGTCGAAGGGGCGGAGGAATACATCTCTGATTGCCTGTCCTGGTGTGGGCTTTTACCCGATGAAAGCCCTTCAGTCGGAGGGCAGTTTGCACCTTATCGTCAAAGCGAGCGGAAATCCTTATATCGGCAATATGCAGAGCAACTCGTACATCAGGGACATGCTTATTATGCATTTGACACTCCTACAGAGTTGGATGAGATGCGGAATCGTTTCAGGACAGAAGAGAACCCTTCTCCCCAATATGATCGTAAGATCCGGAAAAGTATGCGCAATTCATTGACCATCAGCGAAAATGAGACTATAGCTCTCTTGGCCAATGGTACGCCATACGTCATAAGGATCAAGGTTCCAGAAGGGGAGGAAGTATCTTTCATTGACCTGATCCGAGGAGAGGTCAGTTTCTCCACGGATACGGTAGACGATAAAGTACTTCTCAAGGCAGATGGCATGCCCACCTACCATCTTGCCGTGGTTGTGGACGACCGGCTCATGGAGATCACTCATGCCTTCAGGGGCGAAGAATGGTTGCCTTCAGCACCAGTTCATATCCTTCTGTGGAAATATCTGGGCTGGGAAATGGAGATGCCCAAATGGGCACACCTGCCACTGATATTGAAACCAGATGGCCATGGAAAACTCAGCAAACGTGACGGCGACCGACTCGGTTTTCCCGTCTTCGCCATGAATTGGAAGGACCCCAAGTCTGGCGAACTGACCAAAGGATTCCGTGAACTCGGATTTCTGCCCGAAGCCTTTATCAATATGCTGGCTATGCTGGGTTGGAATGATGGTAGTGGACAGGAGATCTTCACCTTGGAAGAACTCATTCAAAAATTCGAACTCGATCGTGTGCACAAGGGCGGCGCAAAGTTCGATTACGAAAAAGCCAAGTGGTTCAATCAGGAATGGATCAAACGGTCCACTGCGGAAAGATTACTGCCCGAAGTCAGACGAGCATTACATGATGCAGGCATCTTTGCGGAAGAGATCAAGATCAAGACCGTCATAAACCTCATCAAGGAACGTTGCGTATTGATCCCTGATTTCGTTGAACAGGGGAGCTTTTTCTTTCGCCCTCCAGAAACCTGGGACATATCCGCAATAGCAGGAAAATGGAATCCATCCAAGAAGGAACTTTTCGAAGATTATATGACCCGACTGATAGAGGCGGAATGGACTGCATCTAATCTGGAACAGATATTCAAGAGCATGGCCGCAGAAAGGATGATCAAAGCCGGCGAACTGATGCTGCCCTTACGCATTATACTTGTTGGCGGGAAATTCGGCCCCCCCGTTTTCGAGATCGCCGAGATATTGGACAGGGACGAAACATTGGCCAGAATGGGAAAGGCAATGAAGGCATGGACGATCGACTCATGAAAGGAAAAGCCTTAGTTTAGAGGGGAAATTAAACCATTTGTTCTTAAAAATCCCCATCACGGGACTAAGCCCTATTCAATAATTTTCAAAATAGATAATTATGCAGACCATACTCGGATCTGGAGGCACCATTGGTAAACCCCTCGCCCACGAGTTGAGAAAATACACGGACCAAATCCGTTTAGTAAGTCGGAATCCTCAAAAAGTAAACGATACGGATGAACTGTTTCCTGCCGACTTGAGCGATTCCTCCGCGATTGATAGGGCCATTGCTGGAAGTGAAGTGGTATACGTGGTCGTTGGATTTGAATACGATCTCAAGGTGTGGCAGAAATCCTGGCCACCTTTCCTGAGAACTGTAATTGATGCCTGCAAGAAGCAAGGTGCCAAACTGGTGTTCTTCGACAACATGTATTTATATGCGAAAACAGCTTTGCCTCACATGACAGAATCGTCCCCCATTGATCCTCCGAGCAAAAAAGGTGAGGTCAGGAGGCAATTGCACGACATGATCATGAATGCTGTGTCCAGCGGAGAACTCGCTGCACTGATCGCCCGTTCCGCGGATTTTTACGGACCCGACAATCAGAAAAGCGCATTGGGCATCATGGTGGCAAACAATCTGCTCAAGGGGAAAAAGGCACAGGCCTTCGGTGATGTGGGCAAGATCCACAACTACACCTACACACCTGATGCTGCAAAAGCCACTGCCATCCTGGGCAATACTCCAGATGCCTATGGTCAGGTCTGGCATCTTCCCACCACAAAAGAGAAAATGAACACTCGCCAATGGATCGAACTCATAGGCAAGGAACTGAATGTGAAGCCAGGGATACAATCCATTCCAAACTGGATGATCAAGCTGATAGGTGTCTTCAACCCGATGATGAGGGAATTCCCTGAAATGATCTATCAGAATGAAATGGATTATTTTTTTGACAGCAGTAAATTCGAGGAACGATTCGGGTGGTCTGCAACACCACCTGCCGAAGGGGTAAAGGCGATGATCAAAGATCTGAAGTCATCTGCGAATGCATGATGACGTCTGCTTCTGAATATCATTCCCTAAGAACTGTCCAGCATGCCGTAGGTGTTTTTCTTTCGAAATCTAAAATTCAACCGCGTGGCCTTTCCGTTGCAGGAAAAAAAGGAAGGCCGCTCACTTTGCCTTTATCCTGAAATGAACTGGGAAAAGGAACGGGACGGCAATGTGAAGTGATTGAATTACTTTTGAGAGAGGAAATCTCCCATTGGTCAATCACCATTTGAAGCCGATCAAGCCATGAATCAGAAAAGACCCGTACGGGTGCTGGTAGCCAAGGTTGGCTTGGACGGTCACGACCGTGGAGCCAAGGTTATTGCAGCCTCACTGCGTGATGCCGGCATGGAAGTCATATACACAGGTCTTCGCCAGACACCCGAGATGGTAGTAAATGCGGCTTTGCAGGAAGATGTGGATGCCATTGGCGTCAGCATATTATCGGGCGCGCATATGACCGTCTTCCCCCGGATCATCAAACTCATGCAAGAGAAAGGGATGGACGATGTTTTACTCACTGGTGGTGGCATCATTCCTGAGGAAGATCGGGAAAAGCTCAATAAAATGGGCGTGGGTCAACTTTTTGCTCCAGGAACGAACACTTCCGAGATCGCGATCTACATCCGTGATTGGACGGAAAAAAACCGTCCTTTTTGACATTTCTACCTGACTGAATCCACTTAGTAAAAGCAAAAGTCCGGCTATCCGGTCTGAAATTCATCAATGTACGATCTTGATGTTGTACTTTTTGGATGCTGTAGTGACGGTCACCATATAGATCCCCTTGGAATAAGACCTTACAGGCACCTCTACTTCCTTTGAACCGTTCAAATTCTCGACACTTGACATCAAGTGACCTACGGCGTCGTGCACGTCCACACGAATTATGCTTTCATCTCCTTTGAGAACGGAGAAATAATCACTGGCCGGATTGGGGAAGATACGGGGTGCGCCTTTGGGATCGGAGTCAATAACAGCCTTGCCGAATATTTCCCATTCCCATATGGAGAAACCATAAGGGGTGGCCCGATGAATTCCCTGCATACGTACATATCTGGCCGTGAAATCCACATTGATCGCGTTGGTCATGCTGGTATTACCTATGATGTCTTTAGCAGTGCGCCAATAGACACCATCGGAGGAGTAAAGTATGGAGAAATCCCTTCCATAAGCCACCTCCCAACGAATGACCATTTTGCAGATCTTGAATTGGCTTCCGAGATCCACATCAAGGTTTTGGTTATCCTCGAATTGGCTCGACCAGCGCGTATTCAAATTACCATCGAACGCGAAATTAGGCGGATAATCAGGGTACTCCACAGATGTAGTTGATGCCTTTTTCAACAATGCAACATTGGGCTGGTCACATGAACCGGCGGATTTCGAAACGAGTCCATATACCACCAACTCATTCGTTTGAGTGGCTAAGTACACTTTTCCGTTGGCTATCGTGGGGCATACGAATTTGGCATGACTGGAGGGTTGGTCGTCCGGGTCGATGGAGGAATTCCAAATTTCGCGGTTTATATCCGCCGCAGAGAATGCCCTGAGTATACCGGCCGTGGTCATGACCTCGGCATCACCACCGGATGGATAGGAAGCCCAGAGTATGGCAGTACTGTCGTCATTCCCATCTGAACTCGTTGCTAAAAATCCACCGGTCTGACCAATGGGTCCGTAATTGCCCGTGAGCCTTTCCGATTCATTGAAGAGTCCCTTCACCCTATCGAAAGGATAAGCGAACAAAGGTGCATTCTCTGACCATACATACATGAACTCTTTCGATCCCCGATAATAACCCAGCGAGGCATGAAGGTTGCTGTATGGCCCGATATTCAAGCTTTGCAGGACATTATTGATAGTGCCATGAAAACCGCCCATGGTGTCCCGGTTGAGTAAATACAGGTCACCATTTTTGTCACCGGAAACCAGAAATCTGGACCCTGGAAATAAGAGTACTTGAAAACAACCCATGTCCAGGTCGGCATTATTCAGGGATTCATAATTATATGGTGTGAAATAGCTGGCCACTTCAAGTTTCGCTCCATTTCGGTTGAGCTTCAGAATGCTTTCTCCGGTATTCCGAGGGGCACTATTATTCGTTGAGGCATCTACGGTGCCATTGCCCGTGGCCACAAATATATTCCCTGCCTCATCTGCTGCAGGAGCTGCGCCGCTCATCCAGATACCGCCTTCGCCTCCATCAGGAGTTGTCGTGTATACAACGCTCTGTTGCAGTGTGGCTGCGTCATAACCCAGTAGCCAACCGTGGTATGGACCCCAATCACAATGTGAAGCGAAGCCGATGTAGACGGTGCCGTTCGATAATAGTAAACCGGGACGTTGGTTTTCTTTTTGGTCTTCGAATGAAAGCACTCCATTGACAGAACCGTCACCATGACCGGGCACCTGGGCAGTGATCCGAACCGGGCTACCAGGTCGCTCTACACCCGTGGTTATGTCAAGCGCATGCAGATATTGCACGAAGTTAAGGCCGTTATAATCCACACTTCTGGCCACGACATAAAGGATCTTGCTCGTCGTATCGATAACGGGAGTGCCCACGATACCCATATGGCTGCTGAAATTGTTGTAATTACCGCCACAAGCTCCTGTCATGTCAGAAAAAAGAATGGGTCTCTTTGATGCCGTTGTCAGATTTACCTGCCAAAATGGATCCTGTGCAGATGCGGAGTCTGCATCAAAAGCATATACAGAATTATTGACGGTAGCTACGAACACCACATTATGCAGACCGCCGCCGATGGACAAGTTGGAGATGACCAATGGCTGTGCGTAGATCTGATCGTCCACACGCCTGGTGAAAGCCTTCCCGAATTGCTTCGAATTGACGTTTTTCAAGTTCAGTATCTTCTCATTTGAATTCCAGCCAGTACGGGAAAGATCATTGTGTTGGGTGGTGACGCTGACCTGGGCCTTGGCTTTGAAAGCAAACAGAGTCATAAAAAGAAGCATTCCCAGATGATTCCTCATTCTCGAGTTTTGGTTTAGGTAATGTGAAGTTAGTAAAATGCATCAGTGGCATCAATACCCTTTTATTTTGAGATTTCATCCTGCGTTTACAGTGTTGTTCATGCAGATTTAGAAAAATTGAGGATATTACAAAGTGATTGCACCTAAGAATGAATTGGTTCCAATAAGTATTTATCACATATGAATCATCAGACAATCATTACTGAGCTCGCTGATGGCATTTTCACCATCACCATCAACCGTCCCGACAAATTGAATGCATTGAACAAGTTTGTCATGGAGGAAATCGATCTTGCCATCACTAAACTTTACCATGATCCGGAGATCCATGCTTGCATATTGACGGGAGCAGGTCCCAAAGCCTTTGTCGCCGGTGCGGACATATCGGAATTCCTGCAGACCGATCCTCAGGGAGGATCATTATTGGCCAAAAAGGGCCAGGAATTATTTGCTCGCATTGAAAATGCACCCAAACCTATAGTGGCCGCCGTAAATGGATTTGCATTAGGAGGTGGATGTGAACTCGCGATGGCCTGCCATTTCCGGATAGCCTCTGAGAATGCCAGGTTCGGGCAGCCGGAAGTGAACCTGGGCATCATACCCGGATATGGGGGCACCCAAAGGCTGAC
Organism: uncultured bacterium; assembly: GCA_903826405.1. GTDB lineage: Bacteria > Bacteroidota > Bacteroidia > Chitinophagales > Chitinophagaceae > Pollutibacter. The sequence continues at coordinate 20,067 of CAIKEH010000032.1, forward strand.
TCAATTAGTCGGTAAGGGTAAGGCGATGGAACTGATGATGACGGCCCAGATCATCGATGCCGCTGAAGCCAAGTCGCTGGGGCTTGTCAACCATGTCACATCAGCGGAATCACTGCTCGAGCACACTCGCCAGATCCTCTCGGTCATCATCAGCAAATCACCCTTGGCCATAGGCAAGGTCATTGCTGCAGTCAATGCTTACTTTACCCCGTCCAATGGCGGCTATGAAAAAGAAGCAGAACTTTTCGGGGACTGCTTCGGCACTTCGGACATGAAAGAAGGCGTAAGTGCTTTTTTGGAAAAAAGGAAACCGGATTTCCGGAAAAATTGAAGCCAACCCGGAACTCCAGGTGATGAATGAAGTGATCTCCATCATCTTCATAAAAAGTACCCATCTGTCCTTTACCTTTGCCTCCATTCACAAATTCATTCAACCAAAAGACCTATATGGAATTCAGGACAGAAAAAGACACGATGGGTGAGGTCAAAGTCCCTGCCCATGCTTACTACGGGGCCCAGACCCAACGGAGCATCGACAATTTCCGCATTGCCGAGGACATCAACAGGATGCCCAAGGAGATCATAGAAGCTTTCGCCTTCCTCAAAAAGGCCGCTGCACTCACCAACCTGGACGCGGGTGTGCTTTCGAAAGAAAAATCAGATCTCATCGGGATCGCCTGTGACGAGATCCTCGAGGGAAAACTGAACGAATGGTTTCCACTGGTGGTTTGGCAGACCGGCAGCGGAACACAAAGCAATATGAACGTTAATGAAGTCGTGGCCTATCGTGGACATGTCTTAAATGGAGGCCAGTTGACCGACAAGGAAAAATTCCTGCATCCTAATGATGACGTGAACAAATCCCAATCCTCCAACGATACTTTTCCAACCGCCATGCATATTGCCGCGTATAAGATGCTGTTGGGAACAACCATACCAGGTATCGAAAAACTTCGCGATACTCTGGCAAAAAAGAGCAAGGACTTCATGCAAGTTGTCAAGATCGGACGCACCCACTTCATGGATGCGACACCGATCACTCTTGGGCAAGAGTTCAGCGGATATGTCTCCCAACTAGATCATGGGCTGAGGGCCATACGCAATACGCTCCACCATCTATCAGAACTCGCATTAGGAGGCACGGCCGTAGGCACGGGTATCAACACGCCACCCGGTTATTCGGAGAATGTGGCGAAACATATCGCCAAATTAACGGGGTTGCCATTCATTACCGCAGAGAACAAATTCGAATCATTGGCCGCACATGACGCCATCGTTGAAGCGCATGGAGCACTCAAGACCGTTGCCGTAAGCCTCATGAAGATCGCCAACGACATCCGCATGCTTTCTTCAGGACCGCGTTCTGGTATCGGAGAGATCTTCATTCCGGACAACGAACCCGGATCATCCATCATGCCGGGCAAAGTGAATCCGACTCAATGCGAAGCCTTGACCATGATCGCAGCACAGGTGATGGGCAACGACGTAGCCATCAATATAGGTGGCGCAACCGGCCACTTCGAACTGAATGTTTTCAAGCCGGTCATGATCTACAATTTCCTTCATAGTGCCCGCCTGATCGGCGACGGCTGTGTAAGTTTCAACGACAGATGTGCCGTGGGAATAGAACCCATCATGGCCAACATCAACAAGCATGTCAGCAATTCTCTCATGCTCGTGACCGCACTCAATACGAAGATTGGCTACTACAAAGCAGCTGAGATCGCTCAAAAAGCTCACAAAGAAGGCACCAGCCTAAAGGAAATGGCCATAAGGCTTGGATATGTAAAGGAGGAAGAGTTCGACCAGTGGGTCTGTCCGGAAGACATGGTGGGTAAACTGCTCTGACGATATATTCATAGAACACTGAGGCACAGTCATTAAAGGCTGTGCCTTTTTCTTTGCCATCTGCAGATGATACTAAAGCGTCCGGCAGGCCGTTTTAGAATTACCCTATAACTTATTCATCCGTACCTCATGACACTACAACCTTACAAACTGCCGGCAACGGAACAGATCAATTACATTTCCGTCCTTTCAGCGCTCGAGAACTATATCATTCCCACCTCTCCGAACATGAGTGTGGAGGATATTTTCAACAGTCGGATCTACTCCTGGTACATCCTGACCTCAGGGGATACGGATCTGATACCGGACGACACAGGATGGTTCCTGAATTATGAATAAATATCTGTCACTGTAAATAATCTGCCGAGATCCCGTTTAATGCGGGATCTCGGCATTTCCTCATTACACAGAGAACACGCTTTTGGGTATTAAAGTGTAAAACACTGCGGGCCAACAAATCAAAGTTCGCCTAACGAGGTCACCCTTGCAGGATTGTGGAAGATCAATCTGAGCAACCGATTTTTACGACACTCGTATCGTACATCCACTATTGCCCCTTGGATAATATGTGACTATTTTCAAGCTCCGGCCCGATCTTAATGACACATAAAACCTGAGGCCAAAAAAGTAAAATACACGGGGCAATGTATACAACATGGAACCTGCTTTCTGGAAATTGTCCGAAGATGCATTCAGGTGCATATTGATATCAAGCGGAACAACTGAATAGAATTCATCCGGAATTCACGGGGTCTTGAGCGACTGATGCTTTTGTCTAGAGAAATGATAAACGGCGTATTGGTCCATGCCGAATAGAACAAAGTTACGGAACACATCTCCGGCTTTGTTCAGAGAGCCTCTTCAGAGGCTCTCTTTTCATGAATTCATCCCTTTCATTTGCAATGATAGTGGAAGCGTGTAAGGCCAGTGGGAAGTCCACTGTTCGCCGGTAGATCGCCAGACGCCATCCACTCAACGAGGTAACCATCAGGAGAGAATTTCTGACCGGTGAATGTAGTAGTCAGGGTCTGGGACAGATTGCCACTGTTGTCATAATTGCTGGCGGAGAGACTGGTGAGCACATTCCTGCTCGTCAGGCCCAGGTTGATGGCCATAATATAGGGAACGGTCTCAAACCCGTCAGGAAAGATGGGTATGAAATTCTTCACGGTCTGCGTATTGTCATAGGTCATGATCGCTGAAAAAAGTTTTTGCTCTGCTCCGGGCACAACCACAAGCCCTTCGACACTGGTCAGGTTATCGCCGCTCCAGGTGTATGTAAAACGAACGGCGGGGATAGGGATACCGCCAACGAAAATCTCTTTTTTCGCCAAATGTCCGGAGGCAAGATAGCTATACACGAAAGTGATCTTCCCAGATGATGTATCCACAGGATCTTGGAAAGTATGGAATTCCATGGCCTTTTTGCTGGCATCCAAGATGAAGTATTCCTGGGCATTAACACGCATGGTGTCACCTGAATAAGTTATATCGGCATTATATATGGTCAAGCCCTGCACGCTGTCAAAGGTCGAAACACGGGTAACCTGATCATTGGCGTTGAAATAGGCATTGAGGCTTCCAAACCCGGCGCCTGATGAAGAATCAACTTCAACGATCTGGCTCAGCCGACAATTTGCACCTATCTTGGGATTGTTTGGATCAAAAGGTCCATTCTCCACACTATATTCCTTCTTGCAAGAAAGCACTATGCATGAAACAAGTGCAATGGCGATGATCTTTTTGTTGATTTGCATGGATCAAGATTGGGTTTTTCAAGAAACCTGCACATCGTCATTAACCTGAGTGCTGGTTTCCACTGTAGGATGTATCTCGGATTTATGTTGCTCGAAAAAACGTTTCTGGAAAAGGAGGATGAGGAATACGCCAAAAGAAATGGAAGCATCAGCGATGTTGAATACAGGTCGGAAAAACTCGAAGGACTCACCACCCCAAAGTGGTAGCCAGGAAGGAAAATGCGCATCGGTAATGATCGGAAAATAAAGCATGTCCACCACCCGGCCATGCAGAATCCCTGCATATCCTCCCTTGAAACCAGGCTGGGAAAAAAACCGAGCTATATTCTGTGAATACGGATCACTGAACTCGAACCCCAAGCCATAGAAAATACTGTCGATCAGGTTTCCGATAGCTCCCGCATAGATCAAGGTGGCACAAATGACGAACCCCAAGTGGTATTTCCTGCGGATGATGTGACGCAGGTAAAAAGTACCGAAAATGACCGCGACCAGTCGGAAAAGTGTCAATACCAATTTGCCCCAGTCACCACCCAGTTTCCATCCGTATGCCATACCCTCGTTCTCGATGAAATGAAGTCGGAACCAAGAAGCACCTCGCAAAACCTCCCTTTCTTCACCCAGATAGAAATGGGTCTTTACATAAAACTTGAGCAACTGGTCGGCCAAGAGTATGAGAAAGGTCAGCCCAAAGACATGCTTTAATTTCAAACGTGGCGTTTTAAAAAGCAAATATAATGATTGTGAGGCGATTTGATCTTAGGTAGCCCTCATCTCAGATCTGAAAACACCCTTGCACCAGCCTAGTGGGATAAAGGGATGAACAATGCGGGTCATTCTTATTCTTCGAAATAGACCCTTTGTACCCGCTGAGATATGCCGGTCATGATGGCATAGGGTATGGTATCCGCCCATTCCGAAAGTTGGAGTATGGAAAGTTCCTGACCGAATATGACCACCTCATCACCGGCCTGGACCCCATGGATATCGGTCACATCCAGCATGGTCATGTCCATGCAAACGCTGCCGATAACCGGTGCCAGATTTCCACGGATCCAAACATTCCCGGCACCATTGCCCAAACTTCTTGGAAATCCATCGGCATACCCGATCCTGATCGTGGCGATCACGGAATCCCTACTGACGGTTGACCTTCGGTTATAGCCCACGGTTTCGCCTGCTCTGATGCGCCTGACCTGTGCCACGGTAGTTCGGAGTGTGGTCGCTTCTCTCAACAACTTATTCTGGCCTGGCGATGGATCGATACCATATAGACCAATCCCCAGCCGTACCATATCGAATGACAGTCCCGGATGCCTGAAGATGGCGGCCGTATTGGAAAGATGCCTGAGAAAACCATATTGCAATATACCCTCCATGATGTCACATGCCTGAATGAATTGTTCCGCTTGTTTCCAAGTGTATTCATCTTCAGCAGGATCCTCTCCTGCAGCCAAATGGCTGAAAGCAGAAAGTACATGAAAAAGATTTGAACTGGTCAGAAAAGTGGCCAGTGCAGCAGACTCATCAGGTTCAAATCCCAACCTATGCATGCCGGTGTCGAATTTGATATGCACAGGGAATGATCGTATCCCCTCCCCGTGCAGATAGTTTGCAAAAGCATGAGCCAGATCGAAGGAATAGAGAACAGGTTGCAGATCGTAATTCGTAAGTGAAGGGAAGCCATTCTCCTCCGTGTTCATCACCATTATGGGCAGACTGATACCCGCTTTCCTAAGTTCCACACCTTCATCAGCATAAGCAACGGCGAGGTAATCCACTTTATGGTATTGAAGCAGACTAGCCACCTCGTAGGAACCTGCACCATAGGAAAAAGCTTTCACCATCACCATGATCCGGGTACCTGTAGGTATCCGTTCACGATATTTTCGAAGATTGTGAGCGATCGAACTGAGGTTTACCTCGAGCCTTGTCTGATGTATTTTTTTCTCCAAATACCTGCCGATCCTTTCCAATTCGAAGATGCGTGAACCTTTGAGCAGTATCGTCTCGTCCCGGAATGGGAGGGTATGAATGAGCTCCAAAAATGTTTCGGTTGCTGGAAAGAATGCGGTTTCCATTTCCGTGCCATCAAAAAAAGCCCGATGCTTACCGATCAACGGCCCGATACCGATAAGTCTGTTCACCTGATGACTACGCAATACCTTCGCCAGATCTGCATAAAGATTCTCATCGGACTTGCCCGACTGGTGTATGTCAGAAAGTATCACGGTCCTTTTCTGGTGCGGTGACTGCTGGACCAGGAAATCCAAAACGAGTTGAATGGAATTCCAATCCGAATTATAACTGTCGTTGATGATGGTGCACTGGTTATTCCCTTCTTTGAGTTCCAGTCGCATGGTCAAGGGCCGTAACTTTTCCATGCAAGGTTTGATACGGGAATGATCCATGCCCCTGCTACGCAGGTAGGTGTAACAGTGCAGGATGTTCTCCACAGATGCGTTGTCCGTGAATGGAATCCGGAAATCATGCTCAGTCAAACCCTCCCGTACAGTGATCTCGGTCCATCCCGCCCTAGCTTGGGTGCTGAGCACGCATATGGCCGCATCCTCAGCGTGACCCCAATCCAGGATCACCGGCAAATTTACACCGTCAGCTAGTTCACTCTTCCACACATCTATTACCGAAGTGAGCAGGACATGATCGGAACAATATATGAGGGTCTTGGCATGTATGAAAAGGCTCAACTTCTCCCTGATCTTCTCTTCTGTTGAGTGGAAGCCTTCTGCATGCGCCTCTCCGATCATCGTGAAGATCCCGGCATCAGGATGAATCATCCGTTCCAGCCTGACCATTTCGCCTTTTTGTGAGACACCCGCTTCGAAAATGCCCAATTCATGCTCATCAGCCATCTGCCAAATGCTCAATGGTACGCCTATCTGGGAGTTATAACTGCGAGGGCTTCTTATGATACTGAGGTCCTCCTCCATCAATTGGAAAAGCCATTCCTTCACCATGGTTTTTCCGTTACTTCCGGTTATGGCCAGAACGGGATAATTGAACCGCGCGCGATGGACGCTGGCAATATCCTGTAAAGCATCCAATGTATTATCCACCCGCAAGAATGCAGCTCCGGGAAAAGCATCCCATTGAGGATCTTCTGAAACGACAAATGCACGTACCCCACTGGCAAACAAATCACTTATGAAATCATGCCCATCCCTTCGGGCACCTTTTAACGCAAAAAACAGGGAATCTGAGGGGGAAACGAGCTTCCGGCTGTCCAAGACAAGGTGCCTGACTATCAGGTCGGGGTCACCCTGAAGTAAAAGACCGCCGGTGATCTCCTTGATTCTATGTAATGAATAGGCAGTCATCCTGGTAAATCCCTTCAGCCGATTTTCCCCCTTGAGGCCATTTTCCGTTTATGATGAATGGAATAGACTATTGAACCGGTCAGGCAAAGTAGTATGACGGCCAGGGAGACGAATATGGAAATGTGTATGTCCCAATATTCAACAAGCATTTTGACGCCGATGAAGGCCAGGACTATGGCTATGCCCTGTTGCAGAAAATCAAATTGATCAACCGCACTGCGTAAAAGGAAGAACAGGGAACGCAGGCCCAAGACCGCGAAGATGTTGGAGGAATAGATAACGAGGATATCCTGCCCGGTGAAAGGCTTGTCGGCATCATCACGAACCAGTGAAACCACCGTGGGAATCGAATCCAATGCAAAGGCGATGTCCACTACAGCAAGCATAACCACAACCATGGCGAGCGAGGTGAACCATACTTTTTTGTTCATCGTCAGAAAAAACCTTCCGTCCGGTTCCAATTCCGACAGCCTAAGATAACGGCTCATGAATGAGTAGATCTTGGTCTTGCCCGGGTCGAATTCCGCCTCATCTTTCCTGAAAAAGAGCTTCCACCCTGTATACAAAAGAAATACCCCGAACAGATAAAGTAACCAATGGAACTGTTGGATCAACCCTATTCCAAGGGCGATGAAAACGATGCGGAATACGATGGCAAGCAGAATCCCAATGAGCAGAGCTCTTGCCGCATCCAGTTCATTGACTTTGAAATAAGCAAAGATGAGTATGAAGACGAAAATATTGTCGATACTCAGTGACCATTCCATAAGATAGGCAGTGAAGAATTTGGTAGCCACTAAGGAGCCTTCCTGGAACCAAAGAAAAAAGCAAAACAGGAGTGCGAGTACCACCCAGAAAAGGGTCTGTAACATCGCTTTCTTCATAGTGACCACAGTATGCCGCTTGCTGAGCAGACCCAAGTCAAAGACCAATGCCAGCAAGATGAGGATGCTGAAAGTCAAATAGCTTATCTGTTCCGGATTCATACAAATTTATTTCAGATGGCAGGACCCAAATATAGACTCAGAACGCCCCTAATCACTCAAGGTCTTCCATATTTTCGTTTGCGCCAGGCCTGATATGCCATAACCGACAGGATCACTAATAAGATGGGTAAGCCGATATTGATCAATTGCCAAAATGCCTTTTCTTCTTCAACCTTTTTCTTGTCCAGTAGCCTAAGAGTATAGTCTTTGCCTCGTGTCTCCAGGATGCCGGATGGGTCGACGAGATATTCAACCGCATTGAGCAGGAATTCCCTGTTGGCATATTGTTGCTTGGTGTACAGGTTCATACCCATGGGGAGGGGTCGCTCATTTTTTGGAACTTCATTCAGGGCTATATCACCATCGGAAATGACGATCATCTTGTTCTCTTTCTCCGACTGGGGAAGGAAAGGTCTATGATATACATTGGACATGGAGTCCGACATGGCAGAAGATATGCGATTGGCAAATGGAGAATTGAACCTGCCCTCAAGCAAGATCGCCACTGGCACGAACGGCTTCGTGAACGTTTTCAGATCCTCTTCGTTGCGCACGCTTGCCCATTCCACGCGAGCCGGCGCATTAAGTATCCTTGAAGTGGAGGAACTACTCAATAAGACCGTTTTACGGATACCCGGTGCTTTGACCGTATCCATGGACTGTGGAAACTTGGCAACCACATAATCCAGATTCTTGGATATGGGGTGCTCCCCGGGGTTCCGCAGCAAAGGGAAATAGGGCCACGGCACGATCTGGATCTGTGGTTTGCCCCCCACCATACCGACGACAGAAGGTATCTTGTCGCATTCAACATCCTGAAGCAGATCCGGGTTGATCCGAACGCCATATCGAAAGAGCTGGTCTTCCAGATTTAAACCCATATCGAAGGCGATGAACTGACCCTCGCTACGTTGCAGGCTGTCCAGACTTGCATAAAGATTATCCAACATCCAGATCACTTTTCCTCCATGCATGACGTACTGGTCGATCTTCAGCTTCTGTCTGTCATCAAATCGATGCAATGGCTTCACAATGAAAAGCGCACTGAACTGCTCCGGAATGGAACTGACACTGTCAATCGGAATAAAGCGAAATCCATAATTTGGCCTTATCGTATTTTCGATCAGATCGGTTATGCGCTCATCGAAGGGCTCGCCGTTTCCGATCAGGTATCCCACAACCGGAACGGTATCCTGGATAATTTGCTCTATCGCATGAGCCAACTTGTATTCCAAGAGGGCTTCAGCATTGTTGAGGGAATTCAGCCCGTCCACGTTACTCTGTCCTTGAAGGAAGTCGATCCCTACGGTCCGGTCTTTGTAACTGACCAAGGCACCAGGGAAAATGAGTTGCTCTTCACTACCCTGTCCTTCCTTTTTTTGCGCCTTGACATTGGTCGGATTGAGGCCCATCCGGCTTAGGGAATCGAAAAACATCTCCTTTGTGGAATCGGTCAACCCCTCTCCGGGTCGGGAGAACCGGAATCGCAGATTTGCTCCGGCATCGTTCTTGAAAGAAGAAAGCATGTCCGACGTGCTGCCTTTAAGTTTCTTGAATCCAGCCGGCATGTCCCCATCCAGAAAAACAGTTATGTTCACCTTGTCCTTAAGGTTCTTGAGCATCCGATGAGTGGGTTCTGACAAAGTATACCTCTTCTCCTTGGTGAGGTCGATCCTGAAATGAGACATGCTCAGCAGCAGGTTCAACGCCAACAGACCACTCCCCAGAATGATCCACCCGTAACGGCCAACGGCAAGTCGATTGAGCAGTTTCATGTCAGCGTTTCATCAGATTTTTGACGGTAAGGAATAGGAAAAAGAAGATCAGACTCAGGAAATAAAAAATATCCCTGGAATCCACCACTCCCCTGCTGATACGCTGATAATGGAAATCGATTCCCATCATACCGATATAATAATCCACACCGGACCGGAATGCAGGGATTCGACTCAAGGCATCAAAAGCACTATATAGCACGAAGCAGGCGAAAGCGGCGAGAAGGAAAGCTACTACGGCATTGTTGGTTGCGCTGCTGCAGCAAATTCCTATTGACGTAAAAACTGCTGCAAGTCCGATTAAACCTAAATAAGCACCGATGATCCCTCCTGTATCGATTCCTCCCGTGGATAGATGATCGATGGTGATGACATAGATGATGGTCGGAAGGATGGATATGAGCACGACGATGAATGCAGCCAGGTATTTCCCTGAAACGATTTCCCAGGAGCCCAGTGGTCTTGTCTGGAGGATCTCGAAGGTCCCACTTCGGAATTCTTCAGCAAAGCTTCTCATGGTAATGGCGGGTATCAGCAAAAGCAGGATCCAGGGTGTCATCTCGAAGAACTTGTCCAATGTGGCGTACCCGAAGTCGAAGATGTTTGAATCCGGGAAAACGAACAGGAAGAGACCATTCATGATTAGGAAAACAATCACTGCGACATAGCCCGTGAGGCTGCTGAAAAACTGCCTGAGTTCCTTCTTACAAATTGCCCACATAGATTGGAATGATCTGCAAGATTACTGCAAGTCCGGAAAAAAACGGCAAAAACAAGGTGCAATCTGCTTGAAGTCAGGTCAAGGGCGAAAGTATTTTGCCAGTTCACCCAAAATGGTTGTTATGGACTGGGAAAAGACCCCGATTCTGGTCATGCTCACGGCATTGATCTTGATGACCCATGATTTGAAGGCCCAGAAAAAATGGGACGGAGAGGCTGGTGACGGCCTATGGTCGTCTGCAGGAAATTGGAGTCCAGATGGATTTCCATCCCTTAATGACTCCGTCTTACTGGACAACAGCCTTGATCAGGACAGTTATTCGGTGACATTGCCTCCGGGATCCCTAACTACCGCGCTGACGAAACTGGCCATCCTGCCAGCACATGGTAAGCAAGTGACATTGTTGATCGGGTCGACCAATAAAGCAAGCCCAGCATTATCATTAAGCAATAATGGTGAATGTCTGGCTCTAGGTGACGGTGCGATCCTGATGAATGCATCCGGAGCCACATCAGGCGAGACCATCTCAATGGCCGGTTTTTTAAGTATTTATAATGGAGGTCGATACACACATCATACATCAAGAGCACATGCGACGATCCTCAATCATCTTTCCACTCTGCCGGGCACAGAAATGGGCGTCTTCGAATTCGATGTGCCGGGTAACGGCGGATATACGGTTTCCCTTACTGGGAAAACATTCGGCTCGCTGGTTTTCAGTGCTGAAGCAGCCGGAGGTGCCAAATCCTATAGTGGTAGTGGAGTTTCGGAACTCAGGATACGAGGAGACCTGATCTTGAATAACGGGGCCCAGTTGACATCCTCCCTTTCCGCAAATATGAGTGTAGCCGGACAACTTTATCTGGACGGCAATCTGAATCTACAACCATCCACCAGCGGAACCTCGAACAGAAGTCTGCTATTTCAAGGAATAGGTTGTGTCATGAAAGGTAAGGGACAATTGAACTTAGGTGTGAACTTTCGCAACCTGGAAGTGATGACCGGGTCAACGCTCAACCTGGAACATGATATCGACCTGACCCGTACAACTCATGCACTCCGGATACATGGTAAAAGTTCGTTGAACTTGGGAGGTGCGGTGATACGTGGTCAAGGGTCATTCCTGCTGGACGACTCCGCTAATCTGTACATCGGATCTGCAGAAGGAATAACCTCAGGAGATTCCGGAAATATCCGAACGGGAACGCGATCCCTTTCTACACTGGCATCATACATATACATAGGCGATGGGGATCAGCACACAGGCAATTCGATCCCTCCTACGATCCTGGGTCTGGGAGTCGACAAGCCTCATGGTGATTTACACCTGAGTGGGTCGCTGGAAACCAGTCAGCTCAGCCTTCAAAGAGGTCGAATCATAACTGGAACAGGATCGCTTACTCTGGCAGAAGGAAACATCACAAGTCCGGTGAACAGCTACGGTAAATCAGATCAGGGTTGGGAGGGAAGCTATGTGGATGGGTACTTCTCGTGTCGTCGTGGTCATGCCGCAGACCTTGTTTTTCCAGTTGGAGATGCGGGAACTTATGCCCCATTCATTATACATAAACCCGGGAATCTGCCGGTCACATATACCGTCGCATACATGGCCGGTAACTATCCTTATTCCCAACCCATCGACACGAGCGAAATTGAAAGGTTGAGCACCATTGAATACTGGTCGGTCAGCTCTGCAGGAAAATCGCCGGATCATGATGCATCCATCAGCCTCAGTTGGAGAGCCGGAAGCGGTATGGGGATCGGATCATCTCAGAGCACCTCTTTATGCATCGCGGGACTGAAGTCAGACAACAATGGCCCCATATGGAAAGTCGTGGGAGGATCCGTACTTGTGGAAAGGAATGACACCACCGGGTGGATCCATTCCAGTTCAGTAGTGACCAGTTTCATGGCTTTCACGATCGGCACACCTGTAAAACAAGTTGTACTACCCACGCCTGCAATCAGTTTCAAATGCAGGAGTACCCCTGAAGGAAATTTGCTGAGCTGGTCCTTATTTGACCAAAAAGATCTTAAGGAATGTGATTTGGAGATCAGTAAGAATGGACTTGCGTACACAACGCTGAAGTCATTGAATTTCCGGGAATACAGCTATATGGATCGGGGCGATCCAGGTGATGTTGACTTGTATAGACTGAAAATGACAAATGCAGATGGGGTATCGAACTATTCCAATACCTGTAGGTTGTCGAAATCAATGATGCATCCACTCAAACTCTATCCTAATCCGGCCCATGATATTCTATTCCTGGAAAGCCCTGTTTCCTGGGCTGGCTTAGAATACCGGATCACCTCAATAGAGGGACAAAGTATACTTAAAGGCGTGTTATCCGGACTGAGAGAAAATAAGATCCTACTACCGGGCTTGCACCCTGGCATTTATCTGGTAAACATTAGAACTAAAGAAGGGGTCATCATCAAGAAATTCCTGAAGCACTAAAGGGCAGGTCACATTCTAATCAATTTGCGAAATAAAATTCCCGACTCTAGTATTGGAGTATGAAAATTCGACTTCAATAAAGTATTTGCAAGCCAGAAGAGCTGTTAATGAATCATACGGAAAAACTTTCCCCACAGGCACAGGTCCTGCTGGCATTGGGATTGATGAAGTGGAAGCCTTTCCCCTCGAGCCCGTCTGAGTAGTCCAACATGGTATTGAAAAGATAGAGGACGCTTTTCATATCCGTTACCAGTTTCACGCCTTTGTCATGAAATACCTGATCCATGGGGCGTGATTTGTTGTCGAACTCCATTTTGTAACTCAAACCCGAACATCCTCCACTGACCACACTTACACGCACAAAATGGTCATCGCCTTTGCCTTCTTCTGAAAGAAGGGATGCAACCCTATCCCGGGCTTTTTCACTAATGAAGATACCGCCGTCCAATGCTACAGACTCCATGTTCACCTTTTTTACGCATCCGAATTGCGTTCTGCAAAGATAATGAGTACGTCCGAAAGAACGGCGCCCCGATGAGAAGCATCATGTGGACAAAGCCACAAAGCACTTATATTAGCGGTATTCCCGATCACCAAACCATTAACCATGCTCCATGTTGAACATATTGGCATAGCCGTCAAGGATCTGCAATCGTCTATTTCCTTATACGAAAAGCTATTGAACACCACCTGCTATAAAAGAGAAACCGTAGAATCGGAACGGGTGAACACCGCTTTTTTCAAAACCGGGCAGACCAAAGTCGAACTTTTGGAGGCTACGGACCCCACAGGAGTGATCGCCAAATTCATTGAGAGAAAGGGTGAAGGCATTCATCATATTGCCTGGGAAGTGGATGACATAAGAGCAGAAATGGAACGACTAAAGAAAGAGGGTTTCATTTTGCTCATGGATGAACCTAAAAAAGGGGCTGACAACAAATGGGTATGCTTCGTCCATCCTCGTAGTACAAATGGTCTATTGGTAGAGATCTGTCAGGGGATAGATAAATAGCAGAAAGGTCTATCAGATAAGCAAATTGGATAACATGGATATCCGAAAAGGATCAAACTACTTGGGAAATGCAATAAATAGTGTCAGGTAATGCAATGCTGAAGATGCCGGGTTCAAAGAACCAGATCTCAAGATCAGATACCCAGTTTTTCGACCGCGAGTTGTGCTGCGACCTGACTGGCATCTTTCTTGTTATACGCTTTCCCTTCAGAGATCAGTTCACCATCAACGACAGCTCCTACTCGGAATAGTCTCCTGCCATTCTCCATTTTTTCGTCGAGGGTCTCGAATTCAAGCACTTTGCCATTCTTATTGGCCCATCCATAGAGTTTATTCTTATGATTGATCTCCAGATTTTCCAGATCCTCTACGAACATATGGGTTGTGATCATACGGTGATATACCCAATTCCTTGTTCGATCATAACCCCTGTCCAAATAGATCGCACCGACAAGTGCTTCAAGTGTATTACCAAAGATCTGGCTGACCTTTAGCGATCCATCGCTCTTGTTGAATAAGGTGATCTTCTTCAGCCCCATTTTGATCGCAATATCGTTAAGGGTGGCCCGGTTGACCATTTTACTGCGCATCTCTGTTAAAAAACCCTCTCCTTTATATGGGTACCGCTTGAACAGGTAATCAGCTACGATACCACTGAGGATGGCATCACCAAGATATTCCAGTCGTTCGTTATTCTCGTCCGCATTTTCCCTTATGGAACGGTGGCTCAATGCGGTCGTGTAGAGGTTTAGGTTGACGGGAGTGAAACCAAGCACGTTGCAGAGCTGGCGGAAATAGGTCCTTTCAGACTTTTTGGTTCTCAGATATTGAATCCAGAAAAACAAATGATCATGGTTTGGTGGTTCGGCTCAGTCCGAATGATCTTTCGTAACCTTCTTGACCAAGATGGACCTTATCGAGCATATTTCTTGACAATGACACAGGCATTGTGCCCGCCAAATCCGAAAGTATTGCTCAAAGCCGCCCGGACCGTTTTTTTCTGAGGTTTCAGAAAAGTGAAATTCAGTTTATGATCCAATCCGGGGTCCTCGGTGAAATGGTTGATGGTGGGTGGGATGAGGTCGTGGATGACCGCATTGATGCAGGCAATCGCTTCAATGACTCCGGCTGCACCCAATAGATGGCCTGTCATTGATTTAGTTGAACTGATGTTGAGATCGTAGGCATGATCACCGAATACACCGAGGATGGCCTTGGTCTCTGCGATATCGCCGAGTGGTGTAGAAGTCCCGTGAACATTGATATAGTCTATGTCTTCGGGTAGCATGCCGGCGTCCTCAAGGGTTACCCTCATGACATTGATCGCACCCAATCCTTCAGGGTGAGGTGCGGTTATATGGTGTGCATCCGCAGTGGCTCCACCACCACCGATTTCACAGTATATTTTGGCTCCCCTTTTCAAGGCATGGTCAAGGTCTTCCAGGATCAATGCACCGCTTCCTTCACCCATGACGAATCCGTCTCTGTCTTTGTCAAAAGGACGGGAAGCCGTCTTGGGATCATCGTTACGCTCAGAAAGCGCCTTCATCGCGTTGAAACCGGCTACGCCAGCATCGCAGATGACTGCTTCGCTGCCACCAGCCACGATGATGTCGGCCTTGCCCATTCGTATATAATTGAAGCCTTCAATGATGGCATGCGTGGAGGAAGCACAGGCGCTCACTACGGCGAAGTTGGGACCCCGGAATCCATGTCTCATGGAGATCTGCCCCGCAGCTATGTCAAGGATCATCTTGGGTATGAAGAACGGGTTGAAGCGGGGAGTTCCGTCACCCTTGGCATACGCCATCACCTCCTCCTGAAAGGTAATGAGGCCTCCGATACCACTCGAAAAAATGACACCAATCCTATCGGGATTCATGGTCTGAGCGGAGATACCGGAATCTTTCACCGCTTCGTCACTCGCCACGAGTGCGAACTGAGTGAATCGGTCGATCTTCCGTGCCTCCTTCCTGTCCAAGTATGCCACAGGATCGAAACCCTTCACCTCGCAGGCGAAACGTGTTTTGAACTTGGAAGCATCGAATAGAGTAATGAAATCGGCGCCTGACACCCCGTTGGTCAGACCACTCCAATATTCGGAAGCGGTATTACCCACCGGTGTCAATGCGCCGATCCCTGTAACTACAACTCGTTTGAAATTCATATTTGGATGACTCAGGAAAGTCAGGAAGGTCGCCTTATTTCGCGTGCTCTTCCAAGTAAGCTACAGCCTGTCCAACAGTCGTGATGGTCTCAGCCTGTTCGTCAGGTATGGAAATGTTGAATTCCTTTTCAAATTCCATGATCAATTCCACTGTATCGAGTGAATCGGCACCGAGATCATTGGTGAAGGAAGCTTCCGGTGTGACTTCTGCCTCGTCTACGCCCAATTTGTCTACGATGATCTTTTTAACCCTAGAAGAAATGTCTGACATGGTTGTAAAATTTGGTTAATACTGCGGCAAAAATAGAGATTTTGCCATTAAAACAATTTTTTGACGCAAATCAATGGAAAAGAAGAAAATACCTCACACTCCTGCGACCCTCCTGATCTTTTCGCCGGCAGGTAAGAAAAGTCTCCCGATCCCCGTTCCAGCATGGTAATTACAGTCCTTATCCCTAAATTTATATTGATTTAAGTCACAGACCCTCATCGTTTCATATGCCATTGAAGATCATAGACCACGGCTCACCTGAATACCGTCAGATGGTTGACCTGAGAATGGAGATCCTCAGGAAACCACTGGGGCTGAATTTCTCTCCCGAAGACCTCGAAAAAGAAAAGGAAGATATCCTCATCGGGGCCTTCGACGAAGATCGGATTCTGGCTTGCTGTCTGCTGACCAGGGAGGGGGATGGGTTATGCCGTCTACGTCAGATGGCAGTGGTCAATAACCAGCAAGGAAAAGGCATCGGCGCCACATTGATGAACTTCGCGGAGATCGTGGCACGGGATAAAGGTTACAATATCATGTGCATGCATGCCCGGAAGTCTGCAGCAGGCTTCTATGAGAAACTGGGGTATCTAATCACCAGCGACGAATTCCAGGAAGTGACCATTCCGCATGTTGTCATGCAGAAAAACCTGGCCTGAATCAAATCAATTACTTGCTTTCCGCAAATGGCGTGATAGGATCTGTCGAGCCTCCTGCATATCCTCCGAAGTTGCGAAGCCATCTTTAGGCAAAAGAAAAAAAGATCTGCTGTCGAAATAGAGATGGAAGAATCCTGGCGTCTCGAAATAATTACTGAACTCCCTCCAGGCCCAACTCTTTCTACCGTTTTCGGTATCAATGTGAAAATGGTTTTCCTCCATTACGACTTTGAATCTGTCCCTGAAAGTGTGTGAACGCCGGTATATAAGCCAAGGCAGCCACATCCAGAATGCCGACATCATGGAGATCCAAAGCACTGAACTCATAAGGAAGGGTAAAGGCGATATCTTCTTCATAAAAAAAAGTACAGCAGCCAGCAGTGCGAACACATTAACCAGTATCATCATGATCTTGATCTCCTGCCGACTGATAAAATGGTAACGCAACGCTTGCATCACCTGTGGTTTCCGGTAAGCGACATGTATCTTCATATTCCCTTTGTTCATGGATCCTTCATCTATCCAGATCAACGAAAGTAAAAAATTGGATCATCTTAAAGCATGATCCGACCATCGCTGTCTCACAAATATCCATTTCAAGGGTTTCTCCTTACAGAAGAGGAGTTTAGAAATAGCTTCACATACCAGGTGGCGAAGGGCACTTCTGAGGGAAATGTTCTTCAAGTAATCTGATGAGCATGATCGTCCCTTCAGCTTCTACAGAAAATAAAATAAGCGATGTATTCAATAAATGTCGTTCGCCATTTTGCAAAGTACTCGACACCCTTTACAACTGTAGGGTTACAGGCATGAATCAGGATGTGCTGAAAGGCTTGTGCGGGTTTATTTGATGGGTCTGCAGCTAGAATAATGATTGTTTGCTGCCTGATAAGGTGTTACGGACCTGGAACAGGAGAATAGGAATGTAATCAGGACAATTAGGGCGGCAGTTTTTTTCATCTTGTTGGATTCAATCATTTTCGAAAGCAAAGGCAATTTTTACGAAAGTCGTCTTGTGAAGCATTAACGAATCGAAAGAAGAAAAATTGAGTGCCCGCCTTATTCTTCTTTAAGCCAAGGAAAATAAATAAACAAATCGATGAATACCATTAAGTTATAAACCTTATGCCGATTGTTAAAACACCCTGAATAGCAAACACAATGGCTATCTGAGTCGCATTCTCCTTGACTTTGGGCATAAAAAAACCCGTCCGCTTATGCGAACGGGTACCTTGGTCTTGGTTTAAGAGGTCAGCTGCAACCCATGCTGTTGCCGCAGTTGAGGCATTTGTAGCAGGTGCCGCTGCGAACGGTTATATGACCGCAAGTATTGCAGGCCGGAGCATCACTTTGCATGCTCTTCATGTATTCCTGTGTGCTGTTTTCAGATTTTACACCAGCGGCACGTTGTACCTTGGCACTGTTGCCGTTGCTACCGCCGCTATTGGTTGACACAGCAGCGATGACACGCACATCGGAAAGTTCAGGCGTCTTGTTCTTCTCAACATCATATTCCAGACCGGGTACATCATCCCAGTCATCATTTCCTGCATTGAGTACTTCCGGTTTGTCCAGAACATGAACAAGGTCGGTACGACCCAGATACTCATACGCCAAGCAGCGGAAGACGAAGTCGACGATCGATGTTGTGCTCTTGATGTTCGGATGATCCACCATGCCGGCGGGTTCGAACTTGGTGAAGACGAACTTCTCTACGAATTCCTCCAGTGGCACACCATATTGCAGACCTACGGAAACTGCTATGGCGAAACAGTTCATGAGGCTACGTAAAGTAGAGCCTTCCTTGGCCAGATCGATGAAGATCTCACCGAGTGTGCTATCAGTATATTCGCCGGTGCGGAGGAAGATGGCTTGGCCGTTGATCTTCGCCTTCTGAGTGAAGCCCCTGCGCTTTGCGGGAAGGGTCTTGCGTTCGACGATCCGGGAAAGCTGGCGCTTCAGTTTGGTGTCGGGTGAAGCCTGCATGCGTTTCTGCAGTTCTTCGAGCAGTTCATCCACAGTGAGTTTTCCGACATCGATCAACTGGCTTTCGCCGGTAGCAGCCGTTGTGGTGGTTTCTGCCTCAGGTTCATCCTTGGACTTCTTGCTGTCACTTTTGTTGCTGAGGGGTTGGCTGAGTTTGGAGCCGTCCCGGTAGAGAGCGTTGGCCTTCAGACCCAGTTCCCAACTCAATTTGTAACAATCGGCTATCTCTTCAACCGTGGCCTCATTGGGCAGATTGATGGTCTTGGAAATAGCGCCGCTGATGAACGGCTGAGTAGCGCCCATCATGCGGATATGACCGTGTGCATGGATGAACCTCTCCCCTTTCTTGCCGCATTTGTTGGCACAGTCGAAAACGGGGTAGTGCTCTTCTTTGAGGAAAGGTGCACCTTCGATGGTCATTGTTCCGCAGACATAGTCGTTGGCTGCATCGATCTGGCTGCCGGTGAACCCGAGTGCTTCCAGCATGTTCCAATCAAAGTTGAAATATTGCTCGGGTTTGAAGCCCAAACGTTGCAGGCACTCCTCACCGAGGGTGTACACGTTGAACACGAAATTGACCTCAAAGGCTGATTTCACGGCCGTATCAAGCTTGCGGATCTCTTCGGCGATGAATCCCTTCTCGCTGAGGGTCTGGTGGTTGATGAAGGGTGCTCCTGCGAAGGAAGCCGATCCGACGGCATATTTGATGATGGCATCCGTCTCCTTCTCATTGTAGCCTAGATTATCCAGGGCGGAAGGAACGGATTGATTGATGATCTTGAAATATCCGCCGCCGGAAAGTTTCTTGAATTTCACCAAAGCAAAGTCGGGTTCGACGCCAGTAGTATCACAATCCATGACCAGACCGATCGTACCCGTTGGCGCGATTACTGTGGTCTGTGCATTCCTGTATCCATACTTCTCACCGAGTTCGACTGCGTCGTCCCAAGCCTTGCAGGCAGCAGATAGCAGGTAATCGGGGCAGTATTTTGCTTTGATGCCCTGAGGTTTGATGCTCAGTCCCACATATGCACCATCCGCATCATAGGCGGCGGCTCTGTGGTTGCGCATGACACGAAGCATATCCTCACGGTTCTCTTCATATTTGGCAAATGGGCCGTGGATGGCCGCGATCTCGGCTGATGTCTTGTATGAAACACCGGTCATGATGGCCGAAATGGCACCGGCGATGCCGCGAGCCTCTTCACTGTCGTATGGAATGCCGCTAACCATCAGCATGCTGCCTAGGTTGGCGAAACCAAGACCGAGCGTACGATAATCAAAACTCAACTGGGCTACTTCCTTACTGGGGAATTGCGCCATGAGAACAGAGACCTCCAGAACGATGGTCCAGAGGCGGACGGTCTGTTCAAATCCCGAAACGTCAAAGGAATTATCCGACTCATTAAAATATTTCCGGAGATTGACGGAGGCCAGATTGCAGGCGGTATTGTCTAAGAACATATACTCGCTGCAGGGGTTGGATGCTCTGATGCGACCACCCTGGGGGCAGGTATGCCACTCGTTGATGGTGGTGTCATATTGAGTACCGGGATCCGCACAACGCCAGGCTGCATAGGCGATCTTGTCCCAGAGGGCTTTTGCGGGGATCTTCTTCATGATGCGGCCATCCATGCGTCCTTTGAGTTCCCAGTCTTCCCCCTTTTCGAGCTTTTCGAAAAATTCGTTGGGGATACGTACAGAGTTGTTGGAGTTCTGTCCACTGACGGTGCGATAGGCCTCCCCTTCATAGTCACTGGCATATCCGGCGCCGATGAGAGCGCCTACTTTCTTCTCTTCCTCTACTTTCCAGTCGATGAACAGTTCTATCTCGGGGTGGTCCAGATCCAGACACACCATCTTAGCAGCCCTCCGTGTGGTTCCACCACTCTTGATGGCCCCTGCGGCACGATCACCGATCTTCAGGAAACTCATGAGGCCTGAGGAGGTGCCACCACCACTTAGTTTCTCACCTTCTCCACGGAGGTTGGAGAAGTTCGTACCTACTCCAGAACCGTATTTGAAGATCCTGGCTTCGCGAACCCATAGATCCATGATTCCTCCTTCATTGACCAGATCATCCTCAACGCTCAGGATGAAACAGGCATGGGGCTGGGGACGCTCATACGCAGAGGTTGATTTCTTCAATTGTCCATCGACCTGGTCAACATAGTAGTGCCCTTGGGGTTTGCCCACGATACCATATGACTCGAAAAGACCGGTGTTGAACCACTGCGGGGAGTTTGGTACGCAGGCCTGATTGAGTATGCTGTAGACCAACTCTTCATAGAAGATCTGGGCATCTTTTTCAGTTGCGAAATAGCCATAATGCTCGCCCCAAACCCTCCAGCAATTGGCCATACGATGAGCTACTTGCTTGGCTGAAGTCTCACGTCCCAGACTGCCGTCAGGCTGTGGCACACCCGCTTTCCGGAAATATTTTTGCGCGAGGATATCCGTGGCGATCTGGCTCCATTGTGACGGAACCTCCACATTGGTCATCTCGAATACGACCTCACCGCTGGGATTGCGGATGACCGAGGTACGAAAATCATAATTGAACAGATCGAACACATTGGACTCTTCATTAGTGAAATGACGTTTGATCTTCAGTCCGCTCGGGTTTTGGATTTTACTCTTCTTGCTCATGTAAGCTAATATGATAGGATGATGAATAGTTATACCCCTGATTAAGATGATGTTAAATATGACGGGGGACAACGAAAATATTTTCCATTATGGTACCGTCAAGGTCAGAAATATCAACATAGTGTGGAAAAACCAAGCAGGGCCGACACAGCAAGGATTTGCGGACTTTTCCACCCTCTGCCCCAAAAAAAATTTTGGCGGAACGGGTAAAAAAAAGTAGCCCCTGTTAGCCCGTATCTGAACAGGGCAAAATCGGAAGCTTCCCATATCCATTCTCCCTTAGGGGAACCGCCCAAAATGATCTTTCCATAGCCATTAAAATTTATAACGCAGACGGATATTCGAAGCCATAATCCGGGATACGTTGTTCCCAAAGAGTCCTTCCCGGGAATACCCCATCTGGCCACCTGTAAAGATACAAAGAAACGGCCCGGACCACCCTGATTTTAACCCTCAGGAACCAAAAACTTTTTGCATTTTTGCAGGAAAGGGAAAGACCCCGAATGAACAGCAACATACTTTCTTCAATCATTGCCAAGAAATCGCAGGGCCAAAAGTCCTTCGCCGTATTGGTTGACCCCGACAAAGCTTCCGGGCGGCAGATCGTCGACCTGGTTGCTCTGGCCGTTGAAGCCGGGGTGGATTACCTATTCGTCGGAGGAAGCCTTGTGGTTTCCAACCATTTGGATGAAGTGGTTCAACAGATCAAAAAAGAATGTGACATGCCGGTCGTCCTTTTCCCAGGTAGCCCCAACCAGATCTCCCGATACGCCGACGCCTTGCTATACTTGTCCCTCATCTCTGGACGGAATGCTGAATTGCTGATCGGTCAGCATGTGATCTCCGCCCCCATGGTGAGGCAGAGCGGTCTGGAAATCATGTCGACCGGCTATATGGTAATCGATGGAGGAGCCCCTACCACTGTTTCATACATCAGCAATGCCAACCCCATCCCTGCAGACAAGAACGAGATAGCGGTTTGCACTGCCATGGCTGGAGAAATGCTGGGAATGAAGCTGATCTACATGGATGCAGGAAGCGGTGCGAAAAAACCTGTTTCCGAACAGATGATAGAAGCCGTTTCCAAGCAGATCTCCATCCCCCTTATTGTGGGAGGCGGTATAACATCTCCCGAACAGGCTTATAGGGATTGTAGGGCTGGTGCAGACCTGATTGTTGTCGGAAACGCGATTGAGAAAGACCCCATGCTGATCCGAGAGATGAGCGAAGCCATCCACAAATCCCCTACACTGACCACCGGTCACTGACCTACACTAGTTGTCAATCTTGACCCTAGAGGGTGTTTGCTTCCCACTGATGATCCCTTGACTGCTGACAGAAATGGCTTCTATAATGGCACTCATGTTCTCCATATCCAAAGTTCCTATTTCGTCCTTGACGGTATGATAGTACGGCTCACTGTCCATTTTGGAAGTCGAGATCGTATGCGCAGGTACTCCAAGTCGGGCAAGAGTAGCATTGTCAGAACGGAAGAAAAGATTCTGGTCAGGATAGGGATCAGGCTGAAAAGTGAAAACAGTGCCTTTAAGATTTTCCTGGAGCAGGCTGCCGAAATCAGAACGCTCATATCCGGTGATATAGGCACTGTTCCTTCCCCATTTACTTTCCGTACCGATCATTTCAATATTGAACATGGCCACCACTTTGTCGGGTTCGAGTTGTTTGGAGAAATACTGTGAGCCGTAACCTCCGGATTCCTCCGCCGTGAAAGCTGCGAAGATCAACGTCCTGGCATTATCCTTTCTTTTGTTGAAATGACCGGCAAGTTCAACCACTGCCGTCGTGCCAGAAGCATCATCATTCGCACCATTGAAGATAGAATCGCCTGAAACAGGCTTTCCCATTCCCAGGTGATCGTAATGGGAGGAGAAGACAACATACTCTTTTGCACATTTCTTTCCCGGTATCATTCCTACGACATTCGCCATCCGGCTTTTTACCAGATCACTTTTGACCGAAATACTATACTTCGTGGGCTCACGATCGGCAAGAACGATAACCACATCACCGCTGCTCTCGGGACGTTGCATATTGAACCTCTTCAGCCGGGGGAAAAGGTCACGGAAAGCGCTGTCGAGGATGACGAGTGTGTTACCTTGACCTTCCATGGCCTGAAAAATGGCGCCTCGATCCCCATTCAAAGGCCGAACTACCTTCGCGTCACCGGTCTTCCAGTCTAATTGCTCCTTTCCCGCAAATACGATCACCTTGGTACTGTCCAATGATCCGCCATCGAGCGCAACCTCTGCCTTTCGGGTTTCGGAACGGATGAGCTGGAACTCTTGTAGAAATCCCTTCGCTCCGTTAAGCGGTAGAAGTCCGGCTTTCCTGAATTCCTCCTCCAGAAAACTTGCCGCCTTATCAATGCCGGGTGATTGTGCCTTACGGCCCTGCATGTCATCTGAGGAAAGTATGGAAAGGACACGCCGCACTTCGGACGGATCCATGAGGCCTTTGGCTTTTTGAGCAATGAGGGGAGCAGACCCCAGGAAAATGAACAAAATGGTAAACAGGATACGCATGTTATTTTGATTGAAGAGTCATCCCAGAAAGTATCCGGGAAAAATTTTAGAGGTTAAATTGCAGTTACAGGGAAAATTTTTCACCATATTAAGGAAAAAATCAGTTTTTTTGCACCTCATTCGTTAGACCAGACAACGACCAAAAGAGAAATGACAAAAAACCTGACCATAACTTCCGCAAATGAAACCCTCCCGGGTACTTCTGCGCGTTGGGTTTTGCCTGTTCTCCCCAGAACAGTTTTTGCATTCCGACCTACCCCCTTTTGGGTACGACGTTGATAACCACCCGATTAGGGTCCGCTCAGGTGGCGGGACCCATCACCCCTTCCAGGGGAATTCATCCTTTCCCAGATCAAACATGTCGTCATTTTTCAAGAGCCCATGAACATGGAACAGCAATTACAATTCCAGATATTGATCGCTAGCGAATCCCACTTTCATTATGCAGAGACCATTTGCCAGGAAATGTCGGAATCGGCAAAGGCCCGCGGCACCGGGATCGCCACGCGATCTCCCGACTATATTCGTGATAAAATGAGGGAAGGTAAAGCCGTGATAGCCCTATCCGATAAAAACGAATGGGCTGGTTTCTGCTATATCGAGACCTGGAGTCATGGTGAATACGTGGCCAACTCCGGTCTGATCGTCTCACCGTCTTTCCGCAAAGGTGGTCTGGCCAAATCCATCAAGAAAAAGATCTTCGAACTCAGCAGGCAGAAGTATCCGGACGCCAAGATCTTCGGACTTACCACTGGTTTGGCTGTCATGAAAATAAACTCCGAGCTGGGCTATGAGCCAGTGACCTATTCCGAACTTACGCAGGATGAGGCTTTCTGGGCAGGTTGCAAAAGTTGTGTGAACTATGAGATACTCATGAGCAAGGATCGCAAAAACTGCATGTGTACCGCAATGCTATATGACCCGAAGGACCATTATGAGCCTGAAGAGACCAAAGAGTTTTTTGAAAAGAAATCCAAAGTGCTGGAAAGACTGACACGCATCAAGGAGTGGAAACTACTGAAACCCTTTTTACGTGAAACAGGAGGAGGTGGCCCTACGGTAAAGTCATTCTTCAGTTCCATATTCCCATTTTAGAACTTTAACTGAATAGGGTCATGTCAAAAAAAGTAGTACTCGGTTTCAGTGGTGGTCTCGACACCTCTTTCTGTGTGAAGTACCTCACGGAAGACAAAGGATATGAAGTCCATAGCATCATCGTGAACACGGGCGGTTTCTCCGATACGGAACTACAACAGATCGAGAAACATGCCTATAGTTTGGGGGTGAAATCACATACTGCGGTAGATGCCGTGATAGACTACTACGACAATATCATCAGGTACCTGATCTATGGCAATGTCCTCAAGAACAATACTTACCCGTTGAGTGTGAGTGCGGAACGGCTTAGCCAGGCCCAGCATATTGCGGAACACGTCAGGAAAACCGGGGCCAATGCCGTGGCGCACGGAAGCACCGGTGCAGGGAACGATCAGGTCCGATTCGATATGATATTCCATATCATGATCCCCGGTGTGGATATCATCACTCCCATACGTGACCTCAAACTCAGCCGCGAGTCGGAGATCGAATATCTGAAGGGAAAGGGAGTGGTGATGAACTTCGAAAAAAATCTTTACTCCATCAACAAGGGCCTTTGGGGCACCAGCGTAGGCGGCAGGGAGACCCTGCAGTCAAAAGGCATGCTACCCGAATCGGCATGGCCCACACCTGTGACCAAGGAAGGAACAGAGGAAGTGAAACTCACGTTCACCAAAGGCGAACTTACTGCCGTCAACGAGCACCAATTTGCACACCCGACCGAAGCGATCAAACATCTACAGTCGATCGCCGGACCCTATGGGATCGGTCGGGACATACATGTGGGGGACACCATCATCGGTATCAAAGGGCGTGTTGGATTTGAAGCTGCAGCACCCATGGTCATCATTAAAGCTCACCATGCCCTGGAAAAGCACGTGCTCACCAAATGGCAACTCAACTGGAAAGATCAACTGGCCTTATTCTACGGCAACTGGCTGCATGAAGGGCAGATACTGGATCCCGTCATGCGGGATATAGAAGCTTTCTTCACGAACTCTCAGGAACCAGTTACAGGCGATGTGTTCCTGCAACTCATGCCCTACCGGTTTCAGGTAATTGGCATCCAATCCCCATACGATCTGATGAGCAGCCGTTTCGGTAAATATGGCGAAATGAATACGGGATTCACTGGGGAAGATGTCCGCGGTTTTTCCCGCATCTTCGGCAATCAGACTTCCATTCATCAACAGATCAGGTCGGAAGTCAACAGCAGGGAGGGCCAATAAACAAAGTTACAGTCGGGTCGGTTGTCTGGAGGGATTTGGTGGAGAAAATACAGCATAAGACCAGTGGGTCTTCATATCCAAATAATCCAGTCCCTGCCCGAAGTTTAAAGGAGGAATCAACGGCAATAAAAAAGAACATGAACAAGATCAAGATAGGTATCATTGGAGGAGCGGGATACACCGGCGGTGAACTGCTGCGGATACTTCTCCATCATCCCAATGCCCACATCAGTTTCATCCATAGTAACAGTAATGCCGGCAATCCAGTCCACCTCATTCACCAAGACCTCATCGGGGGAACCGATCTTGTATTCACCCGTGAGATCGATCCGTCGATCGACTTACTTTTCCTCTGCGTTGGTCATGGAGAGGCCAGAAAATTCCTTGAAGCACATCCGCTCGGAAATGGGGTCAAGGTGATCGATCTTTCACAGGATTTTCGACTTCCGGATCATGCGCATTTCCAAGGCCTCTCATTCGTATACGGACTTCCGGAGATAAACCGGGATCTCATACGGAATGCAAGAGCTATCGCCAATCCCGGATGTTTTGCCACAGCTATACAACTGGGATTACTACCTCTCGCCCAAGCTGGGCTACTAGATGAGGTGCAAACTACAGGCATCACCGGTTCAACCGGTGCCGGCCAAAGCCATAGCCTCACCTCCCATTTCAGTTGGAGAGCAAACAACATACAAGCTTATAAAACACTAACCCATCAGCACCTCCAGGAGATCGGTGCCACCTTGCATCAGGTCCAACCAAACAGGACAACTGAAGTCAGCTTCATCCCGTGGCGCGGCGATTTCACTCGGGGGATATTCATCAGTTCCCAAATGAAATCTGATCTCCCGCTGGATGAAGTGAACGGTCTTTTCCAGGCTTTTTATGAAAATCATCCATTCACCACGATCTGCAGTGAACCCATTTTTCTGAAGCAAGTGGTCAATACCAACAAGGCTGTCATCCAGATCGAAAAAGCGGGCAACCGAATCGTCATCCACTCTGCTATCGACAACTTGTTGAAAGGTGCATCCGGTCAGGCCGTACAGAACATGAATCTCCTGTTCGGGATCGAAGAGGAAGCCGGGCTTAAGTTGAAGGCGAATTTTTTTTGATTAAAAGATCACCGGGGCTATGAATAATAAATTATCATCATCGAACAGACACCCATTCATTAATCCACTGATTCGCTAATCCGTTAATTCATTTACCACATCTGATGAAATTATTTGACGTCTATCCGATCAACGACATCACCATCACCCGGGCCAAGGGTTCGCACGTTTGGGATGACAAGGGCCAACAATATTTAGACATGTATGGTGGGCATGCCGTGATCAGCATAGGGCATACACATCCGAATTATGTGGACCGGCTGACCGAACAGCTTAATCAAGTAGGATTTTATTCCAACTCGGTTCGGATACCGCAGCAGGAACACCTTGCAGAACTCCTGGGCAAGATCACCAACAAACCCGACTTCCAACTCTTTCTTTGCAATTCCGGAGCAGAAGCAAATGAGAATGCACTAAAACTGGCGTCATTCCACACAGGCAGGAAACAAGTTGTGGCCTTCAGGAAAGCCTTCCATGGAAGAACCTCCCTTGCCGTAGCGGCTACGGACAACCCAAGCTTGGTTGCGCCCATTAATCAAACTGACGTCATTACTTTTCTTCCATTCAACGATGAACAGGCGTTGGAAGAACATTTCACCGCCCATGGTGAAGAGATTGCAGCCGTGATCATAGAAGGTATTCAGGGCGTGGGAGGGATTCACATTGCATCGGAAAACTTCCTCAGGAAGATCCGATCTCTATGTGATCGTTTTGGATCCATATACATAGCTGACAGTATTCAATGCGGTTATGGTCGTAGTGGGAAATTCTTCAGTCATGACTTTGCAGGAGTAGATGCAGACATTTACTCCATGGCCAAGGGCATGGGAAATGGCTTCCCGGTAGCAGGCATCATGATCTCCCCGAAGATAAAACCAAAGCATGCCATGCTGGGTACGACCTTCGGCGGCAATCATCTCGCTTGCGCCGCTGCAATCGCCGTTCTTGAAGTTATCGAATCTGAGGACCTGATCAATAATGCAGCCGCCATGGGATCCCTACTGATGAAGGAGATTGGCGAAATGCCTCATCTTACGGCTGTACGGGGCCGAGGACTGATGATTGGCTTCGATGTTCCGGATACCATGAAGGATCTCAGGAAGAATCTGCTTTGGAAACGCAGGATCTTCACCGGAGAGGCCAAGCCGAATGTGATCCGTCTCCTCCCTTCGCTTGCACTCATGAAACATGATGCACAAAATTTCCTGGATGCCCTGAAAGAAGAGATCCAACTTCTTGAACAACATAGAAACACCGTCAACTGATATGAGAAACTTCATCTCCGTCTCTGATGTACAAGACATTCCGTCGCTCGTCGATCAAGCGCTATTCTACAAGAAAAATCCCTTTTCCGATCAGGATCTTGGAAGGCACAAACGCATAGGATGCCTCTTCCTCAATCCGAGCATGCGTACCCGATTGAGCACACAGATCGCTGCACAGCATTTGGGCATGGAGGCCATTGTGTTCAATGTGGGTCAGGAAGGCTGGGCCCTTGAATTCGAAGATGAAGCCATCATGAGTGGAAACACGGTTGAACACGTACGCGATGCCGCACCGGTCCTGGGTCGCTACTTCGACATCCTCGCCATACGTACATTCCCTTCACTGAAGAACAGGGAAGATGACTACAGCGAACTTTATATGAATCAATTCATCAAATACGCGGGAATCCCGGTACTGAGTCTGGAAAGCGCAACCCTTCACCCCCTGCAAAGCCTCGCGGACATCATCACCATGACAGAGTCCATGCAATCGCAAGGTATCGTCAGGCCACGGGTCGTACTCACCTGGGCCCCTCATGTCAAGCCACTGCCCCAATGCGTAGCCAATAGTTTTTCTCAATGGGTGAACGCGTGGGGACAGGCGGATTTCGTGATCACACATCCAGAAGACTATGAGCTTGATGATAGGTTCACGCAGGGAGCTACCATCCTGCATGATCAGGACGAAGCGTTGAAAGGTGCAGACTTCGTATATGTGAAAAATTGGAGTACCTACCAGGATTATGGAAAGATCTATACCAATGATCCCGGATGGATGCTCAGCAATAAAAAGCTCCAGTTTACTCGACAGGCACGCGTGATGCACTGCCTTCCCGTTCGCAGAAATATAGAACTCAGTGATGAGGTTCTGGATGGCCCCAATAGCATCGTCACGCAACAAGCTTCAAACAGAGTTTGGGCAGCACAATCCGTTCTAGCATCCCTGTTGAAGGACAACGCATCGAAATGAAGCCCATGAAAGAAACATTATATATCATCAAAGTCGGCGGCAACATCATAGATGACGAAAGGAAGCTATCCGCCTTCCTCGCTGATTTCGCTGCACTGCCCGGCAGGAAGATACTGGTTCATGGTGGTGGCAAATTGGCAACTAGGATGGCGGATCAGTTGAATATACCGCAACAAATGGTGGATGGACGCAGGATCACGGATGAAGAAACCCTCCGGATCGTGACGATGGTTTATGCAGGATACATCAACAAGTCCATCATAGCCTACCTCCAGGCCAATGACTGCCCATCGATAGGCATCAGTGGTGCAGATGGTGATGCCATCCGTTCACATCGCCGGATAAAGGGTGAGATCGATTATGGTTTTGTCGGAGATGTTGATGCCGTCAATGCTGACCTGATCTCGAATTGGCTGGAACAGGGCCTTGCGCTCGTAGTCGCCCCCATCACCCACGATGGGAAAGGGCAACTACTGAATACCAATGCGGACACGATCGCTCAGGAACTGGCAAGTAGCCTTAGTGAAAGATACCTGACCATACTTACCTACTCCTTCGAAAAGAATGGAGTATTGATCGATATCGAAGATGAACTTTCGGTCATCCCCTTGATCACTCCGTCTTCATATGCACAACTTAAGGAAGAGGGCAGGATATTCGCCGGAATGATCCCAAAACTGGACAATGCATTTCGAGCACTTGCGTCTGGCGTGGAACGGGTCATCATCGGTAAAGGTGAGGATCTATACCAACTATTGGCCGGTAAGAAAGGGACCACGATTAATCTGAACAAATGAATATGGAAAAAGCCATACAGCAACTTAAAGATGGTGGGATCAAAGGCCTGATATTCGACATGGACGGCACATTGGTCCACAATATGCATTTCCACCAGCAGGCTTGGTTGGCATTTCTGGAGAAACATGGCATCAATGTGAGTGAAGAGGAATTCTGGGAAAAGAATGCCGGAACAATCACGGAGATCGTACCCCGTTTCTTCGATGGCCTCACCGACGAGGCGGAGATCATCCGATTGGGTAACGAGAAAGAGGCCATGTATCGTGAACTTTACCGACCACATGTGGAGCCACTACCGGGACTCAAGGAATTTCTGGAAACCGCTCATTCAGCAGGACTTCGCTTGGCATTGGCCACCGCAGCAGACAAGGGTAATATCGATTTCACTTTAGAGGAGTTGGGCATCACCGGTCATTTTGATGTACTCACTGGCAGCGAGGAAGTTAAAAAAGGCAAACCTGACCCCGAGGTTTTCCTCGTATCTGCAAAAAAGCTTGGACTCAAAACCGGGGAATGTCTGGTGTTTGAAGACAGTCATGTCGGCATTAGTGCAGCCCTTGCTGCGGGCATGCCCGTCATCGGCATGGCCACCACCCATACCCGAGAAGAATTAACCGCACAACCCTTGCTCGCCATTCTCGACGATTATGTCATGATCGGTAACACAGACATTCAACTTCAAGCATGAGCAAGCACGAAGAACTATATAATGATGCAATATCCTTGCTGAAAGAACTGATCGCAACGCCATCTTTCAGTCGTGAGGAGGATCAGAGTGCTGGCGTCATCTGCAGGTTCCTCGGGCTGCACCACATTGAGCATTCCCGTACGGGAAACAATGTGTTTGCTTACAACAAACATTTCGATCCTGCAAAGCCCAGTATCCTGCTCAACTCTCATCATGATACGGTAAAGCCGGCAAGAGGTTATACCCTTGACCCGTTCACACCGATAGAAAAAGATGGTCTACTATACGGCTTGGGGAGCAACGATGCCGGAGGGCCCTTGGTTGCTTTGATCGCGACGTTCGTCCATTTCTATGAAAAGCAAGGTCTGAATTATAATATCGTGCTCGCCGCAACTTGTGAGGAGGAAATATCCGGACCGAACGGTGTGGAAACCCTTTTGTCCCAGGCTTCTTTCATGGATCGTTTCGAAGGAAAAAAAATCGATTCCGCCATTGTGGGCGAACCCACACAAATGCAGATGGCAGTTGCGGAAAGAGGCCTCATGGTGCTGGATTGCAAGGCCAAAGGCCGATCGGGGCATGCCGCGCGCAATGAAGGTGAAAACGCGATCGAAAAGGCATTGCAGGACATCCGAAGAATTCAGGAATTAGCATTCCCAAATGTTTCCAAATTGCTGGGTCCGGTAAAATTGAGTGTGACTGTCATCGAAACAGAGAACAAGGCACATAATGTGGTACCGTCCATCTGTCGTTTTGTAGTCGATGCCCGGGTGAATGAACTATACACCTTTGAAGATATTCTGAACATTTTAAGGTCAGAGATCAAGAGTGAGATTGAACCAAGGAGTACCCGTCTGAAATCGACTTCCATGGCACTCAACCATCCGCTCGTGCAATCAGGAATCTCGATGGGAAAAACTTACTACGGCTCTCCCACTACATCAGATAAGGCATTGATGGATTTTCCTGCGCTCAAAATGGGCCCTGGTGATTCCGCCAGGAGCCATACCGCTGATGAATTCATTTCACTTGATGAGGTCAGGGCCGGAATCTCTGATTACATTACCTTACTGGAGAAAATCGTCCAATAGGCCTCCCAAAAAAACAACATGAAACTCTGGCAAAAAGAAAATTCATCCCTCTCCGAGGTCATAGAAAGATTCACCATCGGACGTGACCAGGAATTCGATCTTTTGCTCGCTCCATACGACGTAATTGGATCCATGGCTCATGTTCGTATGCTCGGGGAGAACGGGTTGATGAGTCAAGAGGAATCGGTTCTTGCGGTCCAAGGTCTCGAACAGATCGCCAAGGAGATCCAAGCAGGGACCTTTCGCATCGACGAAGGTGTGGAAGATGTGCATTCACAGGTGGAGTTAATGCTCACCGATGCGATCGGTGAGGCGGGTAAAAAGATTCATAGCGGCAGAAGCCGAAACGATCAGGTGGCGACGGATATCAAACTTTTTCTGCGTGATGCGATCACGGGCATCAAGGAAGAAGTGAACCGTCTTTTCTCCCTATTGCTTGAACTCAGCGAAAAGCACAAAGACCAACTGCTGCCAGGATATACACATCTCCAAGTAGGCATGCCATCCTCCATCGGACTTTGGCTGGGCGCCTATGCGGAGAGTCTTGTGGACGATCTGGAGATGCTGGCCGCCGCCCATTCCGTTACCAACAAGAATCCATTAGGCAGTGGTGCAGGGTATGGCTCTTCTTTTCCGCTCAACCGCCAAAGGACCACGGAACTACTTTCCTTTGCAACGCTCAACTGGAATTCCGCATATGCCCAAATGAGCAGAGGCAAGACGGAGAAACTGGTAGCCATGGCCATGGCGAGCATTGCCTCAACGTTGGCACGACTCTCCATGGATTGCTGTCTGTATCTGAATCAGGACCACGGATTCATCGGCTTCCCTGATGAACTCACCACCGGGAGCAGCATCATGCCACATAAGAAGAACCCGGACGTTTTCGAACTTATCCGCGGTAAGTGCAACCGGATACAGTCCACTCCGAATGAACTCGCCCTGCTTTCCACCAACCTCCCTTCGGGTTACCATCGTGAGATGCAACTCACGAAGGAAGTGCTATTCCCTGCTATCAGCGATCTGATGGCATGCCTTCAACTCATGCAGGTCATGCTATCAGCCATGTCCGTGAAGCAGAATATCCTGCAAGCGGACAAATACAAATATATATTCAGCGTGGAAGCCGTCAACGAACTGGTCAATAAAGGCATCCCTTTCCGTGAAGCTTACAGGGAGATAGGCAGCCGAATTGCAGCAGACAGTTTCAGTTTCGACTCTTCCAAACCGCTGAACCATACCCACGAAGGCAGTATCGGAAATCTATGTAATGAAGAGATCAGAAGGGAGATGGCGAAAGTATTGAAGAAGTTCTGAGGTCATCCAGCATCAGGCCACCACTCTACTAATCCGCAATTCGGCATTTTAAAGGCTCATCATCTCCTTGAACCGGACCGCCTGCCTTCGACTGACCTCTACCTTCTCACCTCCCTTCAACTCAAGTAGCAACCCTCCGTTGAAGTAGGGTTCCACTTTATCGATCATCCGGAGGTTGACGATATGTTTACGATTAGCCCGGAAAAAAAGGCGGGAATCCAATCTCTCCTCAAGAGCGTTGAGTGATTTAAGTATGAGTGGTTTATTCTGACCGAAAAACACCTTTGCATAATTTCCTACGGATTCGAACAATCGGATATCGGAAAGCTTGACGAACCAGCATCGCTCACCGTCCTTCACGAAAACCTGATCATTCTCGCCCAATGACCCGCGATTCAAATTTTGACCTTCCTGGACGAGGTCATCCTGCCCGTCTTCTGATAGTTCCATTTTTTGGATCGCATCAGCAAGACGTTTGGGCTCTATGGGCTTGAGTAGATAATCCAGAGCATTCACTTCAAAAGCCTTCAGGGCATACTCGTCATAAGCAGTAGTGAAGATCACTTCGGGTGCATGGTCGAGTTCACCGAGCATATCGAAACCGGTCTTTCCCGGCATCTGAATGTCCAGAAAAATCAGGTCGGGATGAAATTCCTGTATCTTCTCTATTCCCTCATCTGCATTCGCTGCTTCTGCCACCACTTCGATCTCAGGATACTCCACCAGCAATTTCCTAAGTTCGTTCCGGGCCAGTCTTTCGTCATCGATAATGATCACTTTTTTAACCATGGTTTTGTCTTTTGATAGGTCAGTGGTGGACGGGCATGGTCACTCGCGCTTCCACCATGTTTTCTGTTGTATCATGGATCTCGAAGGTGGCTTCTTGCCCATAAAGTAGACCAAGTCTGTTTGCGGTACTATGAAGACCGAAGCCTTCCTTTCTCATCTCACCATTCAGTTTACCCGTGTTACGCACGATCAGTTCGTGATTAGTTCCCTTGAAATCTGAGATGATCTTTACCACGCCACCCTGGACGTTCTTGCTGATACCATGCTTTATGGCATTTTCCACCAAAGTCTGCAACATCATCGGGGGCACAGGCTGGTCCAGCGTTTCCTCATCAATATCATATTCAACCCGTAGCCTGTTCTCGAAGCGAATATGCTCCAAGGCAAGATAATCGCGGACGATATCCAGTTCTTTTCCGAGCGTGACCGTTTCCAGATTCTCGGCCTGCATACTGCTGCGTAGGATATTACTGAGTTCGGTGATGGCATTCCGAGCACGAGAAGGATTTTCGTCAATAAGCGCCCTGATGCTGTTCAATGCGTTGAAGATAAAATGTGGGTTAATGTGCGCTTTGATGGTCTTCAACTCCAGTTCCTTAACCAATGCCTGCAACTTGAGGGTGTCCAATTGTTGTTTCCTCGACTTATCTATATAATGATAAATGAAGTAGATACAGTTCCACATGAAAAAATACACGAAAGCGTAGAAAGCATTGGCTATGATGACCTCCGACTCACTCAAACCTTTCTCCTGTGTATTCCTGACCTGAAAAACCTTGGTCAGAAAACTGTCAAAGACACCTACTATGATCGCAAATAGAACTGTTACTAAGATGAATCCAATGATCTGATAATTCAGGGAACGCTGAAGGATATTGCTGCGACGAATGACCTCCCTCATGAAGTGTGAAAAAAGCAAACCTATGCCTACAAAAATGGTCAACCTTCCAATGATCGAAAGATTGAACCGTTCGAAAGTCACGGCAAAGAAGATATTGATGAAAATGAACATTCCCCAGCCAGCAGCCTGGAAAATCCAGTATTTGGGGATCTTATTTAGGAATCCGGGCATTCTATTCACCAAATTGGAGTAAAACTAAGCAAACACACGCGGTGATTAACAGGCATTGGTACCAATGGTCATAAGACCGGACCAAGGGGTGGATTGCGACCCAGAATATACACCAAATTCAGACCGGCCAGTGTACTTTAATACCCATTTACCCGTTTTATACAAATTGAGCCGGCTTCAAGCTCGTTGCGCCAAGTATATCCATGAAAACCAAAATTTTACACAAAACATTCATAATCATACTACTGACAGCGGTCGTGATCCAGTTGAGCATGTCGAAAGCAGTTTCACAAGGACGTGTGATTATCAATGAGTTCATGCCATGGCCAGCTAATTCCTGCGGAGCAGGCAGCGAATACGTTGAATTATTGAACATGGGTCCCGGTCCCATGAATGTCGGAGGATATATTCTCACGGATGGTGACTATGCAGTCACAATCCCATACAATACCATCATTCAGCCTAACCAATTTTATGTCATTTCAGGCGTCAATGTGCTGACAGGTACTTGCGGGAACTGGACGAATGCCAACGTCACGGTCAACTTGAACTGGAACACCTGCAATTGTACCAGCGGTACCATACCAACCGCAGATCCGGGTTGGTTCACGGATGGTGGTTCCGCACAGGAACAGGTGGTCCTCCTTAGCCCAACCCTGAAAGTAGTTGATGCGGTTGTCAGAAAACTACCACAAGAATCTTCCAGTTTTATAACTACCTCCAATAGCGCCGGATTCGCACCGCTTACATTCAACCTTGATCTCATGACAATAAGCTATGAGGTGATCGGTGAGTCTGCAGGCCGAGGAAATTCTTTCGCTCGGAGAATAGATGGTTCCTGCGGATGGCTTAAAGATACTCAGCAGAGTGCTGGCAGTACCAATAATACCCCCGGTGACACTTATGACTTGAGTTACTCAACGGTCACCCTTCTGGATCCGGGTTGCGAAACCGGATCAGCCATCATCACATTGAATACAAGTCCCGCCGCCACTTATTTCCCGATCGACTATATCCTTGGATTTGACGCTAACAAAGATGGCATGTTCACGGCTGCTGATACATACACCACCGGTATCGACTCTAGTGCCCCTACAATCAATCTTAGTAATCTGCCTGTGGGCAAGTATGTGATCAATCTACAGCCCGTTCAAGGATGCAACACACAAAACATCACTTTTATATAGGCCCTTGCAATCTTCTGGCATTTCATTACCAGGGATTGAAAGCCATTCGGTCCGGAAACGGTTATCGGATCACTGCATCAATTTCAGGTGCAGACCAACTGGATCATATTATTCTTTATGGTGGCAAGGACGGTAAGCATTTTGAACAGGTAGATTCCATCACATTTTTGAGGCGGAACGACCTTCAATCCATTTATTATATGGGTGACGCTGTTCGTTATCGTTTTTTCAAACTTGTGCTTGTTGACAAAAACGGTCAAGGTGAAAAATCCGAAGTTGTCAGTCTACCTGATGGACCATCTTTGATGCGACAAGGAATGCTCGCCTATCCAAACCCTGTTAGCAACGATCTTCACGTGGAATTCCAGGGGCTCACGACAGAAAAGGCCATACTCAAGGTCACTAATTCCTCAGGTAGCGAGGTCAAGAACCTCAACCTGAATGCTCATCCAGGCCAGAATCAACTACTTTTATCGATGAGCGACTTGAAGCCTGGCATGTACTACATCTGCATTCAAAACCTCGTTTCAGGCATCCGCACTGAAACACGCGTCATCAAAGAATAGCCCTTTAAAACATTTTGAATGATCACCTGTTGTATCCATGAAACCGGATTTTCAGTGGTTTTATGCTATTTTCGTACATTCATTTACAGCGCCATTGAATATGGAACATCCCGCAGGACCATTACTGAGCAAGATCAACTCCCCGGAAGATCTTCGCAAAATAAGCAGAGATCAACTTCATGAGGCCTGTGACGAGTTACGCCAATACATCATCGATGTGGTCAGTGTGCATGGAGGGCATTTCGCAGCCAGCCTTGGCGTAGTTGAATTGAGTGTCGCCCTTCATTATGTCTTCAATACTCCATACGACCAATTAGTCTGGGACGTGGGGCATCAGGCCTATGGACACAAGATACTGACCGGCCGACGCGACGATTTCCACACGAACAGGAAATACAGGGGTCTGAGTGGATTTCCCAAACGCAGCGAAAGTGAATATGATACTTTTGGGGTTGGACATTCCTCCACCTCTATTTCTGCAGCCTTAGGGATGGCGATCGCAGCCAAATACAATAAAGAGAACAGGAAATCCATCGCAGTCATCGGTGATGGTGCCATGACCGCCGGTATGGCATTTGAAGCCATGAACCATGCCGGTGTCGCTGATGCAGACCTGCTCATCATCCTGAACGACAACTGCATGAGCATCGACCCCAATGTAGGTGCGCTCAAAGAATACCTGACGGACATCACCACTTCCCATACCTATAACAAATTGAAGGATGAGATCTGGAATGCATTGGGTAAACTGCCCGTAGGTAAAACGTTCAGTCGCGATATGGCTTCCAAGCTGGAACACAGTATCAAAGGCTTCATCAACAAGAGCAGCAATCTGTTCGAAGCGATGAAACTTCGTTATTTCGGGCCTATAGATGGTCACAACATCACCAAGTTGGTGGATACCTTGCAGGATCTTAGAGACATCCCTGGTCCCAAATTACTGCACATCATTACCGTAAAAGGCAAAGGATACGCACTTGCGGAAAAGGACCAGACCAAGTGGCATGCGCCTGGTCTGTTCGACAAAGTGACCGGCGAGATCAGAAAAAAAGCTTTTGACACACCCCAACCTCCAAAATACCAGGACGTTTTCGGTCATACTCTGGTTGAACTTGCAGAGAAGAATGACCGTATTTTTGGTATCACCCCTGCGATGCCATCCGGATCATCCATGAAATTCATGATGGAACGATTCCCGGAAAGAGGTATTGATGTGGGTATTTGTGAACAACATGCCGTAACCCTTAGTGCTGGACTCGCCACACAAGGCATGCGAGTCTTTTGTAATATCTATTCCTCATTCATGCAAAGGGCCTATGATCAGGTCGTACATGACGTTGCCATCCAGAATCTACCTGTCACATTCTGTCTCGACAGGGCAGGTCTGGTCGGAGAGGATGGTCCCACTCACCATGGGTGCTATGATATTGCCTACATGCGGTGCATTCCGAACTTGATCGTTTCAGCACCGATGAACGAGCAAGAGCTCCGAAATCTCATGTACACATCCCAATTGGCATCCAATACGTCCCCATTTGTGATCCGCTACCCTCGTGGTGAAGGGATGATGCCAGAATGGCGAACACCATTTGAAGAGATGAAGATCGGGAAGGGACGTAAACTCCGCGACGGTCAAGATATCGCCATACTCAGCTTCGGCCATCCCGGTAATTTTGCTGTATCCGCCATACGTGACCTGAGGGCAGAAGGCATTCATCCCGGCCACTATGATCTTCGATTCGTGAAGCCCATCGATCAAGATCTGCTCCATGAAGCCTTCAGCAAATACAAGAAATTCATCACGGTAGAGGACGGTACCGTTGTGGGCGGATTCGGAAGCTCCATCCTTGAATTCATGTCGGCACACGGCTATAAAGCAGATGTACGCATCCTCGGCATACCAGATCGTATAGTTGAACACGGAAGCCCCAAAGACCTGCATCAGGAATGCCATTATGATGCCCGGGCCATCGCTGATACTGCAAGAGAAATGATGCGGAACGTCGTTACGGTGAATTCTATAGCCGGTTGATTGCACAGAACTTTAGTCATTCAACAATCGGAAAAGAAGCGATCCATTTTCTATCGATCAGGGCTCTATACGCAGATCGTACTTCCCCAATAAACCGGTCAATCCCGAGAGAGAAAAAAAGCATTTCCTGATCCTGTTCTTTTCCGGATCAATGATGAAATTCAGGGCGGTACGCAGATCGCATTTCTCCAAATTTGTTTCCTCGAATTGTGCCAAAGAAAGGTCGCAGCGGTTGAAAGTGGAACCAGTCAGGTCCGCCCCTGAAAAATCGGCTTCATGCAGATCACAATCATGGAAAAAAGTTTCTTTCATGGGAAGTCCATGGAATGATGCCAGATCAACTTTGCACTGTTCGAGCTTGATCTTGAACAGAAATGGATGACAATCCCGGAACGGCATCCCAGTCAACTTGCAATCCTTGAAAAGGACATTCTTGAGCGATGTATTCCGGAGCCTGACATTGCCCAGATTGCATCCGATGAATGAGCAATCCAGGAAATGATATCTCGAAAGATCTGCGCCAGGAATGACCAGCTGCTCAAATACACATCCATCATATTCTCCCTCCGGAAGTTTACCCTCCACCAGATCCCGCATCGTATATGTCCTGTCTGTAAAATAAAGTTCCGGCATAAGATACTCGACTTTTGTTCCACACTTGATCCAGAGGACCTGGATTATTTTGCCTTGTTCCGAATACTTTTCAGATGACTCTTTTTGGATACCTTACCATGGGCATCAGAGGTATTACCTGACTTTTTCAATGGCAGCGCCTTCAGTAAGGTCCTTTTACGTTCTTCCAAAACCCTGTACTGAGCGATCCGTGTCACCAGTTCCAGAGGAAGGGGTTTGTCCGTTGGAAATTGAACCGCCCCCTTTGATGTCTTGTATGATTTCAATTCCTTCAGAAATTTTTCTATGCCAGCAGCTCCGGGATAAAATCCAATATGGTGGTCATATCCGCTGAAATGCACCACATTCTTCTTGTTCAATCGGAAGGTGGGTATACCGTAAGCGATGGCTTCCTCGAGATCCGGCGAGACCTTGTGGATCGTATCGCGCATTTGCCTGAGTAATTTCTGTATATCCACCGGATAGCGCGAAATGAAATCATCAATGTCTTTGGCGATGGTTGAAGACATGGCCATGAGTCAAGATTTTGAGTATGAATGAGGCATG
Organism: uncultured bacterium; assembly: GCA_903826405.1. GTDB lineage: Bacteria > Bacteroidota > Bacteroidia > Chitinophagales > Chitinophagaceae > Pollutibacter. The sequence goes on from CAIKEH010000032.1 coordinate 60,639, forward strand.
TATTAAAGATATGAAATCAAGGACAGCGCAATTTAGCAGCCATGCAAGCTTTTGATGTTGATCACTCTTTCGTGATGACCACGAACCTATTGATCTGGTGAAAATAGAAATAGGATATGATCAATACTCCAAGGACCATTAATGGAAAAAATGTTTGACCCGCAGGGCCGTCAACTGAAAGGTGACTGAGAAATGCAAAAAGAAATTCAACAGCGAAACAAGCATATGCCCATTCCTTGACACGTGCCGGCACCTGCGGAAAGATAAGAACCAACGCACCGGCGACCTTGAATACAGTCAGCCATATGCTCATATAATCAGGATATCCCAAATGACGTACTCCCTCCTTCGCCATTTCTGTTCGAGAGGTAAGTGCAGGAATCAGTCCTTCGAACAGGAATATAAGTGTGGTGCTGATCCAGAAGATGACCTTGTTTTTTTTCATGATCGATGTCGATTTATATAGAGCATGTTGGTGAAATTAAAGAATTGGTCGATACTAGATTGAAAGAGCAGGTCCGTGGCCCCGGTCAGAAAATCAGTTCCTCTTGTATTTGCCATAAATCGGCTGACCAGGGAAAACATTGGGTACTGTCACGCCCTTTCGGATCACGAATTTGCCATTCACGAGAACATGAATGATCCCTTCAGAGAATTTAAGTCCTTCTTCGAACGTGGATCTATCCATCACTGTCGCAAGGTCAAATATGGTCATGTCAGCATCTGCACCGATCTGGATCCGTCCTTTGTAATGCATCATGGGTGATATACCTTCCAACCTTTTAGCAGGCAGGATAGTCATTTTTGCGATGGCATCATCCAATGTGAGTGCTTTCTCTTCCCGAACATATTTACCCAGGACACGGGTGAAGGTACCGGCAGTCCGGGGATGGGCCTTGGGAGCATTGGGCATGCCGTCCGATGCGATAATCGTACCTTTTGTAGCTATTCCGGCACGAATCCATTCCGGCTTCATCATGTGCATGATCACTGTGCCCCCTTTTGCGCGGTATTTATCAAAAGTATTCTTTGTCAGACGCTCCCCGGTAGCCACCCATTGCAGATCGCTGTAATCCATTCCCAATTTTTCCCTCCACCCCTCGTTGAAAATGGCACTTTGTAAAAGTGTTGAAGCTGCAGTATAGGGGTACATTTCAGTTGTGATATCGAACCCCTTGCGTTGTGCATCCTGAACCATGGTAATAGCCAATCCTATCTGGGAAAGACTCATACTATTGATATGGACGATATGCAATGGAGCACCTGTAAGTGCGGCATCGGCTATGGCCTCCTGAATCGAAAGCATGCCCATATCCCGGACATGGGTGAAAATGGTAGCTCCAGTTTCCCCGGAAAGCTTATACACCTGATACAACTCATCGGCACTCGCGGCGGGAATGTATCCTATAGGTAAACCAATACCCACAGCACCTTCTGTGAGGTCCTCGCGCATGAAGTTAATCGCCTTCGCGGTTTCCTCCTGGTTCAAACTCACGGAATAACTTGGCCTAATGAAATTGAACAGGTTCTCCAGCTGCATTTCACCACGTACGGCCAGCATCGAAATGCTGTCCAGTTTCCCATTAAATCGAGTAAGTGCACGGAATCGATCGAATCCCCAATTCACGCTGGCACCGTAATTGATGAGCGCTTTCCCTTGTCGGAAGGCATACCATTTTGAAGGGTATTCAACACCCCATTCCAGTTCGAGCCCTGTGGTGACTCCGTCATGAACCTGATATTCCTGTTCCGTATTCGTGCGTCCATGGATATGCATATCGATGAATCCGGGAGAAACAACAAGTCCCGATACATCCACCACTTCTTTTCCTTGCAAAGGCGTTATGCTGATCATTTCTATCCGTCCATTGTTTATGCCGACATGACGAATGGCATCCAGTTTTGAATCCGGGTCTATGACCCTGCCACCAGCTAACACGATGTCATAGATCGGCATCGACTGGGCAGTAAGGATCTTTGAAAAAAGGAGAAGGTTTAATATGCCAAGTAAAATGGACCTGATCATGCTTTAAATATAATGAGAATTACTTTTCTCCCGCCACCCTCCAAGAGTCCACCCTTGGAGGGTGGCTATATAAGACTATCCTTCACTAGGGACCCTCCAAGGGTGGACTCTTGGAGGGTGGGTGCAGGCGGCTTCAATCCAACCTGTCAATCTCGGACACCAAGCTGATTATCTGATCACGAGTCTGCTCATAAGCCGCCCATACTGCTTTGCATCAATCTGAGATCTTTTTTCTCATGTAACCCTTTTGCCCTGAGCACCTCTTCGATGCGGATTAAGCCTCTGTCTACAGGTAGTTGGGTCTTTGGCCATCGCCTTTTATGCCTGGCCATTTTCAAATCAAAATCCTGCACCTCTCGTTCGGTCCAATTTCTATCAACAGCAAGGTGAAGCCCTGCCAGAGCAAAGACCAATTAAATAGGCTGGGTTCGCTCATCAGCCTCTTGAGCAGCAAAGGCATCCACGGCATGCTGGTGGATTAAATCCGGATTACTCAGAGTGAGTGTATGAAATGTCAATTCCTGGGAAAGTTCTTCGCCTGATTGCTTGGATCATCGAGCTGTGCATCATGAATCGAGAAACGATTACACGTGATCATGAGCTGTATCTATTAGGTGCAAAGTTGTTTGCCCCTTTCCATAAACTCGACAACCAATTGCAATGCCTTGCAAGGGGTCAGCCCTTCGAGAAATAGACGGATACGGCAAAAGCAAGCACCGCAGCAATGATGCCATACATGAAGATCGTGTATGAGATACGGAGCAACTTGTACTTTTTCCCCAAAACCACACCAAGGAAATAAATATCCCTGATCATGCTGGAATAGAGATAATCATTATCCACCATCATGGATTTCACCCCTGATTCATAATCCCCTAGGCCCATGCCGTGGAAATTGCCAAAGAATAGTAGATTGACCTTCTTATGGAGCACATCTTCTTTGGTGAAAGTACCCTTTGATATATTGGGCCTGGTGGCCAGAACACTAAATATGATCGCAACCACATTGACGCCCAAAAGTATGATGGTAGGAATGATCAAATGCGGATAATCCTCGATTTTGCGCACCAACATAGAAAGTACAACAGAGATGATGATCGAGTTAACTGAAATCATGATATGCGCCTTGCTATCAGCCATCTCACTCATTCGGATATGGTTGCTAGAAGTAAGTCGGAACATGGTTTCAATTCCACGTGAGGGCTTATCCAGCTTCTCCGCTTTCTCTTTGTCCTTCTCTTTATCCTTGTCTTTATCCTTCGCTTTGTCCTTTTTTTTCTCTTTTTTTCCTTCAGATATTGTTTCTGTTTGATCACCGCTGGCCCCATCAACCTCCAATTTGAGAACATTGGCAGCCTGTTTCTGCAGTTTCTTCTCTTCCTTCTGCTTTTTCTTCTCCTCTTTCTGGATTTCCTTTTTTTCCTGCTGCTCCTTCTTTTCCAGGAGTCCGCCCAGATTCTCTGCCTGTCCGGCATCCAGTGCCATACGTGCATATTCCGTATGGTAATGATGATTTCTAAGTAACGAAATAGTGGACGCCCTCCATTCCGTAGCACTGATCGGCCTTTCTCCATATAACTCAGCCTCTTTCCGGATCAGTTTCGTATACGTCCTGAAATTAGCCGTACCCAGATGATAGAGATCTGCATCACAAATGATGCGCTCGAGATCATTCTTGGGGTCCTGAGGCATTTTGGTAGCCATGATGCAACCCCGAACATTCAATATGAATGCTTCGTGCATACCGACTGACTGAAGGAATTCAGCTGCTTTTTCCGCGCTTCTGGATTCATGATCTTTGGGCCCTCCGAAAAGATATCCGACATCATGCCACCAAGCGGCTACCGTTACGGCGGTTCGATCCTCGAGTGAGGTTCCAGTGGCATCACAGATGATTCTACAAGCAGAGACCACATCCCGGACATGATCGATATTATGATACAACAGAATGGGGCGTGTGAGTGATTTGTAAAGACCCGTGACGGTCAACTCAGCCTTTTCGGTCAATTGGACGAAATCCATGATAAAGAGCCTTTTTGGTCAAATTACAATTAAAATTTGATAAATTTATCCATGCGCATACCACTTTCCATTCTGCTTTCCCTGGTCTGCTTGACGGGTTGCTCCCAGAAGGAAAAGAAAAACACCTTGCCCGTACTCCCTCAAGGTTATGATATTTCCCGAATACAGAAAATAAAACTCAGTGAGGATCTGGAGGAGATCTCCGGTATATTCTATGATACGGCTGGGCCGCGCATCATTGCTGAAAATGATGAAGAAGGAAAGTTGTTTGCATTGGATCCCCAAACCGGCAAGATCCTCATACATACAACTTTCAAGGAGGCTGGCGACTTTGAGGATCTTATCCGGATCGGGAACTACTGGTACGTGATGCGCAGCAATGGGAATATCTTCAAAGTCAACGGCGCCTTTACAGACAGTGTGAAAGCGGAGGTTTTCAAGCTCCATCTTCCTGGCTTCAATAATTTCGAAACCATTTTCTATAATGCATCTGTCCAAAAAGCTTATTTGATCTGTAAGCAGTGTGAATCCGATTCGGGCAAAAGGATCTCGATTTACGCATTCGACCCGAAGACCTCAACCTATGACGATAAGCCAGTAATGGCCATGATACCTGACCGATCCATGTTACCCATTGAAGATAGCGTGAGTATCATCAAACCCGCTGCAGCGGCCATCCACCCGATCACCGGTGAATGGTATATCATGGCCTCCGTGAACCGTCTACTTATCGTAGCCGACAATACAGGGAAATGGAAGAAAGTCTATCCGCTGGACAAGGAGTGGTTCAAACAGCCCGAGGGCATGTGTTTCGCACCTAACGGTGACCTTTACGTGTCCAATGAAGCGAGATCGGGAACGCCAAACATAATCCACGTACCTTGGACGGGTAAATAAAATCAACGTGCCTCTTTCACGGTTACCCGGAGGGCTTTGAGTCCGCTCACTCCCTGCATATCCGCCAGTTCGATCCGCTCCACCTCATCTTCCAGCACCCCTTTTCCGATGAGGTTATGTATGTACTCCTCATATTCAGCTATATCCCGTGCCTTACTGAAAACGACCGCCACTTTCCCTGGCTGTGTAAGCCGTTCACCGGTACCGCGAACAACAGCTTTGTCGATCCTCTTCTTGATGATCTCGTATCGAATATGGGTACCCCCATCCATATCAAACCGTTTCTCGTCCGTACGAAAACAGATCGCAATGGGATTTCCGTAGATCAATATGAGTTGAGTGGTCATCAAGGGCATGGGCGTGGATGGCTGCATGGCAAAAGTAAGGCGTGCGGTCTCTGCCATATTGGACAGTTGCCATAACCTCAGACTTTTCAGATGTTTATAGTCAAAGGCTAATTTTGGAGTGATGGTGTGCCCAATATAAATGTCATGCTCTATACCATCCGTCCTTAACTTCTCGAAATAATGCGGGAACACTTTCTGGATCTTTTCCTGCTCACGGAGAAGTTGTGCTTCGATGGCGGAATTCACCATTCCTATGCTCTGGTCGAACATGCGCCGATTCGCATAAAGATGACCACTCTCCGGATTCACAGACTCCTGATACCTTAACCCGAGTTCTTGAGCCTCCCCGGCGGTATGGGTAAGGTGATTGAAAAGTGAACTCACTTCACGTTCCAGATATTCATTCAACCTGATTTCATCCTCACTGCGGAAATCCTTCTTGAGGTCCTCCAGAAATGCAAGATTTTTTTCTTTGATACTTTTCAGTTCATCACTCAGATTAAGCGAGGTATCCTGTTCGATCTCTTCCACCATCTCCAAGATCATGAGCAGATGCTCTGACAAGTCTCTTCGGGTACATTCATTGCGCAAGACAGAAGAGTTGCGCACATCAACTGCGCCATAAAGCGGATAAATGTGATCGAACTGTACAGCACCCATTTCCAGGTCATTCCCCACCTCCTGATTTTTCAGGTGTTGCCAGGCTACATCGCGGAATTTCCATTCCACGACTTCCTGAAGGGATGTGAACTCCTCTTTCACCAGGGAATCGACCGAATCCCTAAACTGACTGATATTGTTTCTGAAAGCCAGTTCAAAATAAGAGAAGACGGGTTCAAGTCGCCCAAGTATCTCTGGTGCCAATTCTTCGGCTTCAGGGGCATGGATCTCCACCATACCTATAAGTCCTTCATGATCGAAATGTGGGGAGATGATGAATGAGCCCTTGTAGTGGCCCTTCAATATCTCTAGATACTCATCATTTTCGCTTGCTTTCACTTTTGGCTTCTTGCCGTGCAAGAAAACCGGTTTATGACGGTCGTTCAGTATCGCAGCGATCCTTGAATATGCAATCGTGCGCTCAGCATCTGTTTCCAGACCACGCAACAGCATGCTTTTCCCGGCATAAGGCTCAGAATAAACATACTTATCATTTACTTTTAGGAATGGAACCAGACTCACTTCTACCGGATTGATCTCAGCAAGAGTCTCAACGGCTGTTTTCAACTTTTCATATCCACCAGTAGTGCCTCCCATCCGCATGTCCATGACCGCGTACCTGACCTCCGATATACATTGCTCAACAGTTACATCTACAAGACTGCGCCTGACCAGGAATCCCTCAAACCGGAATAAGGTAAGCGGGAGTACACTTTTCAGTGTATCCATATCATTGATGATGCCCGCACCCCGATTGATGACGCCTTCCGGTATCTCCGGAAGGTCTCCCAGCAGTTTGACTTCCAAGAAACTCTCATCCAGTTGCAGCCGACTATAGCGTTGAAGTCCCGTAGTCCGCTCCAGATACCTGTTCGTACGGTGGTCAGCTCCACGAATCTCCACCTGATAGAATCGAGATAGGATGGAACGATAAGCCATCAATTCATGCTCTTTTTCCATATCCTTGAATGGACGTTCCGGCGGAAACTGAACGTACCCATGATCATCAGGTTTGAAATAGAATGAATAGGACTTGGAATAGAAGAATATTTCGTAGCGGAATGGAGAGGAAAGCGCGTAATACTGCAGGTCCTTATGTTTGGAAAAGGGGAAGAGCGTTGCCGCGATCAACTCGAAAAGCTTTGTATGTTCTACTTGCAGGTCCGATCTTTTGATGGGCTGAAGCAGCATGGGATTCTTCTCTAACCTATCCACGATATTCTGGAGAAAATCCGCGATCTGTTCGTCAGGATCACTGATCCTCTTCTTCAGGTATTGATAATACGGGGCAAAAGAAAGGTATGATTGTATGGTGGGCTCCGACGTATACAGGGCTGGATCAGGCACCAATATCTTCAAACTGGAGATTGTGGAATCCATACACTTAAGTTAAGTATTTAGCACCAAGATCAACACCAAAAATCTATAGTTAATTTTTGGTGAAGTCAACTGGCTGGTCCTCTACCCGATCCTCATTGTATTCTATGATGAAATTGTTCCGACCTCCTCCGATCATGATACCCAGATACTGCTGCTGGACCAGTTCAAGAATGGTGAGGAAAAGGAAAATCGCATGGATCCTGTCTTCGCAAACGTCAAAGACTTTTTCAAAGGAAATGGTCTTCTCCTCCTTCGCTTTCTTCATCATGTACTCACGGCTACCTTCCATGGTGTGGTTGTACCGGTAAACCACATGCTGGGGCCTGTTGTTTCGGTCATACATACGCTGCATCACTCGCTCAAATACCTTCATAAGCTTGTAGAGCGATATGGATTGTATTTCAGTGCCCTCTGAAGATTCCTCACCAACACTGGCAAGATCTTTTTGAAGATTCCCCCTACGCACCATGAACATACGCGTAACCTCCATTTCAGCCAACTTGGCGGACGCCTCCTTGAATTTCTTGTACTCCAGGATCTTGTCAATGAGTTCCTGACGAGGGTCAATTTCGTTACCGTGCTCATCAATTTCCTTTCTAGGGAGCAGCATCTTGGCCTTGATGCGCATGAGCGTGGAGATGAAGAGGATGAATTCACTGCTCAACTCGATATTACTCTCCTCCGAACTTCTGATGAAAACCAGGAAATCCTGTATGATCTTCGTTATGGGGATATTATAAATATCGAGTTCATCCCTTTCAATGAAAAAAAGCAGGAGATCGAAAGGGCCCTCGAATTGAGGAAGATGTATCTGATAAGATGACTGATTCACGGGTGACTTTTTTCTGTTCACTTTCCAACCTGGAAAGGGATGCAAACAAAAATAAGTGTTCCGTAACTATCAGAGTCTTGTCGTTATCCCCACATTCAACATGGATTTCAACTGCGTGCCTGGCGAGGTCCCTTGGGGTCCGAATTGCCGGACATCGTCATCATAAATAAGATCCAGACTGTAGGTTACCGTCAGGAACTTGTTGACTTTCAACCCTATGAGGTTTGTCCAGTAAATGTCAATATTCTGGGGATTGTGCAGGTAATTGGAATACAGATCAAGTCTTGATTTATAGACCACATTCTTGAAGATCTCTTTTTTGAAGTTGGCGGAGACATAAGCGCCCAATTCCGTCCTGAGAGACTTGCCTGGGTCAAGCCCATACCGGGTACCCAACTGAGCAGTATGATTGGAGACGATTGTCCACCTGCCGGAGATCGGAGTGAAGAACACGCTGAAATATTCCGTTGGAGTCCAATCAAAGCCCGGAGCCAAGGTCAGATAAGCAGGGGCAAATAACCCGGAAATGAGCCTTTTGGGCACATCTTCATAATTGAATCCATCCGTGAACTGAGTACGAAAACTCGCCACAGCGCCAAATCCCAGTTTGGGTTTGATCTGGTGGGTGTATTTGGAGAAAAAATCTATCCTGTCATCATTCTTTCGCATGCCTTGGGTAGTGGACCGCAATACTCCATAGTAAAGATCAAGGTTGTTGAACCATTTGTTCTTTCCTTGCTTCAAGTTGGCGAACAGACCGACGAAGCCGTTCAGGGAAAGGGAGAATTTCTCGCCACCAGCAGCCCAATTGCTGGTACTACCTTGGGCCAGTCCGATATTGATGAGAGCTCCCTTTTTCCATCCCTGCTTGTGAGCAGTATCGTCCTTGACTTCCGCCGTGCCGATATTCTTGATCTCTTTGATGGCCTGATCCTGTGCGAAATTGTCAATACTCAGGAAGATGAAAACCAAGATGATTATATGCTTCATTTACATAGATTTTCTCATGAAAAACATGCTGAATTCAGATCTGACATGTAGCACAAAGATAATCCGGCAAAGGAATATTCTTCAGGTGTCCATGTATCAGATTCACATGAAGGTTCGGTGAATGATTATCCATGGAATTACCTTTCCGCTGCTATAACAGGATTATCTAAATGTGGACATCGGCAGACAGCAATAATATCAGAATTTGGTGGTCAGGCCTATATTCAGTGTGGATTTGATCTGGGTACCCGGAGAAGTACCATTAGGTCCGAACTGTCGGATGTCATCATCGTAGATCAGGTCAAAACCGTAGGTGAAGGTCAATAATTTATTGAATTTGAAACCGACCATATTCGTCCAGTTGATATCGATGTTCTGTGGATTATTGAGGTAGTTGGAATACAGGTCAAGTCTACTGTTATAGAATAATTTTTTTGCCACTTCCTTGGAGAAATTTGCGGAGATATAAGCCCCGATATCCGTTCGGACAGTCTCACCTGGATTCAAATTGTACTTCTCACTCAGTTGTTCAGCATGGTTTGCTATGATCACCCAACGACCGGCTATCGGAGTGAAGAAAATACTGAAATAATCCGTCGGTTCCACATCTATTCCCGGAGCCACAGTTAGGTAAGCAGGAGCCAAGAAGCCAGAAAGTAATTCCTTGGGGGATTTCCCATAATCATATCCGGGGAACAGTCCGGTTCGGAAGCGCGTAATGGCAGCAACGCCGAATCGCTCATGGAAATCCCAGATGTATTTGGAGTACAGATCAAACCGGTCATCGTTCTTGCGTGTTCCCTCGGATGTCGTGTGGAAGACCCCATAATACATATCCAGACTGTTGAACCATTTTCGCCTGCCATCCTTCAGGTTCGCGTGCAGGTTCACATAGCTGCTCAACGAAAAGGAGAATTTCTCACCCCCAGCAACCCAGTTGCTGGTACTACCCTGGCTTATCCCCACATTTATCAGAATACCTTTTGCCCAACCTTCAGCATGAGAGGTATCCCCTTTGATGTTATGCTGTATCATCATCATCTGCTGCTGGTGCTGGTGTTTGGGAGCATGGTGTTGGGCATGAACCTGCAGGCAGATCAACGAGATCGTTATAGATAAAATATATTTCATGCTCCAGAACCGGATTGAAGTATGAGCATTTTAACGGAAATTATCCGCTAAAATGCAATTATTAAAGTCAGGGATCATTTCTTCAAGGCATCCCTGATCTCGCCCAGCAACATTTCGGTCTTGCTCGGAGGGGGAGGTTCCAGGACCGTCCTCTTCTTCACGGAGTTGATGGCTTTTACCATCAGGAAGAGCACAAAAGCGATGATGATAAAGTCCAGGATCGCAGTTATCAATTCACCAATGAGAATAGGACCCAGTTTGAGGTCGGCAAAAGCTCCGGTTCCACCTGTGAACATGTTGATGATAGGGGTGATTACCGATTTGACAAGGGCATCAACGATCTTGCCGAAGGCACCACCGATGATCACACCGATAGCCAGATCCATAACATTACCCTTCACGGCGAATTCCCTGAATTCTTTGACAAATCCCATAAAACAGTTTTTGGGTTATGAAAATTTTGAATGGCCAAACTTATCGAATCCTCGGGCTCTTTCAAAATATTCAAGCTAATCTTTATACAGTATCGCTCCAGACCGGCAGACAAGGGTTCTTTGAGGGCCATTGGAAGTCCACAAATACTTGATAGAGATATAATTCAGGATATTTGTTTTATGGTAAATAAAGATCCGGGGAGGACAGAATGGTTTTTGTTCAGCCTACTGGCCTTGATCTGGGGTAGTTCCTTTATCCTGATGAAAGAGGGCATGAAAAGCCTGACCGCGGTTCAAGTAGCCTCCCTACGAATCGTGAGTGCCGGCTTCGCCTTCCTGCCAATGGCCCCAAAAGTATTTTCTTCGGTCTCAGGAAGGAGTTTGCCCCTGATCATACTGACCGGTCTCCTGGGCACCTTCTTTCCAGCCTATCTATTCTGCATGGCGGAAACCAGATTGGACAGTGGCCTGGTGGGCATCCTGAATGTACTCACCCCGCTTTTCACCCTGCTTATCGGTGTTACTTTCTTCCGCCAGCGGATTATCCTATTGAAATGGATGGGAGTGATCCTAGGCTTCGTAGGTGTACTACTGTTATTCTGGACAGGGAACAAAAAAATCAACCTCAACAGTTCCGGTCACGCAGGTTTCGTCATATTAGCAACTTTAATGTATGGAGTCAATGTGAACCTGGTCAGTCATTATCTCAGAAAATACACCGCACTGCAAATCTCCACGATCGCACTGACCATTCTACTTTTGCCGGCCTTCCTCATCCTCATATCCACCGGATATTTCTCCAACATGGGAAATGGTTCTTCTTGGTACTTGTCCACACTCGCTTCGATCTTCTTGGGTTTCATGGGAACTGCGGTCGCAACTCTTCTTTATTATGCCTTGTTGAAGAAGGCAGGCGGGCTTTTTTCCTCGATGGTCACCTATGTCATCCCTTTTGTGGCCATGTTCTGGGGATACTTGGCGGGAGAGGAGATGGGATTGAAGCAATTGGCCTGCTTCTCGGTGATCCTGGCGGGAGTGCTACTAGCACAAAGGAAGTGAATGATTTCAGGGAATATGTCCGAGGTAAATGAGTAATGATCCCAGTTCAGACTGACATGATCTCTTTTTCTTTCGAGGAAAGATGTTTTTCAACCAAATTGATATAAGAATCAGTCATTTCCTGGATCTCTTTCTCAGCATCTTTGGCAAGGTCCTCACTCAACCCGTTCTTTTGTAATTTTTTGATATGTTCTATGCCGTCACGTCGGATGTTGCGAATAGCCACTCTAGAATGTTCACCTTCACTATGAACCCTTTTCACGATCTCCCTGCGACGTTCCTCGGTGAGCGGGGGAAGAAATATACGGATGATAATCCCGTCATTCTGGGGGGTCACACCCAGATTGGCGGAAATTATGGCACGTTCTATGGGTTGCAGCATATTTTTTTCCCAAGGCTGAAGGGTCAATGTGCGTGCATCTGCAACCGAAATATTGGCTACTTGATTGAGTGGTGTTGGACTGCCATAATAGTCAACAACAAGCCCGTCGAACATGTTCGGATTGGCCCTGCCTGCCCTGATCTTCACCAGTTCGGCTTCCAAGTGAGAAATGGCCTTCTTCATATTCTCTCCGGTGTGGTCTACGTGGATCCTTAGTTCCTCAGACATGTCATAATTGATTTTACCTCCCTAAAGTTAATGAAAGCGTTTCAAATCAAATTAAAGGGGTGGAGATCTCAATTGTCGTCCGGGCTGAGGTTGATCGACTTTTTTCTGAGTGAGAAAACACTCGCGGAATTGATAGGAGTGCCATCATCCAGCCTTTTATCAACCACATAAACCCTGGATTTGGTTGTGGTGAAATAAAGGTACGCGAAGGCCACACAGGCGATCCCAAACATGGTCAAAAGTAGAACGAACGTATCCCAACCGCGAAAAACAAAGGCGAAAATGATGAAGAACAGGTTTACGCCAACACATATATAAGTGACGGCTGAATGGGAAAATCCCCTGTCGAGTAAAAGGTGATGGACATGGTTTCTATCCGGGCTGAAAGGCGATCGCCGGTTCAATATACGCAAGGAGAAAACCCTCAGGGTATCGAAAAGAGGTACCATCAGAATGGCTATGCCCATGGCGGGGGAGGAATGGATCGGAAAGGAAGATTCCGGATCAATTGCGACATTGATGAAGTGAATGGCGAGGATGGCATTGACGAGTCCAACCATGAGTGATCCCGTATCACCCATGAAGATCCTTGCTGGGGAATGGTTGAAGATCAGGAAACCGAGCAGACTCCCACTCATGGCAAAAGCCATTACCGCGTAAGGCAGGTGGCCGGTATAATAAAAATAGATGCCGAATGCCAAACAGGACATCAGGCTTAGGCTTCCCGCCAGTCCGTCTACCCCATCGATGAGATTGAATGAATTGATCACCACGATCACGGTGAAGTAAGTCATGGTGATACTGAGGACCTCTGGCAATTCATGAACCCCCATCAAGCCATGCATGCTTTTGATCATGATCCCTCCTTTAAAAATGATCAGGAACGCAGCGATGAGTTGCCCGATGAATTTCTTGAGAGGCGAGATCACGAGGATGTCATCCTTGAGTCCAAGGAAAAAAATGACCAGAGAGGCAGCGAAGAAAAATTGGAATTCAGGTGCTGTGTCGATACCGATCGTGAACAGACAGGCCATGATGAAGCCTGCAAAGATCCCTAAGCCACCCAATGACGGTATGGGCGAGAGGTGAACCTTACGCTCGTCCGGGATGTCAAACAATTTTTTAGCATCCGAAACCTGTATGATGACCGGGATCGCGGCAAAGGCAATGATGAATGCTATCGCGGTACCCAGTAAAATCTTGTCCATGAAACGAGATTTAACCTAAAAAAGCTTTGCTTAAAGGAGCTTGTCTCCGCTTTGGATAGAGGCAATATCCGAGCTCGCGGAAGGTTGATCAAACGCCCGCATAGTTAACGACTTTTCAGCACATATCAGTATGTTTCTTAACATTTTATCCAAAATATACACTCAATAGACAGAGGTTCAGCAATTTCCGATGCTTGCTATGGCAGAAACCATTTAGTTTTGCATCCATTAATTAATTTCCCGACATGCCCACCTTACAAGAATTTGCCAGTCAGATCAGGAGAGATATAGTACGTATGGTCCATGGTTGCCAAAGCGGCCACCCTGGCGGTTCCCTGGGTTGTGCCGATTTTGTTACCGCATTGTATTTCAGGGTAATGAATCATAAAACGGCCTTTCAAATGGACGGCGTTGGCGAAGACCTTTTTTTCCTTTCCAATGGTCATCTCTCGCCCTTGTGGTATTCTGCCCTTGCCCGTTCCGGATATTTCCCGATCGAGGAGCTTGCCACATTCCGGAAACTAAATTCCAGATTGCAGGGCCATCCCGCCACCCATGAGCACCTTCCCGGCATCAGAATGGCATCCGGATCCCTGGGGCAGGGACTCAGCAACGCCATAGGCTCAGCCCTGGCTAAAAAATTGAACAAAGATGAACATTTGGTCTATTCCCTTCATGGCGATGGAGAACTTCAGGAGGGCCAGATATGGGAAGGGGTTATGTTCGCAGCTCACCATAAGGTGGACAACCTGATTGCCACTGTAGATTGGAATGGACAGCAGATCGATGGCCCCACGGACAAGGTCATGAACTTGGGAAACATCCGTGAAAAATTCAGTGCTTTCGGTTGGGCTACACTCGAAATGAACGGGAACGACATGGATGATGTACTCAAAATGCTCGGAGAAGCAAAAGCCCTTGCCGGAAAAGGCAAGCCCATAGCTATAATGATGCACACCATCATGGGTAAAGGTGTCGATTTCATGGAGCACGACCACAACTGGCACGGAGTAGCTCCCAACGACGAACAACTCCAGAAAGCGCTTGCCCAACTCCCCAGCCCACTGAAGGACTATTGAGATCAACCTAACTCAACTTGAATCCAGCATCGGTTAACTTATGCAATTAACTGATTCAAAGTTGAGAGGAGAATAGGCAAAAACCTAAGCATGATCCGGAATCAGTTCCTCAATTCGAATGGCTGTTTGGCTGCTCTCATAGCTGGCACCCATGATGCCAATATGCCAATGATGAGCACCGTGGACACAACCAGGATCAGATCAGCGGGCACCAACTTTACAGGATAGTAATCGATCAGGAAAGACTCTCCTTTGATTGGAACCAACTTATATGTGACCTGAAGGTAATACAACAAAAAGGCAACCAGCATCCCTCCAACGGCACCTATACCTGCCAACAAAAGCCCCTCACTGAGGAAGATCTTTCTGATCAGACCATCACCGGCACCCAAGGCCTGCAATACCTGTATATCCTTTTTCTTCTCCAACACCAGCATACTGAGTGCACCTATCATGTTGAAGGCCGCTACCAGAAGTATCAATGTGAATATGGCATAGATCGCCCATTTTTCCAAGCGTATGGTTGCATACAAAGCCCTGTTCTGCTCAAAGCGGTCTTCAACCCTGACAGCAGAGCCCAGCATTTTCTGTAAATCATCTCTGATAGCAGAAGAGCTACCAGCATCCACAAGTGCTATTTCAGCTGCGCTGTATTCATCCTTGCCATAAAGGAGGTTGTTCTTGACAAAACCGATATTGGTGATGACATACTTGTTGTCGAAATCCGATTGTATGGCGAAACTACCCGTGGGCAGCATCTCGCCTTGACTCAGTGATCCCAGAGGGTCGTTCAGGTCTGTAGTTCCCTTGCGGGGCATATACACAGATATCTGGAACAAAGTACGATCTGTCATTACCCCAATGGCGTTCTCTATTCCCACGCCCATCACCGCACCCGGCTTGTCGATTGAACCCAGATCGAAGCGTCCACGAACGACCTTGGTGGGAACGCCTGCCACTTTACTGTACTGGTCATCCACACCTTTAATTTGAACGATCGCCTGGTAGTCACCGTTCCTGACCAGCGCCTTTTCCTCAGCTATCATCGATACCGCCCGCACACCGGGAAATTGGCGCAGTTTGCTCAAGTCCGCTTCCGTAAGCGTGATCAGTTTACCCTTGTTCGGGACCACCCTGATGTCTGTGTAAAATGAGGAATAGAGAGTCTTGATCAGAGATTCGAAACCGTTGAAAGCGCTGAGGATGATGATGAGTGAAGCAGTCCCTACGATAATGGCAAAGACGCTGACCCAGGAGATGATGTTGATGGCATTGGTCGACTTTTTAGCCTTGAAATATCTCCAAGCGAATTTCAGATACATTCCAGCATCAGTTTTTATTCCCCTCGTTGATCTTCTTGAACAATTCTTCCATTCGGAATACATGATCTAGTGTGTCGTCGAGGAAATACTTGAGTTCGGGAATTCGGCGAAGCTGATGTTTGACCCGGGTCACCAATTCCTTCTTGATCTCATGATTGCGGTCGGATATGCGCTTGAGTGTTGTGGCGGGATCCAATACCTTGAACAGACTAAGATAGATCCGGGCCTCCAATAGGTCCGGAGTGACCTTCACGGTGGAGATGGACACCATTCCACCGTCGAGCATGTTCAGACCCAGACGAATGAAAATATCATTGAGTTCCACCTGGATCACGCCAGCCACCTGTTTCTGTCTTTTCCCCTCTTCCATGTCTTTACCTGTTCAAGGCTGTAAAAATAGTTACTTTTATGGCTTATTCCTGAATTCATCATTTCCCCGCATGAATAGCCTGAGGACCATCCTTCGTTACATCAGCCGATACCCCAAACTGGTCGCTCTCTATTTCGCATTGAATTTGCTCTCCGCGCTCTTTTCCCTGATTTCCCTTGCCATGCTCACCCCCTTCCTGATGCTCATTTTCGAAGGTCCGGGCGGAAGCAAACTCTTTAGTTCAAGATTCCGTCTGGGTTCCGTTACTGACCATTTTTTTGAATACCTCACCAATCTCGTTTCAACTGATGAGGGCAAAGTCAAAGCTTTAGCAGTCATCTGTTTGATCGTTGTTTTGGCCATCCTCCTCAAGAATCTTTTTCTGTACATGGCCATGTATGTGCTGGCACCCATACGCAACAGCATTGTGAACGACATGCGAACGGACATGTTCGGCAAGATCCTCACACTTCCCGTAGGCTATTTCAGCGAACAAAGGAAAGGGGATATCATGAGTAAACTCACAAACGACCTCCAGGACGTTGAGTTCTCCGCCATAAGTTTTCTAGAGACTTTTTTCCGTGAACCAATCACCATCATACTTTACCTGTGGGCAATGATCAGGCTAAGTCCTGAACTTTCGATATTTCTGCTCCTCTTTCTTCCCATAGCGGGACTCATCATAGGAAGGATAGGAAGATCTCTGAAGAAAGTATCCACCCGGGTGCAGGAGAAACTGGGCGACATACTCAGTATAATTGAAGAGACGCTTGGCGGTATCCGAGTGGTCAAGGCGTTCAACGCGGAAACCGTGCAGCGGGACAAATTCGACAAGGAGAACCATACCCTGCTTCAGATCAAGAACAAGGCGAATCGACGCAGGGATCTGGCCTCGCCCATGTCAGAAACCTTGGGTATTTTGGCGGTGGCCTGTGTGCTCTATTACGGCGGTCGACTCGTCCTGCACAATAGCTTTTCCTTGACAGGACCAGATTTCCTCACTTATATTGCCATCTTCACGCAGATCATCAACCCACTTAAGTCATTCAGCACGGCCTCGTACAATATTCAAAAGGGGGCAGCCAGCATCGACCGGATTCAGCAATTGATCCATGTTGTGGATACGGTCAAGGACCCGGTGGACCCGGTGCCGTTAAACACTTTCCAACACAGTATTGAGTTCCGCAAAGTGTTTTTCTCATACCAAGAGAAAGAGGTGTTGTTTGATATCAACCTGAGCATCGGAAAAGGGAAGACAGTGGCCCTTGTTGGATCATCGGGTGCTGGTAAATCCACGCTGGCCGACCTGATACCTCGTTTCCATGATGTTAGTTCAGGAGAATTACTCATCGATGGTAAGGATATCAGACATTATGGGATCCGAGCTTTGCGTGAACAAATGGGCATCGTAACGCAGGAACCCGTTCTTTTCAATGACACCATTGCGGCCAACATTGCCTTAGGAAAACCCGGAGCCTCCATGGTAGAGATCGAACAGGCAGCACGGATCGCCAACGCGCATGAATTCATCATCAGCAAAGAAGGCGGCTATACATCCAATATCGGCGACAGAGGTTCCAAACTCAGCGGAGGTGAACGCCAGAGGCTGACCATAGCCCGAGCTGTACTCAAGAATCCTCCCATACTCATCCTCGACGAAGCTACATCGTCCCTAGATACGGAAAGTGAAAGACTGGTTCAGGACGCTATCAATCATCTAATGAAAGACCGCACCAGTGTAGTCATTGCACATCGACTTTCAACAGTTCGCCATGCCGATGAGATCGTCGTACTCAGCAAAGGACGAATCGTAGAAAGGGGCAGGCACGAGGAATTGATCGCCGCAGGAGGCATGTATAAGAAATTGGTTGACATGCAGGAAGTCAAATAAGAAGAAAAATCAATAGATCCATTCCATCCAGCCGACAGGCTTGGATGACATTTCACTGGCAAGCTTCCCAGGATGTTACTATTGCATATTGGGGTTCCTAGACATCCCCATCTTGGCTTCAATGCTTAGGGTGGCATGGGGAACAGCTCTGAGACGGGCCTTGTCGATAAGTTTACCGGTCACACGACAGATCCCATAGGTCTTGTTTTCGATCCGCATGAGGGCCTTCTCAAGTTTATCTATGAAATCGTGTTGACGGCTGGCCATCTGGCTTAATTGTTCACGCTCCATACTCAAGCTTCCGTCTTCCATGGTCATGTATCTGTTGTCCGTATCATCCCCACTCATTTCGTCTTTCCTGGTGATCAGACCGTGCAAATAGGAAAGCTCTTTCTTGGCTGCTTCTAATTTTCTGGTTATGAGTTCTTTGAATTCAACGAGCTCTGCATCGTTATAGCGCATTGTGGGTCCGGTTTGTTGATTCAACGGCTGGTCAAGTACTGACCTGGTGAATTCTGGTTCGTATTTTCTGGAAGTGGTAGCAATGATCTTGGGCATGGCAACGGGCTTAGCAGGCTTTTCCACTTTTTTAGCCTTAAGGGCCTTTCTGATCTCAGCAAGTTTATTCACGGATTTCGGAGGCTCATATTTGGGTGCTGCAATCTTCCTGGGGGTAGCGGGTACGATAGGGGGTACTATTTTGCTTGCCGGAGAATTTACCAGTGGTTTAACTTCAGGGGCCTTATTCATGGGTGCTTTCGTAGGAGGGGGTGACACGGGTTTGGACGGCAAGTTTGGCGACTTTCCTTTGACAATCAATGATTTGCCTTTCAATACCACTGATTTACTTTTATCAGGGACCGTGGCTTTGACCACTGGCTTTGGCTTGGCCGCTACCTTACCTTTAGTAACCGGTTTTGGCTTGACCACCACTTTGGACTTAGCAGCCGGTTTAGGCTTTGCAGCAACTTTGGCCTTGACCACAGGCTTGGCCTTATTCGGAACTTTAGCCTTGACAGGAGATTTTGGTGCCACTTTAGTGGGCTTTTTGGCTGTCTTTGAAGTAGAGACAGTTTTTTTGGCTGCCTTGGCAGTGGGTTTTTTCTTGGAGGTCATAATCTAGCCCTGTTTTTTAGAAACCAATACTTTTAATTGAAAATCATTGACTTCAATGTCGGCACCGGAGGCCAGATTGGGTACAATTTCCAGCTCATCTGCCAAAATTTCCGCGCAAATATATGTATTAAATCGGCTAATGGAGGGAAACAAGTCCTGATTTTCAGATAACTTGATCATGATCCTGTCCGTAAGCTCGTAACCATTATCCTTTCGAATTTTTTGGATCCGATTGATCAACTCACGAGCATTACCCTCTTGTTCCAGTGCGGGAGACACCTGAACGTCCAAGGCAACGGTAAGAGCGTTCTTTGAAGCCACAACCCAGCCGGGAACATCTTCACTTTGGATGTCCACCTCGTCCTTCAATATCACAACAACTTCATTATCAATAATTAAATTATAATTCCCAATAGCTTCAATTTGACGTATGTCCTCTTGACTGAATGCGGCCAAGGCAGCACTGACCTGTTTCATTTTTGCCCCCATTTTCTTGCCCAGGGCAACGTAATTCGGCTTTATACGCTTGTGTATGAAGTTGTTATCAGCAGCAAGATATTCCAACTCCTTGACGTTCACCTCAGCTTTGATCAAGTCCTCTACAAGGCTTAATTGGATTTCCATATCGTGATTCGATACCGGTATCATGGCTTTTTGGAGCGGCTGCCGAACTTTGATGTTGACCTTTTTGCGGATCGACAGGATGAGGGAACTGATGTCCTGTGCCATTTGCATTCTTTCTTCAAGGGCCGTATCGATCCTGGATGGATCTGCCACAGGATAATCTGCATGATGCACCGATACCGCATCGATACGATGGGTAATGCCATTCAGATTTTGGAAGAGTGCATCAGGAATGAAAGGAGCGATCGGCGACATCAACAAAAGCACTGTCTCCAGGCATTCATATAGCGTCTGATACGCACTTATCTTGTCTTCAGCGTAATCGCCTTTCCAGAAGCGGCGGCGGGAAAGCCGGACATACCAGTTGCTCAAGTGTTCGTCCACGAAATCCTCGATCTCACGACCAGCGAGTGTAGGCTCATAGTCATCCAGATACTTCGTTGCCTTGGAAATCATAGAATGAAGGCTGGAGATTATCCAACGATCTATCTCCGGTCGATCAGCAACGGGTATATAAGCTTCCCGGAACGAAAAGCCGTCCACATTCGCATATAAGGCGAAGAATTGATATGTATTATGAAGCGTTCCGAAAAACTTCCGTTGCACCTCACGGATCCCCTCGATATCGAATTTCAGGTTATCCCAAGGCGAGGCATTGGTGATGAGATACCATCTTGTTGCATCCGCACCATAATCCTCCAGCGTCTTGAATGGATCCACCACATTGCCCAGTCGCTTACTCATCTTGTTGCCGTTCTTATCCAATACTAGTCCGTTTGATACCACGGTCTTGTATGCAACGCTGTCAAACAGCAAAGCGCCAAGTGCATGAAGCGTGTAGAACCATCCCCGAGTCTGGTCAACGCCCTCTGCGATGAAATCCGCCGGGAAAGCTTCCGCTTTTCCACTCACCATATCCTTGTTCTCAAATGGGTAATGCCATTGGGCATAGGGCATTGCGCCGCTGTCGAACCACACATCCACCAGATCAGGAATACGCTTCATTGGCCTACCGCTTTCGCTGACCAAGGTGATGTCATCAACGTATGGTTTGTGTAGATCGAGTATCCCTTCATGGAGATACCCCTTGTTCACATCGCCGCCCAACACACTTCCCGCTTTTCGGATCTCCGCATTCAATTCATCAATGGAACCGATGCATTTCTCCTCCGACCCATCATCTGTTCTCCATATGGGTAGAGGTGTACCCCAATACCGACTACGGCTGAGATTCCAATCGACCATGTTCTCCAGCCAATTACCGAAACGACCTTCGCCCGTGGATCGTGGCTTCCAATTGATGGTCTTGTTGAGTTCCACCATTCGATCCTTTATTGCCGTGGTTCGGATGAACCAGGCATCAAGGGGGTAATACAAAACCGGTTTATCCGTTCTCCAGCAATGGGGATAACTGTGTTCGTATTTCTCCACTTTGAATGCACGGTTCTCTTTTTTCAATTTGACGGAGATGTCTACATTGACGTCCTGGTATTCTGCCTCATCCTTATAATTTTTCACATATCGGCCACTGAATTCCCCTAGGCCATCAACGAATTTACCTTCCCGATCCACCATGGTAAGGATACCTATGTTGAATTTCTGACCTACCTTATAATCGTCCGCCCCAAAAGCAGGAGCGGTATGTACGATACCAGTTCCATCCTCGGTGGTAACGAAATCCCCGGATATCACTCGGAAGGGATCTCCTCCGGCAATCTCTGGGCTATTGGCTTCATAGGGCAACAATTGTTCGTACCTGCATTCCAAAATATCTTTCCCTTTGAATAACTTGAGGATGCTCCATTTCTGGATCCGTTTCTTATCTGTACCATCGGCAGGAGATCGAAATCCTTCCTCAAATGCTTCAGCAGATGCAGTTCCCTGATCAAAGAATTTATCCAATAATGCCTTGGCCAGTATCACATTTACAGGATGCTCCGTATAGGGGTTATTTGTACTGACCAACGCATATTCAATATTTGGACCGACCGTCAAGCCAAGATTGGAAGGTAGTGTCCAAGGCGTGGTCGTCCAGGCCATGAAGAATACCTCGCCACCATTTGCAGAATCGAAAAGAAAACGGGAACGCACATCATTGATCGCCCTGAACATAGCTACGCAGGAAGTATCCTTTACATCTTTGTAAGTGCCCGGTTGGTTCAGTTCATGTGAACTCAGACCTGTACCTGCAGCAGGAGAGTAAGGCTGGATGCTCACACTCTCGTATAAAAGGCCCTTGTCGTATAATTGACGTAAACACCACCAGAGTGTTTCAATGTACTCATTCCGGAAAGTGACATAGGGGTCATTAAGGTCAACCCAATAACCCATCTTACGGGTCAGATCATCCCATTTGTCCTTGTATCTGAGCACCGCTTCACGGCATTTCTGATTGTAGTCCTCGATCGATATTTTCTTTCCAATGTCCTCCTTGGTAATGCCGAGCTCCTTCTCCACTCCCAGTTCCACCGGCAATCCATGAGTATCCCATCCGCCCTTTCGCTTCACTTGAAAGCCTTTCATGGTTTTATACCGACATACCAGATCTTTCAACGTTCGGGAAATGACATGGTGGATACCGGGCATGCCATTTGCGCTGGGTGGGCCTTCATAAAAAACGAATGGTGGCTTCCCTTCACGTAGTGAAACACTTTTCTCGAATGCCTGAGTGCGGTTCCACGCATCCAGCACCTCTTTTTCAAGGGCCGGGAGATTCAATTGGCCGAATTCCCTGTATTTTAAGTCCATATCTATCTGAAAATGGGTGCGAAGGTACAGAAATCAACTCATCCAGACCCTTTTCAAAAGGGCTGAACACACCCCTCAAGATCGGCCAGAACACGATCTCAAAGCACAACCCGCTTGCCCTGAATCTATCATTGCTTGTTTCTTAAAATTATGACACCCAGTACTTTTATCTAAAATCCAGGTTCCGATGAGATTTTAACATCCATCCCACATAATCTCGGACAGGGTTTGGCGTTTCTACTTAAGAGCCCTGAAAACAGTTAGCAAGAAGATCGTGATCAATAATTTTGGACTTGGCATGGTTTATGAAACCAGACCCATGTACCTCGACTTCTGAAAACCAATATCCGTACCATGTACCTATTCCAACCATTCCGCACTAGGAAGCCTAATGCCGCCGCGCCAACCGTGATGGCAAAAAAGCCCGAAACCGGCCATACATTGCAGGCTGACAAAACACCCCGGACTAATTCGAAACTTGCTCCACATTCTTTGAACAGGATCGCACAGATCCGAATTCGCACACAACATTTTTAATGGAAAGATTTATCGGTCGACATATAAGTCCACCACCCAACAATTTTTCTAGGGTTTAGGGATTAGGGACAGAGGGGAGCAAATTTGCTCCTCTCTTCATTTTTATTAATAGAAGGATCCGATAGCCGTGTTTTGGATGGAAAATCAGTTCAACAGATCTACTCTTGTTTTAATCTGATTGTTCAGGAATAAGTATACCCATTTCTTCAAAATCGAATCCTTATTGCAGCCAGGCAGCAATTTTGTTGATCAGAGGATTTCCATGGAAAAAGCGTGCGAAAAATGCATCTTGTCTACTGAATTCAGCATAACTGAAACCAATCATCGCATGAGCAACTCGCAGGGCTTGAGGCCGGTGTGCTTCTTGAACGCTGTTGAGAAATGGGAGATGGAGGAATAACCGAGAAGATGGGACACTTCAGAAACACTTAGCCCTTTTTCGTATAGGAGATAACGCGCATGTTCCATCCGCTGGTTCTGATAGAAGTCGAAAATGGTCGTTCCGAACATTTCCTTGAACCCTTTTTTCAGATAACATTCATTGATGGCCACTTTCCTGCTCAGTTCCCTTATAGTGATGGGATCACCGATATGTTGTAAAAGGATTTCCCGGGCCTTACTGATCTTTTCGCGATCCGCATCATTGGACAGGAATTTACATCCAGAACCGCCTTCCGGCCTGTCACCCACCAGGCAATCCATACTATAAAGAAGAAGAATCTGCGTCTGGGCATTGATGAATATGTTTTCCAGCGTATCCGTATAACGGTTATTCATGATAGCCTCCAACGAGGAGCGGATCTTGCCGCAAATGAATAGGGGCTGGGAGAATGATTGCTTATGCCGGAACCCGAGGATATCATCGGTGAAATGGGACTGTTTTCTTCCCTTCACATACTGAGATAAGTGTGCAGCCTCGAAACGGAACTGAAGAAGATCAACCGTAGGCATACGAGCATCACAACCCTTGGTCTCCAGCATCTTGCACTGGTCACATTCCGCATCTTTCTCCCTGCAATAGGTGTTTCCAGCGATACAATATTTTAGTTCGAGGTAGGGCTTGGCCTTTTCTGGATGGTGATAAACAAGTTGTCCCCGGTCTTCGATCGACCATTGTGGATGCATCCGATACCGGAGTATCTGGTACTCCCAGGTACCTGGAATCTGTTTTTCCCGCCGGGAAAGCAGATCGGTCTCCCCTCCAAAAAAGGGATCCTGTGGGTCTGCGGACCATATATCGGGAAACTGTGTCATAAATCGGCACGAAGTTACTCTATTTCAGCCAAACTGACTCCTTTCAGGGGCCATAAAAAGCTGTTGAAAAACAACTGTCGGACTGTGTAAAACATTGTCCCGATAAGACATGAAAAATCGCCCCGAGAGCCTTGATTTACGTAAATTTGCAGGATCGATTCCCAGAACGCGCAATTGGCGCATTGAACGTAATTATGTCTACAGAAATCAAAGAGATCCCAGCCCTTCAGAATAATAGTTATGGTGCGGACAGCATCCAGGTTTTGGAAGGTCTGGAAGCGGTCAGGAAAAGGCCCGCCATGTACATCGGTGACATCGGCGTGAAAGGTCTGCATCATCTCGTTTATGAGGTGGTTGACAACTCCATCGATGAAGCACTGGCCGGCTATTGCAAAAACATAACGGTCAGGATCCACCCCGACGATTCCATCACGGTCACCGACGACGGCAGGGGCATCCCCACAGGTATTCACCTGAAAGAAGGCCGAAGTGCATTGGAAGTGGTGATGACCGTTCTTCATGCCGGTGGCAAATTCGACAAGAACACGTACAAGGTATCCGGTGGCTTGCATGGTGTTGGGGTCAGTTGCGTGAACGCATTGAGTTCATTACTTCATGTGACCGTACATCGTGATGGCCTGATCTTCGAACAGGAATACCAAAGAGGTGTGCCCCAATACAAGGTCAGGGAGATCGGCAAAAGCGATAAAACGGGAACAACGGTGCATTTCTGGCCCGATGGCGAGATATTCACTTCCCTTGTATACAATCGCGACATCCTAGAAGGCAGACTTCGTGAATTGGCCTACCTGAATCGCAAGATCCGGATCACCCTGACTGACGAGCGCGATCGTGACGACCAGGGTGTCGCTTACGAAAAAGCGTTTTACAGCGAAGGAGGTATCATCGAGTTCGTTCAAATGCTCGACTCGAACGGGAAAAGAAATTCCTTGATCCCGAACATAGTTTACATGGAAGGGCATGACCCGGAGAACAATGTCATGGTGGAGGTTGCACTGAACTACAATGACTCTTATAGTGAGCACATCTTCTCCTACGTAAACAACATCAACACGATCGAAGGCGGTACCCATGTTGCTGGCTTCCGTCGCGCCATCACCCGTGTCTTCCAGAATTATGGCAAGCGCGAAGGCATGTTTGAAAAATCGAAAGTTGAAGTGGAAGGCGATGACTTTCGTGAAGGTCTGAGCGCCATCATATCAGTAAAAGTCCCAGAACCACAATTCGAAGGCCAGACCAAGACCAAACTGGGCAACTCGGAGGTGATGGGGATCGTGGATACGACCGTTTCCCGGGCACTTGAGGCCTATTTGGAGGAAAATCCCCGGGATGCCAAGAATATCATCAGCAAGATCATCCTTGCCGCACAAGCAAGGGCTGCGGCTCGGAAGGCAAGGGATCTGGTACAGAGGAAGACCGTATTGACAGGTGGTGGATTACCCGGCAAGCTATCCGATTGTTCAGAGAGGGATCCGCACAAATGCGAGCTCTTCCTCGTCGAGGGAGATTCAGCAGGTGGAACAGCCAAGCAGGGACGTGACAGGAACTTCCAGGCAATCCTTCCTTTACGGGGTAAGATCCTGAACGTGGAGAAGGCCATGGAGCATCGTATTTATGACAATGAGGAGATCCGTAACATGTTCACGGCTCTCGGCGTCAAGATCGGCACACCTGAAGATCCCAAGGCCCTCGACATCTCCAAACTCCGCTATCACAAACTGATCATCATGACCGATGCCGATGTCGACGGCAGTCATATCGCGACCCTTATCCTCACTTTCATTTTCAGATATATGAAGGAACTGGTCGAACAGGGGTATGTCTACATCGCTCTTCCCCCACTCTACTTGGTCAAGAAAGGTAAAGAGCAGGAATATGCCTGGAACGAAGAACAACGCAGGGCCTATGTATTGAGGATCGGGGGCGGCAAAGACGACAGCGTAAATGTTCAGCGATACAAAGGTCTGGGCGAAATGAATGCCCAACAACTGTGGGACACGACCATGAATCCTTCCACCCGAACTCTCAAGCGCGTGACCATCGAAAGCGCAGCAGAGGCAGACCGGATCTTCAGCATGCTCATGGGTGATGAGGTCGCCCCCCGCAGGGAATTCATAGAATCTCACGCCCGTTACGCCAAATTGGATATATAATCACTTCACATACAAACACAGCAAATATGTCAAATCCGAACATGCTCACCGCTTACAACGTCAAGACCAAAGAAAAGAACGTACCCATCCAGGACGCAGTAGTCAGTCGCACCTCCAAGGGTGGTTACATCGCACAGGGCAACGATGGTAAGGGTAACAAACTCACCGCACTGCTCAGCGAAGCCAAAGCCCTGGCCGCCATCAAGGCAGGGACAGCCAAACAAAACTGGTAATCCAGGATTTTCGCCGTCCCGACCCATTCCTAATGGATTCGGGAAGTGCATACACCGGCCGGATGCAATGCCCTATGGGCTTGGTATCGGCCGGTTTTTTGTTTCCCCTTCCCTGACCCGTATTTTCTTCTAACTTTACAATCGCCCCCAACGCGGATTAAATACCCCTACATGAAGAAACTCCTGATCCCCTGCCTCCTTTCAGCCTCGCTCCTGTTGAGCGGATGCTTCAATATCACCGACGAGATCTTTCTGGAGAAAGATGGCTCCGGCAACTACAGTACCGTCATAGACATGAGCAAGCTCAAGGAAATGCTCGATATGATGAAGACCATGTTGCCGGACAGCCTCGCTGGACAAAACAGCAATGAAGGGCTGAAAGAACTGGACAGCCTGCAGAACATGTGGAGGGATCTGGAGACCATTCCAGGCATCAGCAATGTAAAGCGTCAGAAGAACGAGAATTATGTGGTATCGGTATCCTTCCGCTTCGCCAATGTACAGTCGCTCAACGAAGCCATGAGCCGTCGCTCCCGGAAAGAAAATGAGCCCCCGTCAAGATCAATCCCCTTTTACTCGTTCACCCCAGGCAATTTTTCTTGCAATGACACCACCCTTGCAGGCATGTCCGACCTACTCAAGGGCCTGAACAAAGGTGGTGATAATGATTCTTTAGCCATGGCCCTGAATATGATGAAAGGGATGATGGGGGACATGAACTACAAAACGATCTATCACCTTCCCTCCAAAGTAAGTTCGGTATCGAACAAGCAGGCTAAAATTGCAGAGGATGGAAAGACCGTAACCATCAATATCGAACTCGCGGAGAGTGAGATCCCGCAATCCATAAAGAACGATATCAGATTTCAGAAGTGATCCACCAGAGCGTACCCCATTCATGAAAATCATACTATTTGCCTGCGGACTGTTTGTATTCCTTTTTCCGGCGACCAGTGCCGCGCAAGTGGACAACCCATATCACATCAATGGCAATGCCACTCAAGATAATTGCAATTGCTATACCCTCACCCCGGACCAGCTCAGGCAGTCGGGCTCTGTATGGAACATCTACAAAATTGACCTGACCCAACCGATCGACTTCAAATTCAGTGTGAATCTGGGCAACATTGACGATTTGGGAGCGGATGGGATAGTCTTCGTGCTACAGCCGGTCAGCACTTCACTGGGCAGCCAGGGAGGAGGGTTGGGATTCGAAGGCATCAAGCCCTCCATAGGCATTACACTGGACACTTGGCAAAACACAGAAGTGAATGACCCCACCTTTGACCATATAGCCATACAAGCTAATGGCGACCTGAACCATGTCAGCGTGAACAACCTCGCAGGGCCCGTCACCATTCTCGAAGGACGTGACAATGCAGAAGATGGCCAGTGGCATCTGTTATCCATACAATGGGACCCCGCGACCCAGTTACTCGCTGCAGAAGTGGATGGTCGACCAAGGGTCAGTGTGAAATTGGATCTGGTGAAGACGATCTTCAATAACGACCCCATGGTCTTTTGGGGATTCACAGCATCAACGGGCGGTGCCAAGAATCTTCAGCGCTTCTGTACAGCACTGAATCCTGGAATAAAGAACATGACCGGGCAAGAAACCTGTTTCGGAAAACCGGTCAACTTTCGAGATAGTTCAAGCTCTTTCAGCAAGATCGTAAAATGGTTCTGGGACTTCGGGGATGGCAGCACAGACACTTTGCCACAACCTCCCCCCCATGATTATGCCGCGCCCGGTTACTATACCCTGAAATTGAATATCCTTGGTAATGATGGCTGCTTGTCGGATACATTAAAACAGAAGATCACCGTTGGGACGGAGCCGTTCGGAAAAATCGGCTATGCACCACATCCTTACTGCGAAGGAGACCCCTTGCAACTCCTTGATTCCTCCGGTGTGGAATATGGAACGGTGAACACCTGGATCTGGTCCACACCATCAGGGATTTTCCTCACGAAAAACCCATCGATACCTGATGGACTGCCCGCCGGAATGCAAACGGTCACCCTCAAAGTACGCACACTGGAAGGATGCATCGCCTCGCCCGTTTCGCGCTCCTTCGAGGTGCTGAATAAACCCAAGGTTGATTTCAGTTTCAACAACGCCTGTGCCGGTGATCCGGTCAACCTCAATGCTTCCAACCTGGACCCTTCCCTCGAAATAACCAAATGGATATGGAAACTAGGCGATGGAAGGATGGATAGTAGTGGGAGTAAACTGACCATTTCCTATCCTCAAGGCAAGGATTATGTCGTATCCATCATCACCCAGGGTGTCAATGGATGCATATCGAGGGAACCGAGACACACCGTTTCCATTTACCAGACCTTTGCACGGGTAGGTGCCGATACGATAATCGCAATGGGGCAACCCCTTCCGCTTCACGCTTCAGGAGGAGTGTTTTATAATTGGTCCCCATCGAACTTCCTCGATGACCCCACGAGTGCCGACCCCATATCCACTCCAGACCAAGACGTCAGATATGTACTCACCGCCTACACTCCCGCCGGATGCCCGAGTACGGATACGATATCCATTCGTGTATTCAAGGGACCGGAGATATATGTGCCTACTGCCTTTACACCCAACGGCGATGGACTCAATGATATACTGCACATCCTTCCCATCGGGGTTAAACTGGACTATTTCCGTGTGTACAACCGTTGGGGGCAACAGGTGTTTGAAACCAATGATGCCCGAATAGGATGGAATGGGCTAACCAGGGGATCGATCATTCCCGGCAACTATGCATGGGTCACTGCAGGCCGTGACTTCAAAGGCAATCTGATCAAAAAAACCGGACTGGTCACTTTAATACAGTAGGACAATTCAACAAAATATTCCGCCGGTTTCACTAAATTGTCCATTCACCAACGATCATTGTAGGCATATGGAACAATCAAGACGTCATTTCCTGCGCAATACCGCCATGGTATCCGCCGGTATCGGACTCGGCGCCACGCAAGCCAACTCCCTTTTCGCCTCTCCTGTCAAACGGGTTTCCGCCATGGATAAGATCCGAGTTGGAGCCATCGGCATTAACGGTATGGGTTGGGCAGACCTGAGCGCCATGCTGAAAAATAATCCTGAAACCATCTGTACAGCTATTTGCGATGTGGATGAAGCAGTGATCAACAAAAGAACTACGGATCTGGACAAGGATTTCAACATGAAACCTGTCAAATATGGCGACTATCGAAAACTCATCAACAGCAAAGATGTGGATGTGGTCATTATAGGTACTCCCGACCATTGGCATTGCCTCATGGAAGTGGAGGCCTGCGCCGCTGGAAAGGATGTATATGTCGAGAAGCCCTGTGGCAACTCCATTGCGGAGATACGGGCCATGGTCGCTGCGAAGGACAAATACAATCGTGTGGTACAGGTGGGCCAATGGCAACGCAGCAATGCCCATTTTCAATCGGCTCTTGAATTCCTGAAAACGGGAAAACTAGGCAAGATCCGTATGGTCAAAACCTGGGCTTATCAGGGCTGGATGTCCAATATCCCCAAAAAACCGGATAGTGCACCACCTCCCGGTGTGGACTACGACATGTGGCTTGGCCCCGCTACGAAACGACCCTTCAACCCTAACCGCTTCCATTTCAATTTCCGTTGGTTCTGGGATTATGCCGGAGGACTCATGACGGACTGGGGCGTTCACATGATCGATTATGCCCTGCTGGGAATGGATGCACACGATCCCATTTCCGTCATGGCTTCAGGCGGCAAGATGGCCTACCCTGACGATGCCTCTGAAACTCCCGACACCCTCGCCACTGTATACGATTATGGCGATTTCATCATGCTCTGGGAACATGCACAGGCCATCGATAACGGGAACTATGGCAAAGATCATGGTATCGCCTACATCGGGAATAATGGCACTTTGGTTCTCGACCGTGGTGGATGGAAAGTCATTCCGGAAGGAAAAAGAATGGAAGCGCCGGCAGAGGTCAAGAGATCCGACGATGGATTGGCCAATCACACGAAGAATTTCATTGAGGCAGTAAAGTCCCGCAATACATCCATTTTGCATACTCCCATCGAAGCTGGCGCCAATGTGGCCAAAGTCTGCCAGATGGGCAACATAGCTTACAAGACCGGCAAAAAATTGTATTGGGACAAACAAAAAGATCAGTTCACTGATGCTGATGCCAACAAGTTCATCACCCCCAACTATCAAAATAATTACACATTACCCAAATTCTGATCAATGAAAAAGTTTATCCTGTCCACGTTCATCCTGACATCTGCAATCATGGCCAATGCTCAACAACCCATGCCCATTCCCCGCAATGGAGGCGACCCTAAACTCTCCGAGATCTGGGAACCACAGGTGCCTGTGGTTACTCCGGGAAAGACAGCTCAGGACGCACCGAGTGATGCCGTAGTTCTTTTTGACGGAAAAGATGCATCTGCTTGGAAAGGTTCCGACGGTGGGCCGGTCAAATGGACCATTGCAGATGGCGCCATGACCGTGAAAGCAGGATCGGGCGTCATCACCTCAAAGCAGGGATTCGGCGACTGCCAAATCCATATCGAGTGGCGTACACCAGCAGAGGTGAAAGGCGATGGACAGGGCCGTGGCAATAGCGGCATCTTCCTCATGGGTAAATACGAGTTGCAGGTTCTGGACAATTACAATAACCGCACTTATTCCAATGGCCAGGCTGGCGCCATCTACAAACAATTGATACCCTTGGTGAATGTCTGCCGCCCTCCCGGTGAATGGCAGACCTATGATGTGATCTTCACCGCTCCCCGATTCTTCCCAGATGGACGTCTGCAGACACAAGCCCGGATCACCGTATTTCAAAATGGGGCACTCGTCCAGAACAATGCCACTCTATGGGGTGGTACTGAATATATCGGTGCGCCAGAATATAAAGCGCATGGCGACAAAGAGCCCATTGTACTTCAAGACCATGGCAATCCGGTCAGCTACAGGAACATTTGGGTTAGGCCATTATAAATGCTGTATTGCGGATTCCGAATTCCGAATTAAATAGCCCCAAAAAGGAGTCGTAGAGAATAGCCATTCTCTGGATCTATGGTCGTACGCGGAGTCGCCATCGAGAAAGCAGGATATGAATTTGCGAATTCTGAATCCGCAGTCCGGAATTCGGAATGGAAGAATGAAAAGATCAATTCCATCAGTGTGGCTGCACTATCTTTCCGGTCATCCGGGACAATAACTCGAAAAGTTGTTCCATGGTGCGGATGTCATCCACGATCAGCATGAAATTCTTGCCGGTCTGTTTTAATCTTCCCTTGAGCGTTCGATTCTGAATGAACTCGAGCAAGCCTTTGAATACTTCCGATTCAAAATAGGGGGAGTCGGGATTGTTGACAAAATAACATTTCAGTATGTCGTCTTTCAAGGTCATACGCTCGAAACCGAGTGACACGGCCATCCGTCGACAGCGCACCGTGGTGAACAGATCCTCAACAGGTCCGGGTATCAGACCGAAACGATCGTTGAGTTCAGCATGGAAGGCGAGTAGTTCATCCTCATCTGTGCAGTTGTCCAATCGGGAGTAAAGGGTCAATCTTTCAGTGATATTCTCCACATAGGTGTCCGGTATGAGTATCTCCAGATCGGTATCGATGGTGCAGTCCTGTACAAAATCATCCTGCTTGCTGATCTCTTCCTTGAACAACTCACGGAAGGAGGTTCGTTTGAGTTCGCGTATCGCTTCATCGAGCACCTTCTGGTACATCTCGAAGCCGATCTCCAACATGAAGCCGCTCTGCTCACCGCCAAGCATATTCCCTGCCCCGCGGATATCCAAGTCGCGCATGGCGATCTGAAAGCCACTGCCCAGTTCACTGTGCTGCTCCAGAGTCTGCAGACGTTTCCTGGAATCTGCAGGCAAAGTGCTCAACGGCGGCGCCAATAGATAGCAGAAAGCCTTCCTGTTGCTCCGCCCGACACGGCCACGAAGCTGATGAAGATCACTCAGGCCAAAATGATGCGCGTTATTGACCATGATGGTGTTCACATTCGGAATGTCAACGCCGCTCTCGACGATGTTCGTGCAGACGAGCACATCGTATTTACGATCGATGAAGTCCAAAATTCTTTCCTCCAACTCATGCCCTTCCAGTTGTCCATGCGCGAACCCTACACTGACATCGGGACAAAGCTGTCGGATCAAGGCGGCCATTTCCGAGAGCCCCTGAACCCGATTATGTATGAAAAAAACCTGCCCCCCCCTTTCCGTTTCGAAATAAATGGCTTCACGTATGAATTCCTCATTGAACACCATCACTTCAGTCTGGATCGGTTGACGATTGGGTGGTGGCGTATTAATAATACTGAGATCACGCGCACCCATGAGGCTGAACTGCAAGGTTCTCGGTATCGGTGTAGCGGTAAGCGTCAGACAGTCCACCGTGGTCTTGAAGGTTTTGATCTTTTCCTTATGGCCCACCCCAAACTTTTGTTCTTCGTCGATCACCAGCAGACCGAGGTTCTTGAATTTCACATCTTTTGCAAGCAGAGCATGGGTGCCGATGATGATGTCGATCTTCCCTTCCTCCAGTTTTTTCAGGGTTTCCTTTTTCTCTTTCGTCGATTTGAACCGGTTCACATAATCAACGGTCACGGGGAAATCGCGCAGCCGTTCGCTGAACGTTTTATAGTGCTGGAATGCAAGTATGGTGGTGGGCACGAGAACTGCGGCCTGACGTCCGTCCAGGCAGGTCTTGAATGCGGCACGAACGGCCACTTCGGTTTTACCAAAACCCACATCGCCACAAACCAGCCTGTCCATGGGCTGGGGACTCTGCATGTCTTTTTTCACATCGGCAGTAGCTTTACTTTGGTCGGGCGTATCCTCATAGATAAATGATGCCTCCAATTCCGTCTGCATGTAATTATCAGGCGCATGGGCAAAGCCGGGTTGCGACTTGCGCTGGGCATAAAGGCTGATGAGGTCGAAAGCGATCTCCTTGACCCTTGTTTTAGTCTTCTCTTTGAGTTTCTGCCAGGTATCGCTGCCCAGTTTATTGACTTTGGGAACATGGCCTTCCTTGCCCGTGTATTTGGAGATCTTGTGGAGGGAATTGATGTTCACATAAAGCAGATCGCCATCCTTGTAAAGTATGCGCACCGCTTCCTGCATCCTGCCATTTGACTCCATTTTCTGCAGACCGCTGTAAACACCTACGCCATGATCTATATGCACGACATAATCCCCTGGCTGTAGTTCACGGAGCGCTTTCAGCGTTAGTGCCTTGTTCCTGTTGTAAGCTTGTTTGACCTTGTATTTGTGGTAACGCTGGAAAACCTGATGATCCGTATAACAGACGACACGAAGGTCCTCGTCAATGAACCCTTCATGAATGGGGACAGGAACGGGAGTGAAGGGCACCTCGGCTTTCAGATCACTGAAGATGCTGTGCAAGCGTTCCAATTGACGGGGATTTTCTGCGAATATGAATATCCCGAAACGTTTGGCATTCCATGATTTCAGGTCTTTGATCAGCAGGTCGAACTGCCGATTGAAAGCAGGTTGTGCCTTGGTTTGAAAAATCAAGGTCTCTGCAGTTATCGGCAATGTGTATCGCTGCCCGAATTCGATCACCGGACGATTCAAGAGTTCCCGGGTAAGTTGGTCGGGAGTCATGAGGTCCTCGCCGGTGAAAGGCTTGATGGATAGATCTTCTTCTTCCGTAGACACCTTGGTCCCTTCGTGCAGATTCAGGAAGATCCCAAGGTCCTCTTCCTGCACTTGCCAGGCATGGTAAGTCATTTCCCAATCCTTTATCCAGACTACGAGGTTAAATGGCAGGAAAGAAGAAAGGGAGATCTTTTCTCCCGCTTCCACGCGGGTTTCCACATTCGGGATGATGTTTACCTGAAGTAATTTCCGTTCACTCAACTGGGTCTCCGGATCGAAGATGCGGATGGAATCCACCTCATTGCCGAAGAGTTCCACCCGATAGGGTTTTTCGTTCCCGAACGAATAGATGTCTAAAATGCCGCCTCTCAGCGCAAACTGGCCTGGTTCATACACGAAATCATTCCTCACGAAACCGCAGTTGACGAACCTCTCGAGCAAGGCATCCACATCCAACGTATCATTGGCCTTGATGGAAATGATGTTGCCCATCAGTGCAGATGGCATCACCACCTTCTCCTGAAGTGCCTCAGGATAGGTAACCATGATGCGGCGGTTTCCGGGAGCAGCCATTCGGGTAAGTGTCTCCATCCGAAGCATGACATGGCTGCTGTTCAGTAGTCTGAAGTTCTTCCTGTTCTTGAAAGAAGAAGGAAAATAAAAGAGGTCTATCGGCTGGATTATATTTTCCAGCGTATTATGGAAATAGGCGGCTTCCTCCGCATCTTCCAGAACGACAAGGTGATTCATTCGGGCCGCCGCAGGATGGTTCCAAATGGAAGCCATTGTCAGGGCAGAAGAACTGCCCTGGAGGCCTTTGAGATAAAAATTTTGCGGGGAAGGCAAGGAAATCCCTTCCGCGATCTGCCTGACGCGGGGGTCGTCTAAATACTTATCCTTCAGGATCTGCAGGTTCATGCGCTCTGGGTCTCCCTGATCCAGGACCGGCCGGGACCAAGGCGGGCAAAGATAGCCCTAAACTTTTTAGCTTCTTTTATGTATTATTAACCAACCCATGTCTGGAGAAACAGGAAAAAACCGAGTAAATTGCCATATTGAAATCGCATCGCTTCAAACGAAATGCTCATGACTAGCCGCAAATACCTCCTATTCCTGCTCATCTTCACTGTCTCTTTTGGAGGATTATATCGCTTCTTCCATGAAAAGCCCCTCTCGAGGTTACCCAAGGTTGCTTTGTTGAACAACGAAGAAGAGGACGAGGGATCCGAAATGGAACAGGAGAACGGAAGGAAACGGGCCGCATGGGAATTCAACTTGTTGCGTGATCCACGTACCGGAAAGATCCCGGAAGGGATACGTGCCCGGGAAATAGCCTGGGCTAAAAAAATGCCCATCAGGAACTTTAATTACTTCAACAACACGAGCGGGGTGAATCAGATGAATGCACCCGAAGTCGCCAACAAGTACATTGCGGTCGGCCCCACGCAAAATGGCGGTCGTACACGTGCACTTGCCTTCGACATGCGTTATAATGGATCTTCCAATAAAGTAATTCTGACCGGCGGAATAAATGGCGGCATATTCAGAAGTATTGACGGTGGTGCCACCTGGGCTTTCGTTCATCCGGAAAATGAGATCCGTAGCGTATCCTGCCTGGCACAGGACCCGCGTCCGGGGTTTCAGGACACCTGGTATGCAGGAACCGGAGAACCTATCGGTACATCAGCTGCCTACCCCAATGCATTCGTCTTTGGTAACGGCATCTTGAAGTCAACCGATAATGGGGCCACTTGGAACATGTTGCCTTCCACCGCAGATAATGATCCCACGGTTTTTTCTGAATTCGATATTGTGGGCCGTATTGCCGTACATCCCTTAACGGGAGACATTTATGCCGCAGTTCAACGCCGGATCATGCGCTCAAAGGATGGTGGCTCCACCTGGTCAACAGTTCTTATAGGTACAACACCCACCAATACGGTAGGTGGTGTCATGGAAATCATGATCAATAATGCGGGCACCAAACTTTTTGCCGCTGTCTCTGGAAGAAACCCGGATCGAAATTTTGCAGGGATCTACACGTCCTCTTCCGGCAGTACCGGCTCATGGACACGCATCGCTGGTGGACTGAATGGCCAAGCCGATTCCGTGGCTGGTTGGCAAGCCTATGACAATAGTAGTATAGATGGCGGTGGGAACTACTCAGCCGGTTGGGGACGCATCGTACTAACTCTGGCACCATCCAATCAGAATATCCTGTATGCCCTTTGTGAAAATGGGAATCAGGCCACCAACTTAAAAACTGAAGCCGATCTTTTCCGATGCGATCTCAGTACCAATACCTGGGCGCGGCTTTCTGACAACCTCCTGGCAACCAGAACAGTCAAAACCACGAATACGACCAAATATTTTGAAGCTCAGGGAGGGTATAACCTGTCCATAGCAGTACATCCCACACAACCCAGTATTGTTTTCGTGGCTGGGGTGAATCTGTTCAAGTCCACAGATGGATTCACGACCCCAAGCGGTGTAAGTTTTGTAGGAGGGTTGGCATCGGACACCTATACGGATGCAAACGGAGCAAGTCATGTGGATATCCATGGCCTCGTGTTTGATCCATCCAATCCCAATCGGCTGATCACAGCATCTGATGGCGGAGTTACGGAATGTACGGATGTCACGGCCAGCAAACTCAGTTGGAATCTCTTCAACAGCCAGTATCAGACCATCCAGTATTATCATGTGGGTATCGATCCTACAAAAGGATCCAGGGCCTATTATGGAGGGGCTCAGGACAACTCCACCACGCTTCGAGATATTGATGGAGCTTACCTCGGAAGTGCTTTGCCTGACAGCAATGACCATTACATCCTCTTGGGAGGAGATGGCGGCAAGGCTGCCATGACCACAAAGAATGTAAGCGGGAACCAATATCTTTTCGCATC
Organism: uncultured bacterium; assembly: GCA_903826405.1. GTDB lineage: Bacteria > Bacteroidota > Bacteroidia > Chitinophagales > Chitinophagaceae > Pollutibacter. The sequence continues at coordinate 98,133 of CAIKEH010000032.1, forward strand.
GGCTCAGGAAGGCCAGATCTATAGGTTGAAACTCTTCCCCCCATATGACAATTCTTTTTACACCTTGGTGAAGCCTGCAGCTGCAGGTAAAGGAGAGTTCGTAACCTACTATCATCTTGATGAGGACAATACCGATCTTCTTTATTTTGCGAGCAGTGACACCCTGTACCGGGCCACCTCATCCACCACGGTAACCACGTCGAGCGGATGGACACGCATGAATGGAATCAGCGGTACCATAGGATCATCGATATTCTCCATGGCAACTACCCGAGGAGGATATACAGCGAATAATTACCTGTTCATAGGTACCGCTGAAGGAAAAGTATTCCGATTGAAAGACCCACAGGGAGTATCCCCGGCAGTCGCACCCGAAGACATAACACCTCCGGGAATGGTAGCAGGAAGCGTGGTATTCAACATCGCCCTGAATCCCCGCAATCAGGATACGATGATGTGCGTAGTCACCAATTACGATGTGCCGAGCGTATTCTGGACCGGGAATGCCACCGCTTCGAATCCAACCTGGCAAACGATCGAAGGAAACCTGACCTTGCCTTCCGTGCGTAGTTGCGCGATCGTGGCCAAGACAACCGGCGTCGAATATTATGTAGGCACATCCGCTGGGCTCTACAGTACCGCTTCGATTTCAGGCAGTTCTACAACCTGGTCACGTGAGGGAACCGGGCCTCTTGCAAATGCCATTGTGAACTCCCTCGCTTACAGGTGGAATGACAATACCCTTTTGGTTGGAACACATGGTAACGGCATGTTCGTAACCTACATAGGAGATCCCATCACCCTCAGCACAGGCATAGCAACACCCATTCGGGACGATAAAAATTTCATCCGGGGAGCCTACCCCACTTTGGTCGATCAGAACATCAGTTTCCAGATTGGAAACATGTACACCATCAAACAGATCCAGGTCCAGGTGCACAACATATCCGGGCAGCTACTCTACAACAGATCGTCATCCTATCAGAATGGGACTGTGGATATGAGCACTGCGGCGAGGGGAGAATACATCCTGACCGTCACCAGCAACGACAGAAAATATCAGTTCGTCAGGAAATTCGTGAAACAGTAGAAGCAAAGGCATCCATTTATAAAAGCGCGGTCAACAGAACCGCGCTTTTTTTTGCAAAGTCTTATCTTTATAAATAAACCTAGACCATGGCCGTACATCCCTGGATTCCCAGTGAAGTCATCGCTATCGAGGAAGAAGCAGAGCTTACCAGGAGGTTCAGGATCCGCATACCGGAGATGGATCGCTTCGATTTCGAACCCGGACAATTCGTTACACTGGACCTACCCATCAGTGACAAACCGGCCAAACGAATGCGAAGCTATTCCATTGCATCATGGCCCGATGGCACAAACAGTTTCGAATTGATCATCTCCCTGCAGAAGGAAGGCGTTGGAACAACCTATCTGTTTGAGCATGCTCAGGTTGGATCGACCCTCATGATGAGGGGTCCCCAAGGGGGGTTCACCATGCCCCCCAAACTGGACAAGGACCTGTACTTGATCTGCACAGGGACAGGCATTGCGCCTTTCCGTAGCATGGCTCATCACATAGCTCAACATAAGATCCCTCATCTGGACATACACTTGATCTTTGGAGCACGCCATGAGCGCAACCTCCTGTATTACGAGGAATTGAAGGCATTGGAACGCACGACCCCAGGGTTCCACTATCACCCTGCACTTTCACGTGAGCATTGGGATGGTCTAAAAGGATATGTACATCCTATCTATGAGGAATTGGCGAAGGAAAGGAAACCCGCCTATTTCTATCTATGTGGCTGGAGGAATATGATCGATGAGGCGAAACGGCGTATACAGGAAATGGGATACGACAGGAAGTCCATACATCAGGAGCTTTACGGCTGATCACCACCACAAATCGCGGACATGTTCCTGATTTCAAAAATACTGGGGATCCTGATCAATCCCATCTTGTGGGTGGCCCTTTTGGCCATTGTTGCAATTGTAGCCAGAAAGCCCAAATGGAAAAGATTTTTATTGATCTCAGCCACGTCTTTGTTCGTGATATTCACAAATGGCTGGATTCCGACTAAACTCACCCTGGCATGGCAAACACCACAGGTGGAATTACGGCGCGGAGAAAATTACCAAGCAGGCATATTACTCGGGGGTTACCTTGGTCACGATGACAACGACGGTCGGAATTATTTCAATGCAGCATCAGACAGATTCATCGAGACCGTCCGGCTATACAAGAACGGGAACATCGGAAAGATCATACTTTCCGGAAGCAGTGGCTCCATATGGAAGAAGCCATTCATAGAGGCGGAAAATGCAAGATCTGTTCTGAGAGAGATCGGAGTGCCTGATCAGGATATTATTTTGGAAGGACGATCCAGAAACACGATGGAGAACGCCCTCTATGTGAAAGCCATACTAGACTCGATGCAAATGGAAGGTCCTTACCTGCTGATCACTTCAGCCCTGCACATGCCCAGAGCATCGTTGCTGTTCGAACGGTCCGGGCTTCAAATCAGACCTTTCCCCTGCGCATACATGGTGACACCCCAAAGTGCAGAATTCGAACCGGATCTGATCATTCCCTCTGCTCAGGCCATTCAGCTCTGGACATTATTGTTCCGCGAAGTGATCGGATATGGCGTTGCCAGATGGAAGAAATGAATGATCAACGTGTGGATCGGGAAACCATTTCACGGACAGATGAGAGTGCCACCCTTTCCTGAGTCATGCTATCCCGATGACGAATGGTCACTGTGCCATCCTCCTTACTCTGATGGTCGATGGTGACACAATACGGAGTTCCCAAAGCATCCATGCGCCTGTACCTTTTCCCAATGGTATCCTTTTCCTCATAGAAGCAGTAGAAATCTTCCCGGCAGGAACGCATGAGTTCCCTGGCGATCTCAGGCAAACCATCTTTTTTCACCAAGGGAAGAATGGCCAACTTGATGGGGGCGAGTTTCGGAGGGATCTTGAGTACGACACGGCTATCCTCCTTACCATCTTCCTTGGTCCATTTTTCCTCCGTATAGGCATGACTGAGTGTGAGCAGGAACATACGATCAAGTCCAATGGAGGTTTCAATGACATAGGGGATGTAGTTCTGATTGAGCTCCGTGTCGAAATACTGCAACTTTTTACCACTGAACTGCTGGTGGTTGCGCAGATCGAAATCGGTCCGGGAGTGGATACCTTCCACCTCCTTCCAACCTATCGGAAAAGCGTACTCTATATCCACGGCCGCATCTGCATAGTGGGCAAGCTTCGCATGGTCATGAAAACGGTAATGGGCCGCATCGAATCCAAGACCGATATGCCAATCCATCCTTTCCTTCTTCCAATATTCATACCACTCCTTTTGTGTGCCGGGGCGGATGAAGAATTGCATTTCCATCTGTTCGAACTCACGCATACGAAAGATGAACTGCCTGGCAACGATCTCGTTGCGGAAGGCCTTTCCCACCTGAGCGATGCCAAAAGGCACTTTCATACGAGCCGTTTTCTGAACGTTGAGAAAGTTCACGAAAATACCCTGTGCGGTCTCTGGACGAAGATAGATCTCGCTGGCATCATCGGAAACGGAACCCAACTGTGTGGAGAACATCAGGTTGAACTGACGGACATCCGTCCAATTCGATGTGCCGCTTACCGGGCAAGCTATCCCTTCCTTCTCAATGAGGCTCTTGATGCCCGCATAATCGTTGTCGGACAACAACTTTTCCATGCTGGCCAACAGAGACTCTGCAGTCTCGGTCTTGCCTTCTTTTGCCAACTTATCGGCTTGTGCCTCGATTAGATGGTCAACACGGTAGCGTTTCTTGCTATCCTTGTTGTCGATCATCGGATCGCTGAAATTGTCCACATGGCCCGAGGCTTTCCAAGTGGTCGGATGCATGAAAATGGCGGCATCTATGCCTACGATGTTATCGTGCATACGGGTCATACTGTTCCACCACTGTTCTCGGATATTCTTCTTCAATTCGCTTCCCCAGGGTCCATAATCATAAACGGCACTCAGGCCGTCATAGATCTCGCTGGATGGGAAAACGAAGCCATACTCTTTGGCATGTGATATGATAGCTTGGAATTTATTCGTATCTGTAGTGATCATAGGCGCAAAGATAACGCCTGAAGGTGATTCTGGATGATGAACTTGCCGGACAAAGCAGTTCCCGAATAAACGGATACAGAGAGATTGCTTACCTCTGATCGACCACTACAATTTGGGATTATTCCTATGGCGATCAGCATCTCTGTCATTCTTCTTATCCATGTTCTTCTCCAATGCGGCTGTGAGATCGACTCCGGTCTGATTGGCCAAGCATATGAGTACCCACAACACATCGGCCATCTCATCACCAAGATCGCGTCCCTTATCGGACTCTTTGAAAGATTGGTCCCCGTAGGTGCGGGCCATGATCCTGGCTAATTCGCCCACCTCTTCAGTGAGCATGGCCATGTTCGTGAGTTCGCTGAAGTATCTGACACCCGTGGTACGGATCCAGTCATCAACCCGTGTCTGTGCTTCCTGTAAGGTCATGTCTATGATTTCTATGTTCAAGAATTTTTTATGAAATGTTCAATTGAACAATTGCGGTCTCAATATCCCTCAGGAGCGTTCACTCCTTGTTCTTGGTATCCATGATTATCGTAACCGGGCCATCATTCACGAGTGAAACTTTCATGTCTGCACCGAAAATACCTGTTGCTACTGGTCTTCCCAGATCCTTGGACAACTGGCTCACCATGGCCTCATATATGGGAATGGCGATCTCCGGCTTTGCCGCCTTGATATAAGAGGGGCGGTTCCCTTTTCGGGTCTGCGCGTGCAGGGTGAACTGGCTGATGGCCAATATCCCACCAGCCGCTTCGATCACATTCCTGTTCATGACTCCCTGATCGTCATTGAATACCCGCAGGCTGACGATCTTACCGCTCAGCCAGATGACATCCTCCTGCCCATCGGCCTCTTCGATCCCGATCAGCACAAGCAATCCATGGGCAATAGATCCAATGGCCTTCCCATCCACTTCCACCGAGGCGGTGCTCACTCTTTGAATGACGGTACGCATAGGCTTTGACGGTCTTTCGTTTATCTTTGACTGATGAAGATAGACATTAGCCCGGAGACCACATTCAGGACCGCCAGAAGCGGGGGTAAGGGTGGTCAGCATGTCAACAAGGTGGAAACCATGGTGGAAGGGATCTGGGAAGTGGACAGCAGTTCACTGATAGATGATGAACAGAAAAAACGCATCCGAGAAAAATTGACGAACCGGATAAATTCCAAGGGTGTTTTATCTGTACGATCACAAGAAGAACGGACACAATTAGGCAACAAGCAACGGGTCATCGCAAAAATGAATCTTCTTGTGAATGAGGCCCTGTTGAGAAAAAAAGCAAGGATCGCCACTCGCCCCGGGAAAGCATCGGTGGAGAAAAGACTCGTTAGAAAAAAAAGAAATGCGGAAACCAAAAAATCCAGGGGGCAACGTAACTGGACAGTAGACCAATGAAAACAGCTAATCCATCATGGACATTTTGAGATCCCGATCATCGAAAGTATTACTTCTGGCAACATCCCTTTTTCTGGCTCTTTCCTGTAAAAAAGATAAGAGCCTGGAGACCGGGAAAAGCCGGGTCAGTTTCCGTTTTGAAAATAGTGCTCAGGGAATACCGCTCCAACTCGAAAAAAAATACACCAACCCATTTGGGGAAGATTATACCGTGACCACTTTAAAATACCATATCAGTGACATCACGATAAGTGATAGTTCAAAAAATATTTCTCGTGAAAAAACATGCTGCCACCTGTTGGATGCATCCGACTCCACATCCCTGCATTTCGATGCACAACTGGATGAGATCAGTTTCGATCGGGTCAGTTTCATCATCGGAGTGGACAGTCTATACAATGTCAGCGGGGCACAGACGGGAGCACTTGATCCCGTGCATGGGATGTTCTGGACCTGGAATACCGGATACATCATGGCCAAACTGGAGGGTGAATCTTCCGTTTCCTCAGCCCCCGTTTCAAGATTCCAATACCATATCGGGGGATATGCCGGGTCAGTAGCCACGCAAAGAAAGGTAACGCTGACTTTCCCCGGAGGGCGATCATATAGTTTAAAAGCAGATCAACCCCTGACCATGATCATCGATGTCAACATCAGCAAATGGTTCCGTTCGGCTCATGACCTGCCCATTGCATCGCAGCCGTTGGTCATGACCCCAGGACCACTGGCCATGCAGTATGCGGACAATTACGCCTGTCTTTTCACCGTTAAAGAGGTCCAGCCCTGATGAGAAGAACTTCGACCATATTGATCCTGTCCTTACTGCTCATCTTCTCCGAGATGCTCATGGAAGCCTGTAAAAAAACAGATTCAGTGGCTGGTCAGGGTATTGGGACCACACCTTTACAGTTGAAGGTTCCGCAGGGATTCCCTCCTCCGCAACCACTATTCGCCGATAATCCGCTGACTCAAGAGGGATTTGAATTGGGAAGAAGACTATTTTACGAAGGCAAGCTTTCCAGAGACTCCAATTTCCCGTGTGCATCATGCCACCAGCAATTCGCTGCTTTTTCCACCTTGGACCACCCCTTGAGTCATGGTTTCAATAACCAGTTCACCAGAAGGAATGCACCCGGCTTGTTCAATCTGGCTTGGCAGAGCAGTTTTCAATGGGATGGCGGAGTGAATCACTTGGAAGTACAACCTCTGAATCCGATCACTTCGTCGAACGAGATGGCGATGACCATTCAGGAAGTTTTGGACAGATTGAAGAACGACACCAGATACCCTCCGATGTTCAAGGCCGCATTCGGTACGGAGGAGATCAATTCACAAAAAATGTTGAAGGCTCTCAGCCAGTTCATGGGCATGATGGTATCTGGAAATGCGAAGTTCGATCTGGTCAAAAGAGGCCAGGCCACGTTCACCATTGCTGAACAAAGCGGCTACGCCATCTTTAAAAATAAATGTGCGACTTGTCATCCTGAGCCCCTGTTCACAGACAACAGCTTCAGGAATACAGGCCTCGCCGTGGATCCCGTATTGAATGATTCCGGAAGAATGAGCATCACTAAAGACCCGATGGATTATCTGAAATTCAAGGTGCCCAGTCTGCGAAACATTTACAAAACACAGCCATACGGACACGATGGACGATTCTACTCGATAGGAGCCGTGATCGATCATTACCGTACAGGTGTCATCAACACACCTACCACGGATCCCAAACTCAGAAATGGGATCCCCATGACGGATGAAGAGAAACTTGATCTATCGTCTTTTCTGCGCAGCCTGACGGACACGACATTCATAGTGGACAAGAGATTCACTAATCCCAACTGACATTTGGATGCTCAGTTATCCTTTTTCTTCTCTGACTTGGTTTGCTCAAGCAGGGCTTTGAGCCTGTCAACCTCCTGGGATTGCTTGGATTGTGCGTTGAGGTTGTCCTGGATATCCTTGTCTATCTTACTCCGTTTACTTTCCAGACTTTTGCCATCATCCACTAAACTCGAATATTTCTTTTCAGCCTTTTTGATCTCCTCTTCCTGCGCCGATATCCGCTTCGCCAGATCATACTCGCCCACATTGGAGCCCATGGAACTGAAGAATGCTGTTGCACCTGCCGTAGCAGCAACAGCGGCTCGAGCATCTGAATTCGTTGAAGTAGCCACGAGATTCTCCCCGGGTTCGGAAACGATCACATACATGGTGGAGGTGGCACGGTCGCCCTTGCCCTTGCCATCCACCTTGTAATAAAGGTCATAATTATTCATGTCCTCCTTGTGCAATTTCACACCTTTGGCCACATTCCATCCCTTGCCGGCGCTTTTGACCCTGCCACCCATTTTCTTAACATAATCCTCCGTGGCATTCTCCAGATCCTTATATGGATAATTGAATTCAAGTATGGTGCAATTCTGCTGTGTTTTCTGATACTCCACCGAACCAGAGTATTTCCTGATGGGCTCAATGCTGTTAGCCTGACTGAAACCGGAGAAACTGAAGAAAAACAGGATGGCAATTAAAAAAATGGAAGCTCGCATGGTCATGGGATTTAACGGTATGATCGAATTGCTGCGTAGACCCTCAATTTACCTTAAATATCATTCCCCCCTATACGGTTTTAGACTGTACATTTGTCTCCAAATCGAACGGATTGAGCAGCATCAAGAAACTGGCCGGACAGACCTTCTGGTACGGCTTCAGCAATATATTCGGCAGGTTCCTCAACTACCTGCTGACCCCGCTGCTTACCGGCATCTACTCATCTGAGAAATACGGAGATATATCCATCCTGTTCGCCCTTGCCTCTTTCCTCAACATCGTGTTCACTTATGGCATGGAGACCTCCTATTTCCGTTTCAACAACACGAATCCGGAAAAAGATGTCTACAATACCAGCCTGACCAGCATGATCGCAACGACCATATTGTTCACGGCAGTGTTGATCCTGCCCATACCTGCGATAGCCAATTTCATGAAGGTGGGAGAACATCCCGAATTCGTCCGCTGGGTTCTCTGGATCGTTGCTTTAGATACCATTACGGTCCTTCCCTTCTCTAAACTTCGATTCGAGGGAAGACCCAGAAAGTTCGCACTCATCAAGATCCTGAACATCCTCATTAACATAGGAACGGTCATCTTTTTCCTGGTACTCTGTAAAGGACAATATGAGAAGAAGGCGGACAATCTCTGGGCTACCCTATATGATCCGAGTATAGACATCGGATATGTTTTCTTGGCAAACCTGATAGCCAGCGCAGCCACCGTTCTGTTGCTGGGAAAAGAACTGATGGCCTTCCGCTTCCAATTCAACTGGAAACTGATGAAGGAGATCCTGATCTATTCCGCACCCCTCATCATCGTAGGATTCGGGGGAATGATCAACGAAACGATCGACAGATTCATGATCGTGCAACGCTTTCACGGGACAATCTCCGAAGCGAAATCGGCCAATGGCGTCTATAGTGCCAACAACAAGCTCGCCTTGCTGATCGTACTATTTATTCAAGCCTTCAGAATGGGCGCCGAACCATTCTTCTTTAAACAGTCCAGCGAGAAGAATGCTCCAAGGATCTATGCACGTGTGATGAAATTCTTCGTCATCACCTGCTGCTTTTGCTTTCTGGGTGTGGTACTCTTTCTGGATGTCTGGAAACATTTCATGGGCATTCACAATCACCCCGAATACCTGCAGGGTCTTAGTGTAGTGCCCCTGCTGATGCTATCCAGGATCTTCCTCGGGGTTTATTACAATATGTCCATCTGGTACAAACTGACCAACCGGAACATCGCCGGAGCATGGATCACCATCGTCGGAGCCCTGATCACCATTTTAGTGAATTATACGTTGATCCCCTATCTGGGATTTGTAGCCTGCGCGATCTCTGTCACATTGTGCTACGGATTCATGATGGTGTCCAGTTATATTCTAGGCCAGAAATATTACCCGGTACCCTATGCATGGAAAAAACTCACTGCATACGTGGTCATATGCGTTCTCTTGTATTTGATCCACCAGCTTTTCCGTCACTTCTCGCCAAGCATCTGGTGGACGCATGGATTCGGACTGTTGGAATTAGTCTCATTCATGGCTTTCATTATCCGAATTGAAAAAAGGGAATTCTCCCGGATCCCGGTTATCGGGTCCATCCTTTTCCCGGAAGGCCCTTTCACCTCTTGAGATCAGGCAGGCACATAGGGGTTGTGCGCCATCTCCTGTCCAATGGTCGTGGAAGGGCCATGACCTGAATATACGATCGTAGTCTGAGGCAGTTGGTACAGCACTTCACGGATACTTCTTTGCAAAGTACCCAAATCAGCCCCCGGAAGATCCGTACGACCGATACTTCCCCTGAAGAGGACATCTCCCGAGATCACAAAACCTCCTTCCGACGAATAAAAACTCAGGCTGCCGGGTGAATGGCCTGGCGTGAAAAGCACTTGCAGGTGATCCTCGCCAAGAATGAGATCCGTCCCCGCCTGAATATGCCTGCAAGGTCCGGTCCAGGAGTCGAATGGAAGATTCCACATCAGTCCGCTGGATGGCGCCAACTCAAAAAGCCTTTGCTCCAAGGCATGGAAATGTGGTTCAAGATTCCAGGTCTCGGCTGCGTATTTGTTCCCAAAAACATGGTCCAGGTGGCAATGGGTATTGACCAGCAGAACTGGGCGCAGGCCATTGCTTTGGACATAACCGTAAAGTGCCTCCCTTTCCCCATCTTCGTAGCATCCGGGGTCGAAAAGGATGCAGTCGCCCATGTCGTTGGAAACCAGATAAGTGTTCTCCTGCAGAGGACTAAAAGTGAAAATTTTAACGTGTAACATCTGTACGGGGATGTACGGTAAATAGTTTAATTTTATTGACGATTTGTAAAGTTATGGTCGGAAGGGATGGCGTGCGAATTATTCTGAATAAAAGATCTATGCGAAAACTCATTGGATTCCTCGTACCTGCTGTAATGCTCTTGTATTTTCCCGGTACCGCACAGGTGAGTTCCGTTGTTTTCGGAAAAAACAGGGTCCAATACAAGAATTTCAAGTGGAGATTCTACCAAACGCGAAATTTCAACACATACTTCAGTCAGGGTGGTTTGTCCTTGGGTAAATTTGTCGCACAGGTAGCTGAACAGGAACTTACCGGACTTGAGGATTTCATTGAATACGGACTTCAACGCAGAGGAAATATCATCGTCTACAACAGCTTCACCGACTATAAACAATCCAATATAGGTTTGGGGATCGACTGGCAACAGACCGGAGGTGTAACTCGTCTGGTCAATAACAAGGTGATGGTCTACTATGACGGAAACCTCAACAATCTTGCCCGTCAGGTTCGACAAGGCATCGCTCGGATCCTCGTGGACAACCTGCTATTCGGAGACGACATTGGAGAATTCGCCGGAAACCAAACCCTGCTTGACCTGCCCAAATGGTTGACGGATGGATATGTTGCATATGCTGCCGAGAACTGGAGCCCAGCACTTGACGACAAACTGAAATCGGCCATGCTCTCTGCCGACTACAAGAGTTTCTATCAGTTCGCTTTTCGCGATCCCGACTTGGCCGGACATGCTTTCTGGCACTTCCTCGAAGAGAACTACCGAAAGGATAACACCACTTATTTTCTCTATCTATCCCGCATATACAAGAACACGAATTCTGCCAGCTATCGGGTGACGAAAATGAAATTCAAAGACCTGCTGGCCCAGTTCATGGAAAAAGAGAGTGAAAAATATCAGAACGACCTGCGTGGCCGTAAGAATCAGCCCAAAGGTAACGTCGTCGCGATCGAAGAGGTAGATATCCACAAGGACTTTTACCGTTTTCAAGCCAACCCGATCCCGAAGAACAACACCTATGCGATGGTTCAATTCAAAAGAGGCATATACCGTGTTGTTCTGGATGATCCGAGCAACGACAGGAAGACTCTTTTGAAATCGGGTATCCTGAATTATCAGGCAGAGCTCAATCCCAACTACCCCATCCTTGCCTGGGATCCAAAAGGTTCAAGACTCCTCGTGATCTACCCCGAAGAAGGAAAGATCAAGATGTTCATATATGATCTCGTGACCAAGATGAAGACACATAAACAGGAGATCACAGATTTCCAGCTCATCCAGGACGCCAAGTTCATGCTGGATAACAATACACTGGTCTTGAGTGGAGTGAAGAATGGGCAGTCTGACATTTACATATACAAGATCAGTGAACAGACCGTACAGCAGATCACCAATGATCCTTATGACGACATTGACCCTTCCTTTGTTGCTTTTCCCAGCAAGAGCGGAATACTCTTCAGTTCAAACCGCCCTTATTCAGACGCTCCCAAGGGTGACACGGTGATCCCCTCCAGGAACCGATTCAACATTTTCCTCGTGGACAATTGGAACAGATCCGAGTTCAGACAGATCTCGAAACTTTCCAACATGAAATATGGGAATGGACGATTCCCACTTCAGTACAATAGCAACCACTTCACTTTCGTGAGTGAGGAGAATGGCATCAGCAACCGATACGCAGGATTCTTCACCACGAAGAGGGCTGGCTTGGACACCTTGGTCAAAGTGGGTGATGACCTGCTTCGTAATCCTACGCGCGGTGATCTGGATTCCACATTAAAAGCCTGGGAAAAATCGGAACCGGATTCCGTTGGATTCATGTCCATCACCTCTGATAGCGCATATGTTTTCCCGCTGACCAATTACCAGAGCGGACTTCTTGAAACCCGCGGGGCGGGCGATAATAATCTTGTCAGCGAAGTGCGCCGAGAGGGTAACCTGAAATTCCTGTACAAACTCAAAATAAATGAGGATGCCCTGAAACGCAGGAACATCAATGCCAAGCCCACCGAATACGTGAAAAAGCTGATGGAAGAGGATCGTCGTGCGGGAGGCAAGACCACTTTCTTCCAGAAAACGGAGCAAAAAGCCAAGGATACCGTAGTCAATAATAATCTCTTCCAGACAGAATACGACAGCCAACCACAAGACAGTGGTATTCTCCAACTGAATCAGATGCTGCAGCAAGGCCAGAAAGAAGAACCCGTGCTTGCATCAGCCAGACTTTACGACTACAAACTTCGATTCTCTTCCGACTATATCGTGGCCGGATTCGATAATAGTGTTTTGATGAACAGGTTTCAACCTTATGCAGGCGGAGCCGGCCCCATCTACTTATCCAATTCACAGGCATTCAACGGAATCATCAGAATGGGTGTATCCGACCTGATGGAGAACATCAAATTCTCCGGAGGCGTCCGTATTTCCACCAACTTGCGTGACAACGATTACATGGTCTCCTTCCAAAACCTGAAAAGACGCCTGGACTGGGGAATGACCTTTTACCGCTCCAATTTCAACAACTACCAGATCTTCGACCCCAATGATATAAAGGGCCAGTTGAGCAACAAGATGTTCTCGAATCTTTACCAGGTGAATATCAGTTATCCCCTAGATGAGATCCGCAGTTTCCGCGCCATCGTGGGCTATAGAAGTGACCGCGTAGTCATCAAAACCGACGCCAATTACCCACCCTCTCTTTCCTTGACAGACACCCTGCTCCGGTATGGCCTCGCACGACTGGAATACGTCCATGACAATACGATCAATCCTGCATTGGATATCTGGAACGGTTTGCGATTCAAGGTTTATGCAGACGTAGCCGCCCGCCTCACCAATGGAAGCACTACGGGTAAGACCACCATTAACCTAGGTACTGATATTCGTTACTACTACCCGATTTACCGGAATTTCATCTGGGCCGGTCGCGCCGCAGCGGATTTCTCCTTGGGAAATCAAAAGTTGATCTATTATCTGGGAGGAGTGGAAGGTTGGTTCTCCCCCAAATTCAACAGCCAGAACCGCCCTGCACCAGACCGGACGTATGCATTCCAGACCCTTGCGGTAAATCTGCGCGGACATAATCAAAATGTCGCTAATGGGAATAATGCCATCGTGATGAACAGCGAATTCAGGTTGCCCATTGTTTCCACCTTCTTCAACCGCCCTATCAACAACGCATTCCTGAGGAATCTGCAGATCGTCCAGTTCACCGATCTGGGAACTGCCTGGAACGGCCAATTCCTGCATGATCTCAATCGGCCCAATGTCGTTTATGGTTCACCCCCTGTTACAGTTCAGATCAAGACTGGCGGTATTGGTCCCTTCGTAGGTGGTTACGGGTTCGGGGCACGCAGCACCCTGCTGGGCTACTTCCTCAGACTCGATGCAGGCTGGCCAATGGATGGATTCTTCCAGGGCAAACCCCGTTGGTATTTTGCCATGGGACTCGACTTTTAACTTTAGGTGAGATTTGGAAAGGTCAATTTAATGGCCCATCCACTCCCTCGACCTTTTTTCCGCTTTTAAGCTCAGGGGCGAAAAGGGAAGGCAAACACAGGGAGGGAGAAACTATTTGCCTGATCGCCAAATTGTCATAACGCCATTCACTGATTTTTAACAGGCTAGCTGGACAAACCCTTGTCCAACGAGTATATTTGCAGAATGATCCCCCGGATTGCACGGACCTTGTCCTTCCTTTACCTTCTCTTTTTCACTACCCTGACGTCCATGGGGCAGGTAAAGGAGGTGAAAGGCCGCATCAGGGACATCCACAGCGATGAAAGCGTGCCTTTTGCCACGGTCCAGTTCAAGCATACTCGCTTCATCAAACTTGCTGATTCAGCCGGGAATTTCACCTTTCGGATGCCATCATGGCCATCAGACACCCTGGTCGTCACCTATGCCGGATTCGAGACAAAAGAGGTTGCACTCGACACCACGAAAAAGGAACTGGATATCACTATCCAGATGGTGAGAGGAAAAGCGCCCGGCGAAGTGGTCATAAAAGGCAAGATCAATCGAGGGCTGATGCTCTGGAAGAAGATCGTGAAAAACAAATCGAGGAATGACCGCAGCCGGTTCGACAATTTCTCGTATGAACTTTACAACAAATTGGAGATCGACCTCAACAAAGTAAACAAGGAAAAATGGCAAAAGGGATTCCTGCCGCCCAAGCCTTTCAAATTCATCTTGAACAATATCGACTCCACTTCGGAAGCCAACCCCATATTGCCGCTCTATCTTACCGAAACCTTGTCTGATTATTACTACCAGCGGTCCCCGAAAAAAACACATGAGATCATCCGAGGGAATAAGACCATTGGTGTGGAGAATGAAAGTTTCTCCCGCTTTCTCGGGGGCATGTACCAGAACATAAACGTCTACAATAATTTCATTCCCGTATTCGATCGTTCCTTCGTGAGCCCCATCAGTGATAACGGCGACGCTTATTACAATTTCAAGGTACCCGATACTCAATTCATCAGCGGGCATCGCTATTATCACTTCCTTTTCTATCCCAAGCACAAAGGGGAAAATACCTTTCAGGGAGATGCCTGGATCGCCGACTCTTCTTTCGCTGTTCAGAAAATGAACTTGATGCTATCCCCCGGCGCAAATGTGAACTTCATCGAGAAACTCAGTCTGGTCCAGGAATACCAACTGGTGCACGACAGCACCTGGTTCCTGTCCAAGGATAAGTTCGTTGCAGATTTCATGGTGCTGGGCAAAAGCACCCTCAACTTCATCGGCCGAAAAACGACAACCTACCGTGAAATCAGGGTGAACGACACCGCCACATCCGAACATCTTTCCAATGAAAAGCTGAAGGAGACCATCACCATGTCGGACTCGGCTATGAAAAGATCGGATGACTATTGGGGGGACAATCGGCATGATGTCCTAAATCAAAATGAGAAAGCCATCTACCACATGGTGGACACCCTGATCAACATGCCCGTGTTCAAGAGGTATTCGGAATGGATCAATTTCATCGGTACCGGCTACATGAACATCGGTAATTACCAGATCGGTCCTTGGTACAATTGGGCTAGTTATAGTCTTTATGAAGGCCCTCGCGTTCGGTTTGATCTGGGCACCAATATGGGCTTCAGTAAAAAATGGTATCTGACTGGATATCTTGCTTATGGATTCAAGGATCACGGCCTCAAGGGAAAATTCGAGGCCATGTACATGCTGAACCATAAACCCAGAACGTATCTGCATGGTATTTTCAAAGACGATATCGACTGGGGACAGACCTACTATGACGAAGTGGGTTATGACAACATTTTCGCCGTTGCCTTCCGTAAGCATGGCGTGCCCGTGAAGCTGCTGAGAATACAACAGGAACAGCTGGAATATTATAAGGAATGGGAAAATGGTTTTTCGATCCTGGCCGGAGTGAACAGGAGGATCTTCAACCCACTGACCAACCTGCCAACAAAAGATCTTTTCCCGGTAAAGGATGGAGGTGATCCCTTCAACGACATGGAGGCATCCATCCGATTCCGATTCGCGTATCTCGAACGTTATGTTGAGCACAATTTCAACCGGTACAGCCTGGGAAGTGACTATCCCATAACAGAACTCCGCATCAGCAGAGGTCTTCCGGGAATTCTGGGCAGCAGCTACAAATACACCAAGGTGAATTTCGGCATCTCCGATTACCTGAAAATCCCACCATATGGGAGCCTAAATTACAGTCTATATGCTGGAAAAGTATTTGGCACACTACCATACATGCTGCTGTCCATAGCACCGGGAAACGAGATCTACTACTACAATAAGTATGCCTTCAACCTGATGAACCGCTATGAATACATCACGGATCGGTATGCAGGGCTAAGTGTGGAGCATACTGTCGGCAACGGAATCTTTAAACTCATCCCCATGAACCGTTTCCTGAAGTTCCGGCAATTCTGGAACCTGAAGATGCTGTGGGGTGATCTGAGCGCAGAGAACAAGCTTCTGAACTTCCGCGACCCCCATCCGTTCAGTAGCCTGGATGGAAAAACTTATATCGAGGTCGGTACCGGCGTAGACAACATCTTGCGTTTCCTTCGACTTGACCTCGTCTGGCGCCTAAGCCCCACCCCACTCCCCGCGGAGAGATATAAGCGATTCGGGGTGTTCGGGAGTTTCAGGATCTCATTCTAGCCAGAAAGGAGAAGGAAAAGGAAAAGGAAAAGGAAAAGGATTAGTGGATTAATGAATTAATGAATTAATGAATTAGTGGATTAGTGGATTAGTGGATTAGTGGATTAGTGAATTAATGGATTAATGGATTGATGGATTGATGCTCTAGCGCTTCTTTGATTATTCCGCAAGCCCATCGGATCTGTTCTTCACTGATGGTCAGTGGCGGTGCAATGCGCAGGCAATGAGCTGCGAAGAGGAACCAATCCGTAAGTAATCCTCTGTTGAGGCATTTTGATATGACGCTACGGCAAGTGGTTTCATCAGCGAATTCGACGGCAATGAGCAGGCCGGCGGAGCGTACATCCTTTATAAGCGGATGATGCAGGAGTTCCCTGAACAACTTCTCTTTAGAAGGAACATCATCGATCAGGTGTTCATCCAAAAGAGCCCGCATACCGGCAAGTCCGGCCGCGCAGCTGACGGGATGACCTCCAAACGTGGTTATGTGCCCGAGAACAGGATCATGCGACAGATTGATCATGAGCGATCTTGAAGAAATGAAAGCGCCTAAAGGCATGCCCGCTCCAAGTGCCTTGCCCAGTAAGAGTATATCCGGAATGATGCCGTATTGTTCGAATCCCCACAAGGATCCCGTCCTTCCGAAACCTACTTGAATCTCATCCATCACCAACAGTGTACAAGTATCATCGCATCGCTGCCGAAGCGCCTTCATCCAGGAAGAGGAAGGCTTGAAGACACCTTTTTCCGCCTGCACCGTCTCCACGATCACGCAGGCAGTCTTGTCGGTGATGTGGAGCAGGTCAGCTTGACTGTCGTATTCGAGGTGTTCTATCCCGGGTAGTAATGGCCGATAGGCATTCCTCCAATATTCATCACCCATCACACTCAACGCACCCTGCGTTGAACCATGATAAGAGTGTCTGAATGCTGCGATGTTCGCCCTACCGGATGATCGTTTGGCCAATTTCATCGCCCCCTCTGTAGCCTCTGCTCCCGAATTGGTGAAATAGACACAGTCCAAGGATGGCGGGAGGTTTGCAGCGAGGAGAGAAGCGTACTCCACTTGAGGTGTTTCCACGATTTCTCCATATACCAGCAAGTGCAGATACTTGTCAGCCTGTCGCTTGATTGCCTCGACTACATCGGGATGGCGATGTCCTACATTACAGACACTGATGCCGCCGATTAGGTCAAGGAACTCTTTACCTGAAACATCGGTCATGGTGCAACCTTCCGCTTTCACGATCTCCAGAGCAATAGGGGAATCGGAGGTTTGTGCTACATGTCGCAAGAAGAGTTGTCGCTGGTTCATGTATAGGGAATGATGCTCAAAATTACCCCGTTTTGGATTAAGCGGACCGGATATCCCGGCCTTTCAGTTTGGTACATTAATCGATAACTTTAACTCCGATCGCAGTTTAACACTTCAGTAAAATTAAATGTATGCCAGTCATTCTTCCTGTCCACGGTATCATGCCCAGCTTCGGAGAGAACTGTTTCATCGCACCCAATGCAACCATCGTTGGTGATGTGCAGACAGGGCGCGATTGCAGTATATGGTTCAACGCCGTCCTTCGTGGCGATGTCAATTCCATCCGTATGGGCGATAGGGTGAATGTGCAGGATGGTGCGGTCATTCACTGCACGTTCGAAAAAACCAAGGCCATCATAGGCAATCGCGTCAGCATCGGGCACCTGGCCATTGTTCATGGATGCACCATCGAGGACAACGTCCTTATTGGCATGGGTGCCATTGTGATGGACAATGCCGTCATCGGTCGTGATTCCATCATCGCTGCCGGGGCGGTGGTCTTGGAGAATACGGTGGTGGAACCGGGGAGCATTTATGCAGGTATCCCTGCCCGCAGGGTGAAGTCCATCACCCCAGAAAAATTGGAAGGAGAGATAAACAGGATCGCGGATAACTACGTGAAATACAGCAGCTGGTTCAGTGACCCCTCCTGAACATCAGTTTATTTGCCCGCTGGCATCATAAGCCCCTGGTTCCAGCGTTACATATTCATGGTAAAACTGTTCTGCAAGGTTACATTCGGATGTTTGCTGATGTCCCTCCTGAATGGATGCTCCCCCCGCTATGGTTGTCCGAGCAATGGGAAGAATGTGGGGGCTGAACGGATTCTGAGCGGGGATAAAGTTCCAAAGGCATCACGGTTCAAAAATTGAGATCAAAACCTACCCTATATGACACTCACTTTACGCAATGATTATGGCTGTACCGAAGCCGTGATCGCCGAAAACTGCGGGTTCGACCGATTCTACAAAGTAGCCGACCTCTTGGTGGAAAAGCTCCGCATCCGTTTCACCACCAAGGTTGATGATTCAGACACTTCCTATTGGGATTTCCAATACAAGGGTCATAAGCTCACCCTTCATTACAATATCTACGATGGTGTATCCATTTTCCCGCGCAGCCTGAATGGTGCGGCAAGAAAGGATAATGATGCAGTTCTGGAATTGGCGAAAGTATTGACAGCATTATAATTCCTAATTCCGAATTGCCCTCACTTCCATTTTCCCTCGCTGATCGTCTCCAGTATGGAGCAATAGCTGACGTATCTTTCCACATGAATGTCACCCATCGTGACCGCCTCCTTGATGGCACATTCCGGTTCATCCAGGTGTAAACAATTATTGAACTGGCATCCTTGTAAACGATCCCTCATTTCCGGGAAATAATGAGATAGTTCCTGCCTGCTGATGTCTATGATCCCGAATTCCCGCATTCCCGGTGTATCGATGATCTTACCCGGGAAAGGAAGGTCGTGCATCTCGGCAAAGGTGGTGGTATGCATCCCTTTGCCGCTCCATCCACTCACATCCTGAGTTTTCAGCCCCAGTTCCGGAATGAGGAGGTTGATCAGGGTGGACTTCCCCACTCCACTATGTCCGCTCATCAGCGTTACTTTACCAGCCAGCATTCCGCGCAATGGATCCATGCCTTCGTTGGTCTTTCCACTTACTGATAACAACCGGTAACCGATGGCCTCATACATGGACTTCCATTCCAAGAGCTTTTCCTGTTCTTTCGCACGGTATAAGTCCAACTTGTTCAGAACTATTATGGCTGGCACATGGTTGGCTTCGCAGGAAACCAGGAAACGGTCTATGAAGCCCTGGGATGTACGTGGCTCACGTAAGGTGGCCACGATCACGGATTGATCCACATTGGAGGCAACGATATGCTGTTGCATCCGGTGAGCAGGAGACTGCCGGTTGATATTGTTCCTTCGATCATGAATGACCATGATGGTTGCAGCCGGATCCCCTTCCGAGCCGAGTTCAAGTTCCACCCAATCCCCAACTGAAACAGGATTGGTGGACGTGATATCTTCTGTACGAAAACGCCCTTTGATACGGGCCTGCAGGATCTTCCCTTCATCGGTCCTCACCGTGTACCAGCTACCTGTACTCCTGTATACCTGACCACGCATGGCTGCAAGATAGTCGAAGCAGGATGGAATAAAAAAACCCCGGGTGTACCGGGGTTTTTTATCGTATGGTGAACTCGTTTTAGAAGTTCGGATTCTTGATCCACTCGCTACCTGTGGCAGGAGGATTGAGCTCGATCTCATCACCTGGCACATCCCAATAATCCATATAGTTGTAGCTGATGGTGGCATCGGGATAAACCTCCAGATCAACTGCACCAGGGGTAACAACCACCTGATGGTATGCACCACCACCTTTGGAAACGTCGTAAGTCCATCCCCACCTGCGGAGATCGAAGAAAGACAAGCCACGGAAGGCGAGGGCAACCCTGCGTTCCTTGGTCAGCTCGGTCAATGCGGTTGCCTTATCACTGGCACTGGCTGTAACCCCAGCACCCTGATATGTTTTAACAGCATTGATCAAGGCCATACCTCCGTCGATATCACCTGTACGTATCCTTGCCTCAGCACCCATCAATGCATTTTCCTCATAACTTCCTGCCATGATCAATTCATAGGCACCTTGTGTTTTGGTGCCATAGCCATAGGCGCCAGAGTTCCAATGTGTACCATCACCATCATCTGAGCAATCCTGAAGGCTCCAACGTGTGGTGAAACTGTAGGAGTTGGTGAATGAGGAAAGGTCATTAAAGTTTGACGTGAACCTCACATCAGCTGGATCGAAATTCTGGATCAGACGTTCACTGACTTTTTCTCCCGTAGTGATGTTCTTTCCGGTCACATAGGGACCAGTAGCTCCACCACCAACGGAGAAGAAATTGTTGGTTTCCGCAGTCCTACCGGTGAACACATGGTCTCCAATCTGGATTCCACCATCAGTCAGGGTTTTAACAGTAGCCCAATCACCGTCCGTCATGGGGGACATGGATGAGCCGGTGATACTTGCAGAAGTACTACCATTCACGAAGGGGGACAGGTGGTTCAATACGATGTTACGCGCTTTGAGGGTATTGATTACTTTCCTCCATTCCCCACTACTCAGAGCGGCACCGAGACCAACCTGGCAATGGTCAGGTATCATACGGGCCAGGCAATCGGTATAGTCGTTTCCAGAAACGGCACCGAGAATACCAGATGCGAGGTCGTATTGAGCATCGGAAGCAGCTATCATGGCATCGTGGGAAACGAAGTCTGCACTCTTTCCGAAGGCCTCATCGATAATGATCCCGCCATAGTACATGGTTCCTATATTACCATAAGCGAATCCTTTCCAGAAATGGGCCCAGGCCTGAACAGTTTGAAGCTGGGTGCTGTTGATGGTATTTGCATCAGCCAGTTTTTGTGCCTGGGAGAGCAGGGTGTTCATGGCGGCATTCAACTGGTACATGGCTTGCCACTCATAAATGAGTGCGTTGTTGGCATTGCCAGTTGCTGCACGGTTGTTGTAGGTCCTGATGACATCCACCTGAGGTGAAGGATTCTCCAACTTGGTGGCAGACGTGCCATCCAACTCGATCCAGTCGGGAACACCCATGGTAGTGGTCTGGTTGTTGGAACCTTCGCCGCCGCAGGTATTGTCACCCATCAGCTCATGGTAGTTCCAAGGTAGGTTGAAATAGCTGTCTCCCAGCCATCCCATCCCATCACGGAAACCGTTGAAATAAGTTCCACCTTTTGCGAACGCGAGCAGGCCGTTCAGGTCCTTCACGTTGGCATCCAGCGTGGGGGCATTGGGGTTACCCACCTGCAGCTGGTCTTTCATTTTGGTACAGCTGGTCACCATGCCTAAGGTCAGCAAGGTGAGGGCCGCTATGATGATTCTTTTATTCATGTTCTTACAATTTAGACTTTAGAATTAGAAGCCCAGGTTGAGGCTGATCTGGTAAGCCTTGGTATTCGGCAGAGTGCTGTGGTCAATACCCCTGTCGAAGGCAGAGTTGACGGAACCGGAGCTGATCTCAGGATCGAAGCCGGAATACTTGGTCCAGGTAGCGATGTTACGGCCGCTAAGCACCAGCTGCACTTTCTTCAGTGCCCTGATGTTCATATAGCGGGTGAAATCGAAGCCCAGAGAGATATTACGCAGCCTGACGAATGAGGCATCTTCCCAGAAGAAGTCCTTCGTGGTGTTGTTACCAATACCGCGGGTTGAACCCCAGAGACCGTAATAGGCAGAAGCCCAGTATGCGGTGTATGCTGCAGTAGTGCCATCAGGGAAGGGACCAACAGGCTTGGTAAAGTCTCCATTGATACCATCACGGAACATCCATTCTTTGGTTTGGTTGTACATGTGAGCACCAGCATACCAATCAAACTGGAAGGACAAATTCACGAAATTCTTCCAGGTGATGTTATTGATGAAGTTCATGATGAACTTGGGTGTTGCATTGCCGATAGCAGACTGGTAATCCGTGAACATGATACCGCGGGTAGCCGTGTCGATAACCGTACCATTGACGATGGCATAGCCACCAACTTTGGCGGGATCGATATACGGTGTACCATCCTGACGGGTGGTATTGTAATCACGGAAGGTCTTGAATCCGAAAACCTGACCGATCTGCTGGCCGCCTTTCAACACGAGTGTAGTGGAGCCTGCAGCTGAGCCCAGAGGAATTTCAGCATCGCCAGCGATATGGTCGATGAAGGACTTCTGGGTACCGAAGAGCGTAGTGAAATCCCAGCTCAGGTTCCTGGACTGATAGATGGGCATGTTCAAGTTGAACTGCCAGCCCTTGGAGGACATGTCTATCGAGTTGTTCAGGATGAAAGAGGCACCAGTGGATGGCGCCGCACCTAAAGGGTAGATCACATTTTCGCTCTTACGCTTCCAGTAAGAAGCGGAGAGGTTGAAAGATTTGAGGAAGTTCCCGTTCCTGTTCAGGTTGATGGTCATGTCCGTACCGAATTCGAGTTCCTTGGACACTTCCACGTTCAGGTTCGGATTCTTCAAAGTGGTCTGTTGTGAGTAGGTCAGACCTGAACCGAGGTTGCCGGTATTGAGGACTGGGTAACGATCGAAAGCACCAGGCTGAATACCCGCCTCGCCGTAAGCAGCTCTCAATTTGAAATAAGGGACGGCATTATCCAAACCGCCTTTCCAGAAAGGCATACCGGAAATGGTCAGGTAACCATCTGCGTGAGGGAAGGTGAAGGGTTTGGAACCACCACCGAAAGCGGATGACCAGTCACTGCGGAAACCAGCGGTCACACCTGCCCAATCGGAGAAGTCGAACTTCTGGTTGACCAGATAACCAAAGGTGATGAAGGGCTCCACATAGTCAGCAGCTATACCTTGACTGGTAGTAGCGGCAAAGTTGTAAGGAGGGTTCTGAGGAAGACTTACACCATAGTTGTCGAACTCCGTATACTTGTTCTTGCGGTAGTCGTAAGAGACTTGTGTGGAAGACTGCAACGGGATCTTGATATTGAAGTCCTTCTGCAGATCGAAGCGAAAGTATGCACTGGCCACCAGATTCTGGAAAGTATTGTTGTACTGCCAGTTGCTAATATCCCCGCTTGCGTCAACACCATTGAAAGCCTGGTCAGATGCATATTGGAACCAGTTGCTCAGGTTGTTGTCCATCTGGTTGTAAAATATCCACTTGGCGCTTTCATTACGATAGTTGATCCCGTATTTGGCGTCCAGTTCGATGAATTTATTGATCTTATACGTCGCATCGAAACTTTGGATGACATCTATCTTGTTGTCTATAGAACTGTTGTATTGCAGGTCGTAATAAGGGTTGGAAGCGTTGACCGACAGGAAGTTCTGCGCAAGATAAAACCCAGAGTTGCCCATGTTGTCCTTGGCGGTCAGATCGAACCAGGGAGAGGTGTTCAGGAATCCATAAACACGGCCCACGTTACCCGATCCACCACGACCGAAGCCATAACCACCACCACCACCGAGGCCGGTGTGCATGGTATTCTTGGTATATGCCAGTTGGGTTGTGGAACGAATGCGGAATCCCTTAAACAATTCCAAGCCGACGTTGGCCGTCACGTTCGTCCTGTCCAGATAGCCATTCCTCATTACAGGGCTGACCGTATGAGAATTGGAAACGGCAATGGAATAATCTGACCTGTCGCCACCACCGGAAATGCTAAGGCTGTTGTTCAGCACGCTTCCGGTTTGGAAAACCTGCTTGAAGTGATCATAATAATGAATGTCGCCTACATAAGGCTTGTTGTTGATGTTGTTCTTACCGTCCAGGATACCATAACGGTAATCGCCAGCCTTGTAAGTACCATCAGGATTCTGTTTGCCGTGTGTATATGCGATACCACGACCCTGATATTTTCCGCTCAGGAGCAGGATCTCGGGATCATAGTACAGTTTGACGCCATATTTGTCCACTAATTCACCATTGGCATCGGTCAGGTAAGGGTGAAGGTCGGCCTTGTGCACGTTCCCGTTATTCAGGAAGGAAGTGTTGGCGTAGCTGGAACTGAAGTTAACAGCCATTGTGCCACGCTTACCACGTTTGCTGAACAATTGGATTACACCATTTGCGCCCTGCGCACCGTAGATGGTTGCGGAGGCAGCACCCTGAACAACTTCGACGCGCTCGATATTGGTAAGATCAAGCGAGTTGATGTCCGTTCCCCGGATTTCCACACCATCCAAGAGGATGAGGGGCTTGGTACCATTCTGTATAGTGTTGATACCACGGAGTGTGATGTTGACGGGGTCGCCGGGGTTTCCTGATCCAGTCTGGATCTGGGCACCTGCGATCTTTCCGACCAACGCCTGATCAATAGAAGCAGAAGGAGTCTGGGGAAGCTGGGAAGCCGTTACGGATTCCACCGCGATACCCAACCTCTTCTTGCTGGTGGCGACACCGGTACCGGTAACAACCACCTCAGCGAGGCCCTTCGAATCATAATCAATGGAGAATGTCAGTGCTTCGCCCGGAGTAGCCTTTACGGTCTTAGGAATGTAACCTACGAAACTGAGCTCTAGGTCTTGTTGGCCTGAACCGGAGGCATTCAGGGAGAAGCTACCGTCAGGTCCCGTCTTCGTAGCTGCACCGCCTCTGATCCTGACAGTTGCGCCCGACAACGGTGATCCATCTCGGGAGTCAGTTACCTTACCGGTAATTTTTCCCGTTTGGGCGAAACTGTTCAGGCAAAGAACCAGAACAGCGCCTAACAGGGTGAGGAATTTTCTCATAACAATTGGTCGGTTTTAGTGAAAAAAAGAATATTTATTAATAGTTATTGCTTCAACGAGGCGTCCAAATTAAGAAATCTTTAACCATCTTTTCGCTGCTTAAGGAAAAGAAAAATTTCACTCGCCTTGAATGAGCGAATGACCAGAGCACCACGATCTATCCGTTTCATGTTAAAATTGAATCATACATAATTGATAATCAAATATATAAAATCCAATAAACACATCAAAAAGGGTACTTTATAGCTAAAAACCGTTGATTTTATTGAGCAGGTTCATTAACCATATCGTGAACCTGTACTGAGCCGAAATGGTGCGAAAAGTTTCCATAGCTTCAGCCAATCAGCCTAAAAAATTGATTCAGATCGTTTTATCACTCCAAGTGGGTCTGGATCAGGGTAATCACCCCTTTGACGGATTTCTCCGACAAAGGGCAAAGGTAACCATTTCTGTTAAAATAAAGCCAATACGGCGCAAAATCTTAAGTTGGAGAGGGTTTGTGTAGACATATGTACCACTATGTATTATGATCCGCTTGCGTCAGGTATGGCCGACATAGCCAATTCATCAGTTCAAAGCCCAATTATGACATAACAGGCTCTGATACCCTGGCCGATGCTGATCCTGAATGCTCAAGACATGGCCATTTGAAAATGATTTCAGGTTCATTTGCCAAACAAAATGAATTTTGTTTGGCAAATGTTGATTTGGGCACGTTCAGAATTGCCGATCCCGGATTTGGCAAAATCATTGCACGGTAAGGTTGTATTTTCACCCATTCAAATTCCCAAAATGGCACAAACGGCAGAGGAGATCCGCCAATTGAACGAGAAAATCAAAATCTCGGCAGCTTTCACAGACCGTATAGGACAGGAGATATCCCGCGTCATCATCGGCCAGCACTACATGGTGAGTCGGCTGTTGATCGGGCTGCTCAGCAATGGGCACGTACTGCTAGAAGGGGTTCCAGGCCTGGCCAAAACACTGGCCATCAAATCCCTTTCGCAGGCGATACAAGCCAAATTCAGCAGGATCCAGTTCACACCGGACCTGCTGCCTGCCGATGTAATCGGAACACTTATCTATAATCAGCAGTCTCACCAGTTCGTGGTCAGAAAGGGGCCAATCTTTGCCAACTTCATCCTCGCGGATGAGATCAACCGCGCACCTGCCAAGGTGCAGAGTGCCTTGTTGGAAGCCATGCAGGAGCGGCAAGTGACCATTGGTGAGTCCACCTATAAATTGGATGAGCCTTTTCTGGTCCTGGCCACGCAGAATCCGATTGATCAAGAAGGCACTTACCCCCTTCCAGAAGCGCAGGTGGACCGTTTTATGCTGAAAGTGATCATAGATTACCCCAGCAAGCAGGAGGAACAACTCATCATCCGCCAGAACGTGCAGGGAATGTCGTTCCCGGAAATAAGACCCGTTGTATCCGTGCAGGAAGTTCTCGGGGCAAGGGAACTGGTCCGGCAGGTCTACATGGACGAGAAGATCGAACAATACATCCTCGACCTTGTGTTCGCCACACGAAAACCCGCGGATTACAAACTGGAAAAATTGTCGCCCCTCATCGCCTACGGCGGTTCCCCCCGGGCCAGCATAAACCTCGCCCTTGCAGCCAAGGCCGGTGCGTTCCTCAACAAAAGGGGTTACGTCATCCCTGAAGATGTGCGCAGCATCGTGCGCGATGTCATGCGACACCGCATAGGACTCACCTACGAGGCCGAGGCCGAGAACGTGAATGCGGAGAACATCATCGACGAGATCATCGCCAAGGTGAACATACCCTAACGGAGTACATTAACCGATGCTTACCACCGCAGAGATCAAAAAGAAGGTCAGGGAACTCGAGATCCGCAGCAAGAAACTGACGGCCCACCTTTTCACAGGTGAATACCACAGCGCCTTCAAGGGCAGAGGCATGTCTTTCAAGGAAGTACGGGAATACCAGCACGGCGACGATACTCGCTTCATCGACTGGAATGTTTCAGCCCGCTTCGGCCACCCCTATTCCAAACTGTTCGAAGAGGAACGTGAACTCACCATGATGCTGCTGGTGGACGTAAGCGCCAGTTCCCTCTTCGGCACCATTCACCAGCGCAAGAAGGACCTGGTCACCGAAGTATGCGCCGTACTGGCCTTCGCCGCTGCCAACAACAACGACAAAGTAGGAGCCATCCTCTTCAGCGACCGGATCGAATCCTATATCCCTGCCAAAAAAGGCAAGGAACACGTACTTTCCATCGTGCGCCAACTGCTCACCCTCGAACCGAAAAGCAAGGGTACGGACCTGAATGCGGCCGTCCGTTATTTCAACAATGCGGTCAAGCAGAAGAGCATCGTTTTCATCCTGAGTGACTTTCTCGTGGAGAAATACGACGACCCCTTGCGTGTCGCTGGAAACAAGCATGATGTGATCGGCATCAAAGTGTACGATAAAATGGACATGGAATTACCCAAAGCAGGTCTCCTTCAGGTGGAAGACGCCGAAACCGGCAGACAACAATGGATCGACACCGGGAATGCCCTTGTCCAGTACAATTATGCGCAACAGTTCAACCAGACCGAAGAAGCCTGCAGGAACAGTTTCAAGAAGGCCGGCGCCGACCTCATCTATTTACGCACGGACGATGACCATGTAAAACTGCTCCAACAGTTTTTCATCAAACGCAAATGAGAACCCCTAGATCATATGGCATTATACTCTCGAGGATCCCATTGACCTTATTCATGATCTTGATTTTTTTCTGCCTGATCGCGCAGCCCAGGATCAAGGTCACTCCGGACCGGACCCGCATCTTGCCGGGCGAAAGGATCGTACTAACCTTGGAAGCGGACATTAACTCGAAGGAAACCCTGCCTAGTCTACCTTCTTTACCCGACACATTCCGTTCCTTCGAGGTTCTGAAAAGGGAAAAGCCGGATACAACGTATACGGATAACCGGATAAAGATCACCCAGAAGATCCTCATCACTATTTTCGATTCAGGTCAATGGATCTTCCCTTCCCTGTCGATGGACAAGGGAAAATCACTCGTACCATCCGATAGTTTCCAGATCACCGTGAGTGCAGTGAAACTGACCGACAGCAGTTAC
>CAIKEH010000033.1 GCA_903826405.1 uncultured bacterium
TCCAGAGAACTGGTGGTGGTTGCGTTATTCACCGGGATTTCAGAACGGACCCATGGGAACCGCTAAATTCGATCATCCCCAGGGTATCTGCCTTGATCAGAACGGAGATATATTGGTCGCAGACGAGGGCAATCATGTCATTCGCAAAATCAGCCAGAAACTAAGCGTCTTCTGAGTTCACCTTGCTATATACACCCCCTTCGCGATCTGGATATCCTGGATGGCTACGCCAGTGAGGTCGGCGATGGTGATCTGCGCATCGCTGGTCCGACGCCGTTGGGCATGCTGGATGACATCACCCAAAGCCAGGATCTTTTCTAAAGCGAGCTCGCCACTCTTCACAGCATGGTAAATGTCGCCGTGATCCACGCACTGGTCGATGCTGTCGGCGACGACGATATCTGCTTTGGCGAAAAGGGCGGGATCGAGTTCCTGCTTGCCCGATGCATCAGCACCCATTGCCGTGATGTGTGTGCCCGGACGAACCTGCCCTGCCATCAGCAAGGCTTTACGCGATGCCGTGGTCGTGACGATGAGGTTGCAGCGCTCTGCCAGTGCAGCCATGTCCGTAGTAACAGAGATATTGAATTCGGAGAGGTCGGGATCGGCAGCCATGGCTTCCCCTTTTTCCAAACTCCTTCCCCAGACCATCACTTCACGGCAAGGCGTAATCGAATTCAGATAAGCCAATTGCAATCTGGCCTGAACGCCGGTACCGACGATGCCGATGCATTTTACATTCGATGGTGCCATATACTTTGCCACGACGGCTCCGGCAATGGCGGTGCGGATATCTGTCAGCACCCCTTCATCATGCAAAATCGCCAGCGGCTCTCCGGTCTTCGCGCTGAAGACCATCATCATGCCGTTGCCGGGAGGCAGACCCTGTTTGGGATTGTCATAGAACCCGGAGGCGATCTTGATCACATAATATTCATCGCCTTCGATGCGGCCATATTTGATGTGCACATCTCCGGGTGGATCGGTGAATGCCAGATGCCCCACGGGCGGCACCACCACCTTGCCATCGGCATATAGCACGAATCCTTCTTCAATGGCGGCGAGCAGTGTTTCAGGATTGCTCTTCGCGAGGATTTCCTTGATGCGGTGTAATGAAATGATTTCCATGATTCAAATTTCAGAGCGTCAAACAAAAAATACATTCACCGCAGAGAACACAGAAAACAGCCATAGGTATTCTCCTCTCCACCCCGTGTAGAGGGGTGCCCAGGCTTAGGTGAGGCGGGGTGAGGTGGTGCGCAAAGCAGAGATGCTGTGATCTTATCAGGTGAACTCATCCACAAACCATCTGCTTCACCACCTTTTCACTTACATTCCCGCCACAAACCAACACCACTACTTTCTTACCCTGGTAATTTTCCTGATTCTTGATGAGCGAAGCCAGGGCCACACCGGCCGCACCTTCGATGATCAGGTGATGATGCTTCAACACCAATTTCATCGAAGCTTCGATCTCGGCTTCTGAAACAAGTAGGTATCGATCGACAAGGTCACGGCAGAATTCAAAAGTGATGGAGCCGGGTTCGAGTCCACCTGCCGTTCCATCGGACAGGGTGGGCTTCTCCGGCACTTCGATGATCTTGCCGGCCTTGACACATTCTGACATCACGGGGGCGTTCTCGGGAAGGCAGCCTACCACTTCAATACTTGGCTTCACGGCTTTAAGATATGCTGCGATGCCACTGATCAATCCACCCCCACCGACGGAGATGAAGACGGCGTCGATCTCCGGCAGTTGTCGCATCAGTTCCACACCGATGCTGCCCTGGCCGGCCATCACGTCGATATCATTATAAGGAGATACGTAAATGTCCCCCGTCGCTTCCGCCATGCTGCGTACATGGGCTTCGGTCTCCTCGCAGGTGTCGCCGAAAAATTCCACGGGCACGCCCCGCATCTTGATCGCTTCCACTTTGGCGGGGGATGCGTTGATGGGAAGGAAGATGGTACCGGGTCTCTTCACCACCGACAAGGCATTCGCCACACCCAATCCGTGATTGCCCGTCGAGGCGGTCACGATGCGGCCTTCAACACCTTGCAAGGATAGCACTTTATTGAGCGCACCCCGTGCCTTGAAAGATCCCGTGATCTGGATGTTCTCGAGTTTGAGGTGCACATCGGCACCGGTGAGTTTGCTGAGGGCATAAGAATATTCCAACGGGGTTTCGCGGAGATAGGGTCGGATGGCGGATTCCGCTTGGAGGATCCTTTCTTTGAGTTGCATGTATTTGAAGGATTAGGGGTTCACTTGGTGGAAGGGGCGAAGAGATAATCGGTGGAGAGGTGCAGCAAGGCCCGCACGCCGGTCACAAAGGCTTTTTCATCGAGCATGAAATCGGAAGTATGGTGTACCGGCTTTGCCGCCAACTGCATATCCGCGGGATAGGCTCCGAGGAAAAAGAATAGTCCGGGTACACCTGTACCCAAGGTGTAAAAGGAGAAGTCCTCCGCCATGGTGACGGGCGGTGTCACCTTCAGGTTTGCACCTGCAGTGCGTGCCAGACTGGGCGCCATCATGGCGGTGAGCTTGGGATCATTATAAGTAAGCGGACTGCCCACCTGTATGTCAACGGCAGCGGTTGCGCCGGCACTTTCCGTGATGCCTTTGACCGTTCTCCGTATGGCATCATGGACCATGCGTTGCTCTGAGGAGTCAAAGGTGCGGATCGTTCCTTGTATCGTCACGGTCTCCGGGATGATATTGCGTCGGACACCACCGTGGATGGTCGCTACGGTAATCACTGCAGGGGTTTTCGTGATGTTCACCTGCCGACTGACGATGGTCTGCAGGGCCATTACGATCTGGCTGGACAGGACCACCGGATCCACGCCATCCCAAGGTGTGGCACCATGCGCACCGACACCTTTTACCGTGATGTCAAAGCCATCAACAGCCGCCATCAACCCTTCTGCGCGATAGGCGATCTGACCCGAAGGCAACATGGATTGTATATGCAAGCCAAAGATGGCATCCACTTTCGGGTTATCCAGCACGCCTTCCTTAACCAATAGATGAGCACCACCATCGGTATCGCCGGGCGCCCAGTCCTCTTCCGCAGGTTGGAAGATGAATTTGATGGTTCCCTTGAGTTTATTTCTGTTCTTCGAGAGGATCGATGCCACGCCCATCAGGATGGCCATATGGCTGTCGTGCCCGCAGGCATGCATGACACCGGTGGTGGTCTCGCCTTGCTTGGCAGTTACTTTAGACATGAAGGGAAGTCCATTGCGCTCCGTCACCGGCAGAGCATCCATGTCTGCGCGCAGAGCGATGACCGGCCCGGGTTTGGCACCTTTAAGGATGGCCACCACGCCTGTCTTGGCCATCGGATAGTTCACTTCCAGGTCCAGAGTCTTCAGGAATTCGGCGATGTACTTTCCGGTGTTGTATTCCCGGTTCGAGAGTTCAGGATTTTCGTGGAAATGCCTGCGCCAGTCGATCACCTGTGCTTCAATTCCCTTTGCCTGTTGATCGAGCAGTGTAGAAAATGCGGGGTCCACCTGAGCCGACGCGGATGTCGCGATGAGCAGGAACCATGCGTGTAAGTAGGAACGGTAGTTCAAGTAATCGGTTTGTTCGGAAGATACGATAATTCCCAAATCGGTGATCTGCCGTGAATGTGTTGTCTGTATCATTCCCAAGCAGTTCAACGGAGCAGTATCATCAACCGTTCAAAAGGGCTACGGGAACTCCTGCGGAATCAGGTGTTCAATTCTTCTTGTACTTTTTGGTCCTTTCATCCGCGATCACACCTTTCCAGTTGAGGCCGTAGCCGAAATCATATACATGTCCTTCGCTGTCCTTATGGCAGGTCATGTCATGAGGCACGTCCTCTTGCTGCTTCTCCACGGTGAGCATGTCCGCGGGCATTTGCAATGGCAGCAGGCCTGATGGTGCGGCGGATCCGGAGATGATGTCCATCAATGCCTGGTCCTGCACGCCAAAGGAAACGATTAGGCCATCTACAGCTGATTCGAATTCCGAAACAATGGCTGGCTTGCTCAAGGTCATGCAGACCACAACGGGTTTGCCCATCATCGCTTCTTTTGCATCCCGGATGGCCCTGAGGTCGGAGATATTGCTGGCGGTAACCGACTTGCCTTTATAGGTTCTGTCCGTGATACCCGGATCTATCACCGGGTCACCGCTGGCCATGCTTTTCTCTCTGGCGGTGGTGGCCGTATAGGTGCCGTATTGCAGGCTGATGGGCAGGTATCCATTCCCGCCGCTCTGCCTGTCTTCGGTACTATAGCCGACTCCACCGTCGGGTCCTTTGACGAATACGATGGCCACATCGGCTTTTGCAGGTTCATCCGTTACCTGAAAATACTTCTTCACGATATCCATGTTCACGGGATATTCCACCTTCTCGGGGGTGGAATTTCCGAACCAATCCTTGGTCGCGGGTACCACTCGTTTGGGGATGTATACCCGTAAATTCTTTTTGAGCGGAAGCAGTTGTCCTTTATTTTTCAGCAGAACGATGGACCGGAGCTGAGCTTCATATCCGGCCTTCATGAATTCAGGATTGCCCACCACGGTTGTTGATTGGGCAGGGTCGATATATGGGTTCTCAAATAAGCCGACCTGAAAGATGTTGCGAAGCAGCCGGACGGCGGATCTTTCAAAACGTTCGCGCATGAAGGCCTCACCATGTTCCTTCACGCCCATCTGGTATGCCTCCAAGACTGGACCTGCGGCATTGTTCCCTCCGAACTGGTCTACGCCGGCCATCAGTACTTTGTAATGTCTTTCTGCAACGGATAGTTTCTCCACCCCCCATGATTTTCCGGCGAAGATATCGGGGCGGGCACCCTCGTTCGCCGTGATCATCCAATCGGTGCAGACAACCCCGTCGTAACCATATTTATTCCTCAACAGATCCGTGATGATGTATTTGCTGTAGCTGTTGCCGACGTTCTCCCCGTATTTTTTATCCTGATCGTAGGAAATGGTATAGTATGGCATCACGGCTGCAGTGGATCTCGTTTTCCCATTCAGCTTGAAGGCGCCATCTATGAAGGGTTTGAGTTGGGTCTGGAAGTTGTTGCCGGGATATACTGCGAATTTGCCATAGGCGAAATGCGCATCGCGTCCGGCTTCTTCCGGTCCACCACTGGGCCAGTGTTTGACCATGGCATTGACGCTCTGGTATCCCCATCCGTTTTTGATCTCTGCTGAACCTGAGGATGTCTGAAAGCCATCCACATATGCCCTCGCCATGTCTGATGCCAGCATTGGATCTTCTCCGAAAGTGCCATTGAATCTGTTCCAGCGCGGCTCCGTGGCCAGATCGATCTGAGGGGACAAGGCGGTGGTGATCCCTAAGCCTCTATATTCCTGAGCTGCAGTTTGACCGAATTTCAATACTATGGAAGGGTCGAAGGTGGCGGCCATGCCAATGGATTCTGGCCACATGGAGATCTTTCCACCTGCACCGTAGTTGTACTCGGCATTCGCGATGACCGCATTCCGTGGGTCGGAGCTGTTGTTGGCGGGTATACCCAGACCAAGACCTTCGACGTATGCTTGTACGTTGTTGTTCCACTTGGCCGAAACTTCCGGACTCGCCACACGGGTGATCAGCACATGCCTGAGGTTGTCTTCTTTCAAGAATTTCTTTTGCTGATCCGTGATGTCGTAAGGGGCCATCCCACTGGAATCTAACGGCTTCCCATTATATGTTCCCGCCCCGAAACCTTTCGGATTGGCGGGGATGGATTGATGTCCGCTGTACAGCATCAGCCCGGCAATCTGTTCCTTGCTCATTTTCTTTGCCAGATCCTTTGCACGGGAATCCACCGGCAGGCGCCAATCCTCATATGGGTCCAATTTGCCATTCTTGTTCAGGTCCTTGAAATGGAGGCCGCTGATGGTGAGGATGGATATGCTTGAAGTGGGGGAGTAACCCAGCGTTGGCCCTTTCGGATTGGAGATCGTTTTGAAAGCAGCAACGGGGCGTTCCTGTGTGTATCCGATCTGCAGCAGAATGAGGGAGATGGACAGGATCATGCCGGATCTGTGAATCATGGAAAGATGCATAGCGGGGTTATGTTTTATGATCAGCCTGAGAGGAGCCCTCCAAAAATAAGCATATAAAGTATGTATGCACATCTTGGTTTAAGGCGCTGTTTATTAGATAGGGAGTAGGAGAGATGAAGAACGCGTGGGCATGACCATGGTTATAGCTGAATTCAGGTTTGCCATGCCGTTTAAAAACACCAGGGTTGAATGTAGGAGTTTGATTTTTTTGATGGCGGTGTATTAATTGAAATGAACAATACAAACTGACTCAGTTTCTCAGTTTATTTTCCGGCTTCATTGTTTTTTCCAAATTCCCCAAATTTTTCAGATACACTACTGTGGTGAGGGTGTCGATTCCATGTTTGGTGAAGAGATATCGATACTGCGCAATATATTGATCCACCAAGCGATCACGTTCCTGAATGAAATTTTTAGGGAGCGGATAAATTTTGTGGTCTTTTTCGTAAGCACGCCATTCTCTGGCCAGTTTCGGATAGTCCAGCAGCCATTTCTCCAATTTATTACCGGCAACGGATTGATTAAATCCAGAGAAGGTGGAGTCGCTTTCGGGGTATTTTTCAATGAAGAGATAATGGTATAATAATGGCACTTCTTCATCATAAAATCCGTTGCCTATTTCAATTTTCATCGCGGATTTCCAACCAGCATTTAGTTTCGACCTAATTATACTGACCACTTCGGGATTTTCAGGTGATTCATGGTAAAGTTCAAGTATAGATAAATCATTGAAATATTCATCCGTATTCATGTTGTTCACAAGTAGCCAGTGAAGGAACCTCGACTTGTTTTTGGGATCATCCATCAACCTTATTATAGCTTTTTTGATCTTGGGATTGGAGGTACTTGCCCATTCCTGGGAAAGAAAATGGAAAATGCTATCCGGAAAATCATCACTCATGTTGGCTAGTACATTCAATTGCTGATATTCTGCAGTAGCATTACGATATTCCCCCATCAACCTGGCGTAAGGGCGTTTTGAAAAGCGGGATGCCAAGAATATGGAACTGTTTCGGAGCAACCAAGAATGGCTATTGCTGAGAAAATTCATTTTTTTCATGATCAGCTCCTCCTCAAGTATGGTGTCTTTACTGATACTATTTATGATCTCCAGTTGAATGTTTCTGGAGGGGCGCTCGTCTTGCAGCCAAGCACGGGTTATCCTTTTTCTGTCGTAATTGAACAAGGACATCGCCCTGATGGCTGCACTGCTGACCCAATCATCCTTTGAGCTCATCAACGAGAATATCTTTTCATACACCATCAAGGCGCTATCATAGTGTGGAGTTCCTTTCAAGGATAGGGAATCCAAAGTGGAATGATATGAGTTGCCCAATGTACCCAACAAGCACAAGGCATTGTATTGCATCTCAGGATTCTGGTCATCAAGCATGACCACATAGTCACCTTCTTCATAGCCTGCGATCGGGATGCAATGGTAACCCACGTTGCTGACTCCACCTCCCCCACAATCAGATCCGGAAAGCACAATGAACAAACTCAGGAGCAGAACCACTTGTTGAGTTGAACAGATGTGTTTGACCATGATCTTTATTTTGGGATCATAAAGGTTACGGCCATAATGAAGGGGAAACAATGAGGGGGGTCACTAAGGGCAATGATGCGGATTTGTTTTCGGGGAGCTTGACACGACATTCTTCCCGTTAAATTTCCTGCTCAATCCCGGATGACGATGTTGAGGGGTTCAATCATTCCATGTCATATTCTGACCATGGAGGCAAAGAATACCCGGTATAGCATGATCACATTTCATGTATCCCGGAAAATTAAGAAGACGTTAAAATCGTACAATGAT
This sequence comes from uncultured bacterium, assembly GCA_903826405.1. Classification (GTDB taxonomy): domain Bacteria; phylum Bacteroidota; class Bacteroidia; order Chitinophagales; family Chitinophagaceae; genus Pollutibacter. The sequence continues at coordinate 7,881 of CAIKEH010000033.1, forward strand.
GGTCTGCTTAAAAGACTTTTAACTTTTTCGGATTGCATGTTAAGTGAATTAATCTTTTCTTAGCTGAACCGTTTCACCCATCTCGCGCTTATTGCAACATTTTTACTTCGAAGACAATTCTTGAACGGATCCATGGCGTGAATATGCCCGTCGAAAGATCTTTTCCAGCGTGTCCGACTTTCTCTGTCTGCATTTTTCAACCCGGCGCCCTGCGCCTCCCTAAATTCATTCATATGTACCCTATCGGTTACGATGTATTAGCCTGTCCATATTGCTCTGCATATTACATTGATATGAAGGCTGGCTCCATGAACAATTTGGACTGCAGGCACTATTCCGATGGTTATTTTGAAGGCACCATGTTTTATTTCAGACCATTACTGGTCAGATGTGTTAACACCACTTGCAAAAAATGTTTCCGGACAGCTGATGCACTGAAGGTGGATGAGGTTCGCTTTCATGATAGGCCCAACGAGGCCAAATGGCACGGCTCATGCGCACTGGATGAATATGAAATGTCCTACGTTGATGTTCAGGAAGTGTTGAAAACGGATTTTTGCCTGTCTGCAGAAAATGAATTTGATGTAAGAACACTTCTGCTTCAAAGGCAAAACAAGTTGATAAGGGAGGATCGAAAATTGTATAAATCGCCAAAATTCCTTTTAGAAAAGTTAGAGAACATAAACAGACTCATCGATCTGTCCATTTCCCACTCTTCCCCGGACCAACTGCTCTATAAAGCTGAACTGTACAGAGAGAAAGGGGATTTTGAAAGATCAATCCAAACATTGAATGTCATTCACACGGAATGTGATGTATTGAAGCTTGAGATAGACAAGGTCTACACTTACGCCAGGACGGGAAACTCCAAAGTGGTAGATCTATTCAAATCGATCATCCGGAAAGAATATCAATGTGATCGTTGCCGCCGTAGCATTTTCCCTGTAGATCACGAAAAGATGGAGTGGGAGGATCATGGGTATTTCCGACGCCGTTTGCGAAAGAGCATCTATAGCGCACCACGGACAGTGAGGAGGCCATTACCTGAACGGTGCACTGTTCTGTGGATTTTGATTTTCATATGCGGTAAGCCCCTCAATGTCCTTGTCCATTTAGTCCTCTTCGCTTATCGGTATTGCAGAGGTTTATTTTCTGCGCCGTTCGATCCCGAAAAGGGCAAATGCATCAACTGCCGGAAAGGTAAATACCACTTGGTGAAATGGGGGGTGGGTTAGATTTGAGTTCCAGAGAGCTTTCATTTGAGGATCCGCACCTGTTTCAGACGGGAAGGCTGGAAATAATATAAAATGACTTAAATTAATGTCGGGACATTTCAGATTGTCCCGGCTATTGAAACACACCAAAGATGCGACCACTAACTGCCCCATTCTTCTGCCTTGCCCTGCTTTTATTCATTCGATCGAATCAGATTCATGCACAGATTGGCCCGGCCATCAAGTGGCAGAAATGCATTGGTGGCTCTGGTGAGGACAAGGCCAATGATATACGGCCACTTCCTGATGGTGGGTATATCATTGTGGGTTATTCTAAATCCAATGACGGGGATGTCACGGGTCATCACGGCATTGCTGATTCTGCGGATGCATGGGTGTGCAGACTGGGATCTGACCTGAGTATACGCTGGCAGAGATCAATGGGAGGATCGGGTTCTGATGAATTCAGGTCCGTTGCATTGAGTAGTGATGGTGGATTCGTTTGTTTCGGTACCACGGGTTCCCGGGATGGTGATGCGGTGGCAAATCACGGTGGTACTGATTTTTGGGTGGTCAAATTCGCGAAAGACGGATCCCTTTCCTGGCAGAGCAACTTTGGAGGCTCGGCTAACGACAACTTGTACGATGGCACACCCACCTCCGATGGAGGTTACGCTTTGATCGGTAATACTTTTTCTATTGATGGGGATGTGACCGGTTTACACGGAGGTAACGGATCAGATACCTGGGTGGTCAAAATATCGGGGTCCGGTACCATGGTCTGGCAAAAGTGCTTTGGTAATAGTGGTGGATACGAACATGGATCATCCATCATGGAAAATGTAGAGGGTGATCTCATTTCGTTGATGAGTTCATCAGATGCCATCATGCCTGGCGATTTTCCCCAGTCCGTGAACGGTTATTGGTCTTTCATGGTCCGGTTGAATAATCATGACGGAACGATGATCGGAGCCTTCCGTTTGGGCGGAAGATTTCCTTATGGATCTTCCCTGTCCCGGACACCTGATCGCATTGTCGCGACCGTGAATGCCACGATTTCTTACCCTGCCTGTGCAGAAGAGAACAGCAGAACCGCCCTGTATGATTTTGCCGGAAATCGGTTGTCCGGCGAGATCGTCACGCTCTCCAACTGTATCTCTCAATTACCCACATACAGGAGTTCTCTTTCTGAAACACATGGAACTCTGGGCATAGACGACATGTCCTATTTGGGCTGTGGCACGATCATCAATGATGGAGGGAATCCCATACCCATGTACAGCCAGAATGATGCGATGATCACCATGGGAAGATTTAATCCCAATGGAGATGCACAGTCCGTTCGTGCATATGGAGGGAGTGGAAATGACCAATTCAATGCCATCCGGGCATTGCCCAACGGTACTGATTTTGTTGCCGCTGGTCAGACCACATCCAATGATTACGATGTTTCCGGGAATCATGGTGGTGGGGACATCTGGCTTGTCGGCCTAGCTGGTACGAACCATATCGAAGGACATGTATTCATCGACCGTAATTCAAACGGAGTACTGGACCCGGGTGAAAAGGGTTACGACAAAGCCCTGGTGAAAAGTAGTAAAGTTGGTTTTTCGACCACATCCATACCCTATGGAGGACAGTACCGAATGGATGTGGATACAGGAAATTTTGTGACGGAACTGGCCCTCAAAGAACCCTACTATAATATCCGATCCACAACCCGAGCGTCCACATTTACATCCTTCAATCGAGCGGATACCGCTGATTTTGCTATCGAACCCATCCCGGGCAAGAGGGATTATACTGTGTTTCCCTTGTATTTCGGCATCGCCAGACCCGGCGACAAGCTATTTTATGATATTCAAGTCGTGAATCAGGGTACAGATACCTTTTCTCATAAGCCAATTACATTCGTAAAAGATGTCCGGGCGCATCTGGTGTCAGCCACACCCTCTTGTAGTTTCATTTCTGGCGATACCCTGGAATGGGATGGTTTGACTTTATTTCCGGATGAAAGACAATCGATACATGTTGAATTGAAGTTGGATTCTGTTCCAGCCTTGAAGATAGGTGATACCCTGTTCAGCCATTTCCTGATCGATAGCACGGGAGATCTAACTCCGTCGGACAATCATACCGTAGTCAGGCAGCCGGTTCAGGCATCTTTCGATCCGAATGGAAAAACGGAAAATGGGGCAGGCCTACTGGCTGTCTCTGATTATATGGCAGGCAGCTATCTGAACTACCGAATAGACTTTCAGAACACCGGGAACGATACAGCATTCACGGTCATCATACGGGATACATTAACCGATAAGGCGGACCCGGCAAGTATAGAGATGATCGCAGCAAGTCATCCATACAGACTCAACCTGGAGGGTGGGCATACTCTGATCTGGAGAATGGATGCCATCAACCTGCCGGATAGCCTGCAGGACGAGGCCCGTAGTCATGGTTATCTATCTTATCGGGTGAAGCCGATCCGGGGTCTATCGCAGGGCGATTCCATCAACAATGGCGCTTCCATATATTTCGATCATAATCCGCCGGTTCTCACCGATATTCAACATACTGTATTGTCCATGTCAGACATAGAAGCCCCTATCATCAGTGATCTTCAAGTCAAGTATTGTGGGAATTCGGGTGTGGTCAAAGGTAGGCTGATGAATCCGCCTTCATCACATTCAGCGTCGACACTGCTGAAATTGGATAGTTCCATATTGATTCTGGATAAGGATAGCACATTCAGCATGGATATTTCTGTCCTTCAGTCTGGACAACATACTTTCACTGCAACCTATTCGACGTTAACAACAAGTCGTTCTTCCGTGTTCCCATTCGACGTTAAATGGCCGGATACGCCAAGGATCAGCCTTGGCTCCAGTGTTTCCCTGATCACGGATGCCAGTATTCCCGTGCAGGTAACCGTGGATAAGACTTCGGGTGGTGGGGACGCCCCGCTCTATGCATTCTCCACCGAAAGGGGATTTTCATCACTGATCCAAGCAGAAAGCGGGCTCAGTTCCTGCTCGATCGATCCCGCTACATTGGCCGTCGGTGACAATTGGATCTATGCACGGATCAGAACGAGCTCCGATTGTTATTATCGATCCACTTACGTTGACAGTATAAAACTGCAAAAAAATGCTGTAACCGGGATCTCCGACCCCGATAACCCCGGGCACCCCATTAAAGCATATCCCAATCCATTCAGTGAAAACGTCACTGTTTCCGGATTGTTGGCCAGTAAAAAATATGAGATCAGATTGACCAACCTGCAAGGGCAGCTTTTGATGGAGTGGACTGTTTCTGGGAAAAATGACATCCGGCTCAATATGGGCGACCATCATCACGGGATCTACCAGCTCCATTTATTTGATCTGTCCAGGAACGTCGACCTGGGAGCGATCCGGGTGATGAAAGTTCAATGAGATCCTGGGCTCAGGATTAGTTATTCTTCGAACCGGTCATCAAGGGCGATTTAAGCTCTTCATAAGTAGACAGACCCAGAAAGTGGATTGTCTTGATTTTTCGTTCGGCTTGTTTCAGACAGCGTTCAGGTAGCTTCTATTATAGGGTGCGAAGAATATTTTGGAAAGCTTCGCCAGACTCCCTGAAATTCCCTCCGCCTCATGTCGCGAACTAATGTTATTTTGATGCTTCACCATCTTCAGGCATTTCATGTCACATGTCTTGGCATTGGATCTGGGCGGCACCAAATTGTCTTCTGCATTATTCAATGCAGAAGGGGAAATGCTTTTGCCGCGCAGGACCGAACTCAATGGTCGTGTCGGTGAGCAGGTTGGAGAACTCATAGCAACCGAAGTGGCGGAAAGGATGGCAGCATGCGTATCCCTCGGCCTATCTCTGGATTCCATCGGTATTGCCGTACCGGGGTCATGCAACCCCACTGATGGTACGGTCTGGGCTCCCAACATTCCCGGTTGGGACAAATATCCCTTGAGGGACCTGCTGCGCAAAGCGGGCAACGGCCTGCCGGTTGTAGTTGACGACGATAGGGCCTGCTCGATCCTGGGAGAGCGATGGCAGGGTAATGCGAAAGATGTCGCAAATGCCATATTCCTGACTGTCGGTACGGGCATAGGCGCTGGCATATTGATGAATGACGTAGTACTCAGGGGAGCGCATGGGACTGCCGGCTCCCTGGGTTGGATGGGACTTGGCGTCGATCATCAGGAAGTATACGCGGCGGTGGGTGACCTGGAGTATCATGCTTCAGGGACGGGCATAGCAAACGCCGCCCGCCGACAGGTCGAAGCTAGTCCGGACTATCAGGGGATGCTACGTGGAATACAATTGTCCGGTCAACTGACCGCCTCAGATGTTTTTGCTGCTTATCATACGGGAGACGCGATCGCCGTGCAAGTATTGGATCTCTGTGTGAAATATTGGGGTGTAATGGTGGCCAATCTGGTCAGTCTGTTTGATCCGGAGGTGATCCTTTTCGGTGGTGGCGTATTCGGACCGGCCAACAGTTTACTGCCCATGATCAGGGAAGAAGCCCGTAAGTGGGCACAACCTTTGAGTTTTCCGTTCGTGAAGATAGATGGCTCCGCCCTCGGCCCACAGGCCGTATTATATGGTGCCGGATCTGCTGCCCTTCACGAAAAAACAAAATCCTGACCGGCATGTATAATCATCGATCGGTTTTTCTGGCGGCCTGTTGCGGCATGTTGTTGTTCGGCATCTGCCTGATCACGCTGGGTTCACTGGCTATTGACCTCAGATCCCGATTCCAATTGAGCGGCATCGATTCCGGCAGTGTATTTGCCATTCTGCCTTTCGGCATCCTGACCGGATCATTGGTGTTCGGACCGGTCGGCGACCGACATGGATACCGACTTTTATTGGTGGTGGCATGCCTGGGCATGTTCGCCGGATTCGAAGGCATCGTGCATGCAGGCACGGTAGGGATGCTCAAGGTATTCATATACCTGTTCGGTATCAGCGGCGGGATCGTGAATGGGGCCACCAATGCGCTCGTCGCGAATATCTCTCCTGAACATAAAGGCGCACAACTGAGTCTGCTGGGAGTTTCATTCGGACTGGGAGCCTTGGGCATGCCTCTTCTGTTGGGGCTTTTATCCAGGAGCATGAGTTCTTTCGAAGTGGTCTCCGGAATAGGCTGGCTGGCATTTTTCGTAGGAATGATCTTGTTCTTCATTCGTTTTCCCAAACCCGATTTGAGCAGTAAAGGGAACGCCCTGCGACCCTTGCTGAACGATACACTGATATGGACGATCGCATTCTTTCTATTCCTGCAAAGTAGTCTGGAAGCCATCGTGAATAACTGGACCACATCTTATCTTGAACATCGTGGTTTGATGTCAGACCGATTGGCATGGTATGCGTTGTCCATTCATATCGTGGGCATGGTGGTCATGCGCCTGTTGACAGGCACTTTACTCAGGGCGTTTTCCTTGCATGGCCTTACCTGGTTAAGTCTGGCCTTCATAGCCTTGGGCATGGTCATGATGCAATATTCTCCATCGCAGGTGGGGATCGTAGTAGGTCTTTTCCTGTCTGGTGCAGGTCTTGCTGGTGGATTTCCGATCATGCTCGGTTTTGTAGGGGATCATGTACCCGACAAATCAGGAACTGCATTCAGTTTCGTTTTCACGGTGGCACTTGCGGGTAATATATTGGTGAACTACCTGATGGGCATCGTGGTGGATCGATTCGGAGTATCACAACTGCCATTTGTATCTTATCTTGAGGTGGCACTGATGGTAATTCTTTTCCATTTCATATCCCGAAAGCTCACTTCATCATCAAAATAACCAGCACATGTTAGCGAAACAATGGCTCAGCAATGCACGCAACGTCATGGACCAGATCGAGGCTACCCAGTTGGATAACATCCGCGAGGCGGCCCGAGTGATGGCCGATAGCATCGCCGCTGATCGCTGGGTTCATACCTTCGGCTGCGGACATGCTACGATCCCCGTGGAAGAGATGTACCCGCGCATCGGCGGTTTCGTCGGTTTCCATCCGATGGTGGAACTTCCGCTCACATTCTTCACCCGGATCACCGGGGAGATGGGTGTGCACCAATTCGTATTCCTGGAGCGCGTGGAGGGGTATGGTGTGGAGATCATGAAGGGTTACAATTTCGATCCGCGTGATTCCATGTGGGTATTCTCTCATTCCGGGATCAATAATGTGAACATTGATGTGGCCCTCGAAGCCAAGAAGAAGGGCATGAAAGTGATCGCCTATGGTTCCGCTGCTGCTGCAAAGGGGAAACAGACCCGGCACTCCAGCGGCAAGACCATCTTCGACATCGCTGACGTGGTGGTGGATACCTGTGCCCCCAGCGAAGACGCGACGGTTCCCATCAAAAATCACCAGGATAAACTCGGTCCCGTATCAACGATGGCCTTTGTGACTACGGTATGGATGACCGTCATCACGGTCGCAGAGATACTCGTTGAAAGAGGCATCAAACTACACATCCACCCTTCCCATAATGTCCCCGGCGATGATACTGCCAAGCAAAGACTTGACGACGCCCTCGCAGAATACAAGAGAAGAGTGGCGAATGTTTGACCATAAAGAAATGGAGGAATGGGCGTGCCGCTTATCACTTCGATCTCCTGCTTTTCGGAAAATGCTTAGGCCTGCCTCTGTCATGGGCTTATTCTTTACGTTTGCCTGCGACAGAACTGTTCATCATCCTGCAAGCGAAAATGCCATGATATTGTCATATTTGGTGTAAAAAATGTAGCCTTAATTAATTCCTTCTTTTATTCATACATTCATTTGTATTCATAAAGTACACTTTTTTAAAAAAGCATAACATACATCACTTCCTAAAATGAAATTTATGAAATCAAAATTCTTGCTTTCTCTCATGATGATGGCAGTAATGGCTTGTAATACCAAGCCAGAAGCAACAACGGGACTGGATGCCAAAAAAGATGCACAGTTAAAGGCGAACGAAGCTGTGGTTAAACAGGTATTGGAGTTTATTTCCAAGAAAGATCTGAGCAGTATTTCAAACTATTTGTCAGATGATTTCAGGCATTATTCTCGTGCGATCGGCGATACGGTAACTTCAAAACAAGCCTGGCTGGATTCATTGGCGGTTTTGAATAAATACGCCAATTTGACGTTCAAAGATTTTGATATGTACCCGGGTATGGATCTCCAAACCGAATCGGAAAATACGGA
>CAIKEH010000034.1 GCA_903826405.1 uncultured bacterium
CCTCTTGCGTCTGCCTTTGTATTACGATTTAACTGATGAACAGGTTTCCTATATAATCGAAAAAATAACGGAGGATTAATATATGGCTCACTGCATGATAAATTCGAAAAGAACATTTGATTTTACATTGAGCTTCATTATGTTATTCATCCTTTTGCCATTGATGATCATAATTATTATTTCGATAGTTTTATTTGATAGAGAGAACCCTTTTTTTCATCAGCTTCGATTTGGACGATATGGAAAAGGTTTCACGATATTGAAATATCGGACCATGAATTTTCAGACTTTACATGGCCGATCCGAATTTGATCTTGATCCAACAAATAGAGTTACGACACTTGGAAAGTTCTTACGCAAGACCAAATTGGATGAATTACCCCAGTTAATCAATATTCTTAAAGGTGATATGAGTTTTGTAGGTCCAAGGCCTGAAGTGCCATATTGGACGGAATACTATCCTGAAAAATGGAAGATTGTGCATGAGGTACGCCCAGGTCTTACTGACCCAGCTTCCATTAAATTCCGAAATGAAGAGCAATTGCTGGCTGCCTCCTCAGAACCTAAATGGTTTTATCAACATGAGATACTTCCGCAAAAATTGGCATTAGGAGTTGACTATGTCCGAAATCGTTCGTTTTGGGGAGATATTAAAATCTTATGGACTACGTTCAAGACCATACTCACGAAGTAATGGACAAATACAATATTCCGTTTTCAAGAATTCGAATTGGTATTGAGGAAAGAACCTTGCTACAAGAGGTTTTGGACAGCGGCTGGCTGACTACGGCGGGTATGACCCGTCGGTTTGAAGAAGAATTTGCACAAATGATCGGTGCCAGGTTCGCCTCTGCCGTGAATTCCTGCACGGCCGCTTTGCATTTGGGTGCCGAGGCTTTAGGTATCCGGCAGGGGAGTAAGGTTTTTGTCCCTACCATGACTTTCACGGCATCCGCTGAGATCATTCGGTATTTGGGCGCCGATCCCATTCTGTTGGATGTAGATTATGGCACTAACCTGATCACTCCCGCGATCCTTGAAGAGGCTATTTTGCATCATCCGGATGTACAGTATATGGTTTTAGTCCACTATGGTGGGCAAATGGCAGAAATGCCTGCTTTAAATTCGATTTGCGGAAGCCATAATATCAAAATATTAGAGGATGCAGCCCATGCTTTTCCGGCCCGGCTGAATGGCCAGACCGTGGGAAGTTTTGGAAACATCACCTGCTTCAGCTTTTACGCGAACAAAACGATTACCACCGGAGAGGGGGGGATGTTGGTCACGGATGATGAGGAACTGCACGCAAGGATCAAGACCATGCGCCTGCACGGGATCAATCGGGATATCTGGGGCCGTTTTACGACCAAGGGATCCGGTTGGGAATACGATGTCGTTGAGGCTGGTTTCAAGTATAATATGCCGGACCTGGCTGCAGCCATTGGCCTCGGCCAATTGGGAAAAGCCGAGAGATGGAGGAAGACCAGGCAGGATATCGCAGCTCGTTATTTTCAAAGATTGCAGGGTATCCCTCATCTTGATCTGCCTGTTTTGAATGTTGATCCCCAGGATCATGCCTGGCATCTTTTTCCCATGGTGATCAAGGATTCTTCACGGCTGAACAGGAATGATTTCATAGACTCCATGTCTAAAGTAGGGATCGGCACCTCAGTTCATTACAAGCCCTTGCACAGAATGACTTATTACAAAGACCGATATGGTCTAAGGAATGAGGATTATCCGAACAGCGAAAAAACCTGGAAGGGAAATGTTTCCTTACCACTACACTCATTCCTTGAATTGGAAGATGTTGATCTTGTCTGTGATGCGGTTATTCGGTTGTTAGGTTAATCCAGGATAAATGCCCAGAAAGATGTTTTCACTTGATGTTATACAAATCTGGATTCCACAGTCTGGCCATTCGTATTGAGATTCTCATTATAGCAGGCTTTGATACCTGTGACTTTCAAACTTCAATACTAATTACTTTCTCTTCCACTCAATATCCATAATCAGCACATGCATCATTCGGTGCATACCAATAACCCCTGCTGAACTGCCAGGTATTATTCTTCCCCGCAACAGGCGTGAACCTGCCCCAGGCCTGATCAACCGTATAGATGGGAAAGTTTTTCCAACTTGTCCTATATCTTTTATAGACTTTGGTCAGGATATTATTTGAATTTTTCGGCTTCAGGCTGATCGTGCTCTGGAATTGATAATATTTTTCCCATCCCAACCTATCCGTTTCCAATTTTCCATCACAAGCATAACCCTCACTGAGAAATCTGTCTGTAGTATTGGCTGCCAGTCTGTAACTGCATTTGCCGGAATGTTTATAAGATACCGATGGGGAATTCGAGCATTTCGTGACCAAGTCGAACTTCATGATGGGGTTCCCTGATACGGCTTGAGGGTCAACCGTGACATCGATCTTGGATGTGCTGCCCGTTATATTCAATTTGGACCCTACAACCCTTCCCTTTACATTGAAGTAATCATATTCATATACCCAAACGCTGAAATTCTTGTTTTTGGGTAACCTGTTCGGTATGGTGAATATCCCATTGTTCTGAACGGTCACTTCCTCATATGCATTGATAAGCTGCCCGGTTTGGCTGGTACCCTCCCTGATCTCCACATAATGGTCCGTGATCACATTGCTCGGCCTTTTGAAGGTCAGAGCCAACTTGTATTCATTGGGCTTGCATTTCGGGACAACACTATAAGTACAAGGCTTTTTGATCGGGAAATTACAGATGAATTTATTATTGTTCAGACTGATGACGGAAGTGCTTTCGTAGTTCCATTTATCTGTGGCATCCGAATAACTGTAAATATCCACATTGTCACCTGCTTTCAGTGTCGTACTGTTCGCCAGGTTATATGTTTTGAGGTCCAATTGGAGACTGCCTGTTGCAGCGCCACTTAGTGTACTCACTTGCTGAATGCTTGTCCTCATGTCTATCAGGATCTCACTGATGGGAGTATAGGTGTTTTCTGTGGATACTGTTGTACCCTTCATCAGTATGTTTTCATGAGACTTGTTGTTCATCGGTAAGGCCGCAGCTACAAGATCCTGTGTGGAATTGTAATTGACCATGGTGGAGTTCACGACACCAGTGACCAATTTATTCTGTGCGTCATACATTTTGATATTCGATGGTATCATCAGACTGAAAGTCTGGTTATTACTGACTATGTACGTATTGTCCTTCACGGTTTGGGTGGATGGTGCAGACACGTTGCCCAGATCGAGTTGTATGGGGCTATAGTCCATGGAAATACCTGCAGGTAATGCATTTTTCTCCAACATGGGAAGGGTATAACTGTTGACCGAATCCACATCGCTGATGGTTACGGTTTTACGATAAGGGAGATAGCCGTTCGCATCAGCCACTATGGTGAAGGAAACGGGTTTTGCAGGATCGATCTCCCTACCCGGACTAACGGCCAGGTAAGCGAAGCCATCCTGAACGGATATGTTCCTGCTGCCGTTTATATCATATACCTGATCAGCACCTTCGCCCTCCACCGTCACCACGGCATTGGGCATGTTTTTGGAATCGATATTGGCATTATCGATCTGAACGACCACCTGATGGCTCAGATAGCTGGATACATCGTAATTCAGGTCCACACCGGTCAGGAGTTTATCCTGAAGGTTTTTACGGCATCCAAAAGCGAGGATTAGTAAAATACCTGCTGGCAGGATGTACAGGAGACGCATTTTCGTATTCATATGCTTGATTATAAGATGTTTCTGAAAAATTTGATCTGTATTTGCGGGTACCAGCGTAGATCGTTTAGATTGTTTTCGATCTGCTGAGCATTCTGGCTCACATCTGAAAGAAGACCGGTGGATATCATTTCCACTTTCGGCTTACCGTGGTAAAAGACACCTGCATCCAAGCCCATGCCCCAGTGACCATGACCGAAGTTCAAATCATATCCCAGCCCCATATAGGGCATGAGATGACCGGTGATGATCTTCATATTCACTATCCCGGATTCGGTGGGATTCATGGGAAATTCCCCGATGGTAAGTCCATTGACCAAATAGGCTTTTCCGGAATACGTGCTGTTTGTCCTATAATAGATGCCTACGCTCAATCGGAGTGGTAAAACGTTCCGGTCATAACCTTTGGCTAGCTTGATCGGATAAAAGTCCACCTGTGATCCGAATTGAATGAATTGGAGGTAAGGATCTATTTGAATGGATTCCCCGCTTATATGGGAATGCACTGCGGAATTCCAGGACATATAGCTGGCCATACCGCTGATGGCGATCTCGTTGGACAGGAAATGACTATAGACGACACCGACTCCACTGGTTCCGGCTGCAAGTGATATTCGTTCCTTAGCCCCTTCGGTTTTTTGTGCAAACAGGGGCATGGATACGAACAGATGCAAACAGCATAAACCCAATACAGTACCGTGAATGCGGTTACGCACTTTATGGGTATTTGTTGTATCGTTTCTTTTAGCCAATAGTTTATTCATTTATTCATCCAACTACCATTCATGATGAATACGTCTTGAACTTTCTGATTTTTCAAACGATTCATCCTGATCAGGTCCTTATGCCATTATATGTTCCGTTTATCAGGTTATATTCTGATTTAATTTATATTAGTTGAATTCATCTTACTCAAATGGGAGGTTGCTTTTACTTTATCCATTTGATCTTTTTGTATACTCTGTTGATCATATTCTGGGATTAGCTTGGGGATCAGGAGCTTCACTGATTGCATTTCATGATTTTCTGCTGCCTGAATAAGCTTTTCCAATAGGACTGGATCAAGCGTGAACATTTCGATTGGTTCTGATTTCAGGATCTTGGGATGGTGTGTTTTCAGTTGTTTTTCTTTGGAATGGAAAAGTTCTTCGTACATTTTTTCGCCGGGTCTTAGCCCAATGCATTCAATAGCAATATCTTTCCCGGGTTTCAAGCCGGCGAGTACAATCATTCTTTTTGCGAGGTTCAAAATGTGAACGGGTTCTCCCATATCGAATACGAAGGTTTCGCCACCTGAGCCCATGATACCCGCCTCGATAACCAAGTTGGAAGCTTCGGGTATGGTCATGAAATATCGGGTGATATCCGGGTGCGTGATGGTAACCGGGCCGCCTTTGGCGATCTGCTCTCTGAATAGGGGTACTACGGAGCCCTGTGAGCCCATGACATTGCCAAAACGTGTGGTAATGAATTGAGTGGATGTATTGGAATTCTTTCCATGCACATATAATTCTGAAATGCGTTTACAGGCTCCCATCAGATTCGTCGGATTGACTGCTTTATCCGTCGAGATCATGATGAATTTTTTAACGCCATATTTGGCAGCACTATCAGCCATATTGATGGTTCCTTTTACATTGGTCAGAACCACTTCTGATGGGAAAATTTCCAATAAGGGCACATGTTTATATGCAGCTGCGTGAAAGACATAATCCGGTTGATGGTATTTGAATATCTTGTCTATTCTCAAGGTTTCCCGGATGGATAAAAGCTCGGTGGATATGTTTATTCCGTGCGGATTATTCGAGCTCAGTTCGAGGTATAATGAGTTTAAAGGCGTTTCTGCTTGATCGATTAATATCAATGCATTCAGTGGATAGTTTCTCAGGTGGCGGCAGATCTCACTCCCGATGCTTCCCGCTGCTCCACTCACCATTACTGTACTGTTTGTAAACGTATTGAGGATCCTGGGATTCTTGATATTGATGGGTTCCCGATGCAGGATGGCTTCTATAGACACATTTCGGATCTGGCTTTTGTCCAAACTTCCTTTTACCCATTCCAGGGGTGGGGGGATCATATTCAGTTTGATATCGAATTCCTGACATATATCCGTCAAATTAATTTTCTCTTCAGGCGTCATCGAATGATCGGCAATGACGATCTTATCAATTGTGTTTTTCCCCAGCCATTTGATGATTTCCTGGTTTTCATTTGATATGATACTGATTCCATTAAGCGATTTATTCTTCTTTTGAGAGTCCCTATCTATAAAGGCGAGAACCTTATTTAATTCTGATGATTCATTTTCCAGTACCCTGCTGGTAGCTAATCCGATTTCATCAGCACCGTAGATAACTATGCGGTTGATATTTTTCCGGGTTTGATTACCCATATTGTATGCCCATTTTACAGACAACCTGAGCATGATCATCATACTGGAGCATAGCAGAGCATTCAAGATGATCACGATGGGAAATACTTTATCCAGGGCTGCATTTCGGAAAAGGAGGTGGATGATCAATCCTGAAATAATTTGGAATAGGCCAAAAAGTCCAACTGTCAGGATATCCCGAATTTCTGAGTAGCGGATGATGCCGGAATGCGTTTTCAGGAGTATCATGCCAATGCCCGATACAATCCCATTGACCAATAGCAGGTATATGAATGTTCTAAGGTCAATGTGCAGAGGGTGAAGCCAGTCTATCGAAAATATGGAAAGGCTAAAGGCGGTCAGACATATGATCTGCTCTATCCCAAAGATGGTCCATTGGGATACAATGGTGTTGTATTTGAATTTATAAGGCAAGGAACAGGAGTTTTATATATCCAGTAATTTGGTTAGCCTGTATTTACAATCTTCTGACAAAATCTATTATAACAGCAGGTTACATATATGGCTTATTACATATTTAGGATAGTAAAAAACCATTGTATGCCGGGATAGCCTTATTGAAATGGCTTCCAATGCATTTAGGAACCAGTAAATTTTTTAGGACCTTTTTGGATTTGTTCGAAACTTGCGGGCTGCTTACGATCTTGTCATTCGCATGGTTCAGTACTTATTGCTTTTCAATAAGTATGAAATTCCTGATGGAATGAGTTTTGAGTGGGTTCAGATGAAGAGGAGATTTTCTTAGTATATGGGACTGTTAAATTATAATATATTTTGCAACAAAAAAATTTAAAAATAAAAATTTGGTGATTTTCCTTCTTTATTTCACGATCAGATGCAGATTGTTTTATACTTGATCTTTATGTATTTGATTTTCAATGAAGATTCTTGAACATTCGAAAATGACTTGCCTATCTCAATTTTTCGTAATTCTCCAATATGGATTCTTTCTTGTTCAAAAATGAATGTTTCCCGTACAGAATACCCGGCACATGTCCTTTATGATATGCTCATTCACCATTATGTTTCAAGATCCTATTTCATGACAGGCTTTGATCTTCTGTATTCATTGAAGTTCAATTCATTGTCTGTTTGATTCCTTTTTTTAATCCCTCCCATTTCGCTCCGATTCCCTAAATTGTCAGCATGCGTTCATATTTGCTTTTGTTCCTGCTGTTCTTTTCGATCCTTCATTTCGCTTTTGCTCAATCAAGAAGCAATGGCTCGGTCTTGTACAGATCCTATATCACCCCGGCAAAAATAAAGCAGGGGCTTACCGATGATCAATTGATGGAGGAGGTACAGCGCCAGACCTTCCGCTTCTTCTGGCACCATTCCCATCCATGGAGTGGTATGGCATTGGAACGTTCCGATACCGTCAACGCCGTTTATTATTGGGATTACATCAATCAGGCCTGGGACGAACCTAATTTCAGCAAGCCTACTTTCGGCCCGGATGCCTGCGCAACGGGTGGTACCGGCTTCGGAATCATGGCTACCATCGTAGCCGTGGAAAGAGGATGGATCGGTCGGGATACTGCCGTCCGCAGGATCACGCAGATAACTGATTTCCTGCTCGGTGCCGATTGCTTTCATGGCATCTATCCGCATTTCATCAACGGTCGTACCGGCAAGGCGATCCCATTCGACCGCATCGACGACGGGGCCGATATCGTGGAAACATCCTACCTGTGCATGGGCCTCCTCTGTGCCAAAGAATATTTCAAGGGCGACGACCTTCGGGAGAAATACCTCCGAAAAAGGGTAGATCAGATCTGGGGTGCTGCCAACTGGAACTGGCATACCAATGGCAGCAACCGTCTCTTCTGGCACTGGAGTCCGCACAACGGTTTCGACATGAACTTCCCCGTCTGGGGATGGGACGAATGCCTGATCACGTACATCATGGCTGCCTCTTCTCCCTATCATCCCATTTCCAAAACGGTATATGATTCCACCTGGACGGGCAGTGGTGGATTCCGAAATGGGAAAACCTATTACGGGATGA
>CAIKEH010000035.1 GCA_903826405.1 uncultured bacterium
CACCGCTGGACCCGGCACTTACTATGCTCGCGTCACCGGTGATTGCGGTTCCGCTGTCGAAGCCTCCGTCACCGTGACAGAAAACCCCAACCTGCCAGCGGCAGTAAGTATTTCCGCTTCAGCAACCACTATCTGCTCCGGATCCACCGTCACATTCACAGCCACTCCGACCAACGGAGGATCATCTCCAGCTTATCAGTGGAAACTCAACGGCAGCAATGTCGGCTCGAACAGTGCCACCTATATCAGCTCCAACTTGTCAAATGGAGATGTTGTTTCGGTGATCATGACTTCAAATGCATCGCCCTGCCTGACCGGCTCTCCCGCAACTTCCAATGCGGTGACCCTGACAGTAAATACACAACCCATCACACCATCGATCAGTGGGACCTTGAATACCTACCCCGGATTGACCACACAACTCAGTGCCAGCCCATCTGGTGGCAGTTGGTCGTCCTCCGACCCCACTATTGCCAGTATCAGCTCCAATGGTACCGTAACAGGCATCCATACAGGTGTCGTGACCATAACTTATACACTTGACAATGGTAATGGCTGCCAGGCAAGCGACTCCAAGACACTCAACGTATATGGTGCCAATACCTGGCTGGGTACAGAAAGTAGCGATTGGAATACTTCAGCCAACTGGTCACTTCATATCGTACCCAATGGAAATACGGACGATGCCATCATCGCGAGTGGTACGGCCAATGATCCTTTCATAGGAACTGATATCGCCATACGGAATATCCTCGTACAGGAAAATGCAGTGGTTGGATTGAATGGACATACATTCACCGTTCACGGCACAATCAGCGGTCAAGGTACCCTCAGGGGATCCTCCGCTTCCATCCTCAATTTCGAAGGGAACCTTCCTCAGGGCACGGTACTTTTCGACCAGACCATCGATGGAACAACGAACATCCTGCAAGATCTGGCCATGAAAGGGTCGGGAAGCTTCACCCTGGGCAATAAAGTACATGTGTACAACGCACTCCGGCCCGATGCAGGCGTTATCGACCTCAACGGGGTGAATCTGGTTCTGCATTCAGATGCTGGCAATACGGCACGTATCACAGAAGTCCTTGGGACATTGAGCGGAGCCAACCATGTCACGGCAGAACGCTACATCACCTCCAATGGCAACCGTGCTTACCGCATGCTCGCTCCCATGGTGAACTCTTCTGGCAGCATTAACGCCAACTGGCAGGAAGGCAAAGCCAATACATCAGATGCCATCAACATACCCGCTGATCAAGAAGGTTACGGGACCCATATCACAGGTGTTGGCGGCAATGCCAATGGATTCGACAAAACCGGAAGTGATGAACCTTCACTCTACGCATTCGATCCTGCCCTAGCCGACTGGGTGACCATCGATAATACGAACATCAATAAACTCGATGCCAAGACCGGATATCTGATCTATGTACGGGGTAATCGGGACAGCCTGAGTACACTCACCTCATACGACCCGGTGGTCGGCCCCAGCAGTCTTACGACCCTTCGTGCCACAGGTACTCCATTGCAAGGCACTCAGACGTTCAGCGGACTTCAGGGCGATGGCCAATTCAATCTGGTGACCAACCCATATGCGGCTCCGATCGATTGGAGTAAAGTGTATGGCCGCACAACCAATTCAGACAATTTTGAAGATTATCTGACTTATGTTGACCCCAACGTGAGTGATTACGGTGGTTTCGTCACCATCAACAGTGCAGGTATCGTATCTCCCGCGGGTACCAACGCCACGCTCAATGTCCAAAGTGGACTGGCATTCTTTGTGAAATCAAAATCAGGGATCAGTTCACCGTCACTGCAGATCCAGGAAAGCGATAAATCAGATGAAAATAATCTCGATGTGTTTGCTCCATTCCGTGGCATGATCGTAAATGAGGGTAAACAAAGTAACGGAACCGCTACAAATGCTTCCACCCTCTCCACGCTGAGTGCCAGCATTTACTATACTGAACCCGGCGGACGCAGGCTCGCCGATGGCATCGTGGGTGTCTTTGATGCCCGATACAGCGCAAAGGTGGACAAAGACGATGCCGACGAGATCAACAACTGGGGTGAGAACATGGCGATCAGTAGAGGTTCCAGGCACCTGAGCATCGAAAGTAGACCCGATATCACCAAGGCAGACACCCTCCCCCTGTTCATCAATAACATGAACACGAAGGAATATGAAATGGACCTCAAGGCCAACAATATGAAGGATGGCGTCAAAGCCTGGTTGGTGGATCATTACACCCAAACACGTACACCAATTGGTATGGTCGGAAAGACCACGTTCAAATTCAATGTGACCACGGATCAGGCATCCGGTGACAGCAGTCGTTTCCTGATCATATTCGATTACACGGCACCACCCGTTCCTAAACCTTCCACCGTCATCAACCTCAAAGCAAAAGCCATTACAGATGGCATTCAAGTGGATTGGCAGACGGAATCGGAACAAGCAATGGACAGGTACATTCTGGAAAGGTCATCGGATGGGAAACATTTCAATCAGGCAGCCAGCGTCAGGTCCCACGGAACCGCGCTCACCACACAAAACTATGGATGGTTCGATGCAGATCCTCTGGATGGCATCAATTACTATCGTGTCAAATCCATTAGCAGTACCGGTGAATACCTGTATAGCAATACGGTCACGGCCGAATTCATAAAAGGAACTCCCCAGGTACTCCTTTATCCGAACCCGGTTGTGGGAAGTTCATTCAACCTCCAATGGATCAACATGACCAAGGGAAACTATAAAATTGAATTGACAGATAATATCGGGCATCTGGTCTGGAAAGAAGAGTTGGATCACGATGGAACGAACCATATATCCAGAATGCGTCTCAGTGCAGCACTGGCCAAGGGAGTGTACACCGCTCACCTGATCGGAAATCATTTCACCAAGAATTGGAGGGTAATCATCGACTAAGTCATGAAAAACCGCATTCCAACATATCGCAATCTGATCTGGTGTTTCCTGTTGATGTCAGCCGCGTGGCCAACATTCACCAAAGGACAGGCGAACCTGCCCTGCCCTCCCATTGACGTGAGTCGTGCGGATGCATTCTACAACGCCACAAGCACATTGTCCAGTTTTTCATTCAGCAATCTGGCTGATTTCGAAAATGGAAAGAATGCCCTGATCAACCTGTATATCGACGCCAGGGGAGGGAAAACATATCAAATACGTTATCGATTCCTGAATGGAGCAGAACCCGTACTTCGGTATCGTGGAAATACCATCTCTTCAAGCGGTGCTTTCAAGGCTACGGCCAGTTTCGGTTCCTCGGGATGGGGCACCTTGAATGTGCAGACCACCAGCAGCAATGTTGCATTGACCACGGGATGGTCCACGCTGGCAACCTTCAAAGCCCGTTGCGGCGTGACGCACGGTAACCTGATGGTGGACCTGAAGGCACTTGGAATTAATGATGGCAATAACAATTTCTTCGTGAAAGGCGCCACACCTCAGATAGATTATGGGGCGGTGACGGTGGAATTTCAATTATTCCAGACAGATAATAACACCCAACAGGATCTCCAAACCATCCCGTATGAGATACTCATCGGAGATGTACTTGATTTCAGCATCAACAATGGCACCACAACCATCTCCGCGACGCCTCAGGATTATATAAATGGCATTGAAGTAACGGCCAACGATCAACTGAGAATCACCAGCAACAGTTCCTACTCCATAGATGTGGCTTCCTCCAGCAATACACTGGCCCCAACAGGAAATGGCGCTTCCGGCACCATCGACATCAGCGACATACAGATAGGCATAGCCAATTCAACACCCAATATGGGGAATACCAACAGACAGAACTTGCATTCCACTTCTCGCTCCATCGCCACTGGTGCGCAAATTTCATATAACAAATCCATCGACCTGATATATCGATTGCAGAACACGAACCCCAAGAACTTACAGCCAGGCACTTACAGCGGCACCATATACATATCCGTTACGGAAAACTGATGGTATTACCGCTCACCATTGACCATTCGCATCACCTTGTTCTACCCTCAGCAGCAGCATCGCCCTTCACCTACACAAAATTCAAAAGAATACATGCAGGGTTTGAATCTTCACCAAACCTCGTAAGCAGGAATTTCATGGACCGGCCAGAATGCCGTAATTTCCTTGGAAATCATCTCTCATGCGCCTGCTTATTCCCGTCCTGACCATGGTCATGGCCCTCTCTTCACTGAACACTTCCGCACGCGTTCACCATAAATCGAAATTTAACCGACAGGAGATCCTGATCACCATGCGGGATGGCGTAACATTGAACACGGTTATTTTCACTCCGGTTGATGCAAAGGAAAAACTTCCTTTCCTGTTCCTGAGAACACCATATGGAGTCAGTGAAATGCCCGACCCGGACGACAATCCCTATGTGTCCGACATGGCCAAAGATGGCTACATCTTTGTTTATCAGGATATCCGAGGCAGATACAAGTCTGGCGGCACCTTTCAGATGCAACGTTTCACCAGGAACAAGCAGGATAAAAAAGCGATCGACGAAAGCACCGACACATACGATACCATCGACTGGCTGCTGAAAAACGTCCCGAATAACAACGGCAAGGCAGGCATGTACGGCGTCAGTTATGATGGATGGACTTCCATGATGGGCGCCGTTGACCCCCACCCTGCCCTGGTGGCCATCAGCGAGCAGGCAAGTCCATCGGATATGTTCCTGGGCGACGATTTCCACCATAACGGCGCTTTCCGACTCAGCTACGGCTTCGAATATGCATTCATGGAGGAAGCAGGCAAGACAGACTCCCTGTATCCTTTCGGTGAATATGATATTTATGACTGGTTCCTGAAACTCGGACCCCTTAAGAATGTGAATGAAAAATATTTCAAAGGGAAGATCCCCTCCTGGAATGATTTCACGGAACATCCCAATTACGACGAGTTCTGGAAGAAACAATCCCTCCCCTATAGATTGGATTCTCCGCGGGTACACATCATGCATGTTGCAGGATGGTGGGATCAGGAAGATTTCTACGGACCGATCACTGCTTATGCCGCATTGGAAAAATCGGACAGGAGTAACAAGAACTTCCTGGTTGTTGGGCCCTGGAATCACGGAGGATGGGCACATGGAACCGGCAGAAGTCTAGGCAAGGTCAAGTTCGACACTTCCACAGCATCGGATTTCAGAAGGGATGTTCAAGCGAAATGGTTTGCCTGGCATCTGAAAGGAAATGGAGATGGAAAATTCCCGGAAGCATATACTTTCCAGACGGGAAGCAATACCTGGAAAGCCTATGATCGTTGGCCACCATCATCAACATCAAAAAAACAGATCTATTTCCAGCAAGATGGAAAACTCGGTTTTTCAAAACCAACATCATCCACCCCCACTGCATACGACGAATATGTTTCCGATCCCGCGCATCCCGTACCCTACCGTCCGCGCCCGATCGAGCAGACATATGGAATGAATTCCCGTTGGTACACCTGGCTGCTTGAAGATCAAAGATTCGTACAGAACCGCCCTGATGTGCTCAGTTGGGAGAGTGATGCCCTTCAACAGGATTTCACAGTAACCGGTAGCGTATTCGCCAAATTATTCGCGACAACTACGGGCTCTGACTGTGATTGGGTGGTTAAATTGATAGACGTATATCCTCCCTGGTACGAGAAGGAACCCGCCATGGGTGGCTTTCAACTCATGGTGGCCAATGAGGTATTTAGAGGCCGATTCCGGAATGGTTTCGATAAGCCGACACCCATCACTCCGGGGAAAGTGGAGACTTTCACCATAGACATGCGCCAAGCCAATCATGTCTTTAAAAAAGGACATCGGATCATGGTACAAGTACAAAGCAGTTGGTTCCCGCTCATAGATATGAATCCACAGTCGTATGTACCCAATATATTCCAGGCTTACCCCAAGGATTTCCAAAAGGCTACGCAGAGGGTGTACCGGTCAACTGCATTCCCATCCCATATTGAGGTGGATGGGGAATGAAATGAAATCTTTCCCGACCTATCGGCATCATTTACCGACCGATGGAACAATTCCCATGTTCTGAAACAGGAATGCGAACATGTCTGCATTCATTTCGATGCTCTTCGACAAAGATGCACCGCCGCCATGGCCCTGTTTGGTCTCAATGCGGATCAGGACGGGTGCATCACCTTTTTGAGCACGTTGCAATGTCGCAGCGAATTTGAAGGAATGGGCAGGAACCACCCTATCGTCGTGATCGGCGGTGAAAACCATCGTAGCAGGGTATGAGGTGCCAGTCCTGATGTTGTGCAATGGAGAATATTTCAACAGAACGGGAAAATACTGAGCGCTGTCACTGGAGCCATAATCCGACACCCAGCCCCATCCCACGGTGAATTTTTGAAAACGAAGCATGTCCATCACACCCACTTCAGGTAAAGCTACCTTGCATAGATCTGGTCGCTGGGTCATCACGGCACCAATCAGCAAACCACCATTGGAAGCTCCATTGATCGCCAGTTTGTCCCTGGATGTGTATTTAGCGGAAACAAGATATTCCGCCGCTGCAATGAAATCATCGAATACATTCTGTTTGTTCATCAATCGGCCAGCATCATGCCATTTCTCACCGTACTCCCCACCACCACGCAGATTGGCTTCGGCATACACCCCATTGTTCTCCAGAAGGGCATAGATCATGGGCTGGAATCCGGGTGTCAGGCTGATATCGAAGCCACCATACCCGTAGAGCAATGTGGGATGTGACCCATCCAATACCAACCCCTTCTTATGGGTGATGAACATGGGCACTTTCGTTCCATCTTTGCTGGAATAGAAAACCTGTTCCGTCTCATAATCTTCCAGTTTAAGCTTGACGGCGGCTTTCTTGAAAATAGAGGAAGTCCCTTTTGCGATATCGTATACGAAAAGGGAAGGAGCATTCGTGTAGGATGAAAAATCGTAGAGGAGGGTGCTGTCCGAATGATACCCAGTGAATCCGGAAGCGGTGCCGATGCCCGGCAGAATCAATTCTCTTTCAGGTTTACCGTCGATCGAGAATTGCTGCACATGGGTGGACGCATCCTTGAGGTAGGTAGCGAAAAGTTTACCTCCGGCAGCGGTAACCGTTTCGAGCTTCTCCGATTTTTCGGGAATGATCTCCTTCCAGTGAGCTTTTCCCGGGCTTTTCGGATCGATCAACACCACATGATTGTTACCGGCTCCATCATCGGTGGAAACGATGAGTTGCCCATCCTTGTTATCGACTACATTGTACGAATGCTCAAATCCTCTGAACAGTGGCTTGAAGCTTTCGACTGGCTTCGATAGATCGCGGAACCAGATCTCATTGCCATATGTCCCCTGACTTTTTAAGATCAAGACGAAGCGTTCATCCTCAGTGACACCGACATTATTGTACATCAGCGGGTGTTCCTTATCCTCATAGACCAGCATATCTTTTTCCTGGCCTTCTCCTAATCGATGATAATATACTTTCTGGAATTCATTTTTGGCAGATAACTCAGTCCCTTTTGGCGGTTCAGGATATCTGCTGTAATAGAATCCGGCACCTTTCCAGGCTACGCCACCGAATTTCATCCATTTGATCTCATCTGCCAGGGGTTTTCGGGTATCCAGGTCCATCACATAAGTTGTCGTCCAGTCACTGCCGCTCCTGTTGACATGATAAGCCATGTATCGTTTATCATTGGAGAAACCATCCAGCCCTATGGAAACCGTACCATCAGTTGACATGCCATTGGGATCAATCAGCACGCCGGGTTCGGCATCAAAACCATCCTGGATATAAACCACCGACTGGTTCTGCAAGCCATCATTCCTCCGATAAAGGATGTGCTTGCCTATTTTTCCTATTCCTGAGAACCTTTCATAATTTACGATCTCCTTCAGATGATCCCGGATCTTGTCGCGGAAAGGGATTCGGGAAAGATAACCTACCGTATATGCCTGTTGGGACTTCACCCATTCTGCAGTACGCGCGGAAGTATCATCTTCCAGCCAACGATAAGGGTCACCCACCTTTGTACCGAAGTAATCGTCCACCACATTCACCGTATCAGTCGGCGGATAATGCTGGCCACCAGCCGCTTCATCATTGGGCATGAGTTTGCAGGAAGCTATGGATACAACCGATATCGCTATACAAAAAAATCTGAGCATATGAATAGTTTTTTCTACATATTCAAAGTACACTTTTTTGAACAACCTCAAGCCCCTTCATCATTATCCCTGATGCTTTCCGATGAAGTGCACCCTGTATTTGAGAATATTTCTTGAATTTTCCCGTGCCAAAAATGGACAGTTTTGGCAAACCGAATCTGCGTGAAAGCCTTTTCACTATCTTCTTGGCCGACACCCCTGCGGGAAAAATGCTGGACCTTCAGTTGACCTCAATCGAACTGCTCAGGATTCACCCGGAATGCGGAATGGAAAGCCACTATCCCTGTGGCAAATTCTTTAACAGGCGTGGGCTAAAAATTGGAAGAAATAAAACTGGTCAGGAAATGAATGGATGCTCGTGATCCAGGCGATCACCATCTGATTGGTCAAGATCATTGCTCAGCCAATTCTACGAGACGGGCATTAAGCTTACGCATCTTCTTCTCATATTTACTGCCCAATAAAAAAGACCAGAAGCCGCGAAGAGGCCCCTCCATCCATACTTCGTGCGTGATGATCGTTTTGTTGTTGTGATAACCCAGCATGCGCCTGGTGTAAACGTGAGTGAAAGGCAAACGGGTCTCCAAAGTATAGGTGAAATCAGATTTACACTCTGTAACCCTGAAATGCGACCTCCCACCATTCTCCCCAACAAATTCTCCGACCGTATCTATATTAAATGACCCCGGGGAAAACTTGACATCACGTAAATCATCATCCCACTTTTTCCAATTGCCGACATCGGTTAACAAATGCCAAACGGTTTGTGCATCAGCTTTGGTCTGAGCATTACAGGAGATGATTGCAGTTTCCATGTGGCTATTTTGTTCCATAGTTAATCTCATTCATGGAAACAAACAAGGATCCATATCATACAAAAACCTTTACTTATTCTTTAAGTATTGAATATCAAATAATTAAGTGTCATAAAAGCAATGTTACCTTTGTGTTAACTGAAATTTAAAATTATACGAATTCATAGAAATGTTCATCGGGCATCTCCGGTTTCTCTGGCTCAAATCATACAGCATGTCTTAAGCTTATATTGCATCCATGAAGATCCAGATTTGGAGCATTGGAAAGGATCATGAATCGTACATCAAACAGGGTGTGGAGGATTTCACAAACCGGATCGCACGATACTATCCGGTGGATTGGATGATCATCCCTGCTCCCAAAAATGCAGGTTTGATCAGAGAGGAAGACCTCAAAATTCAGGAGGGTAAGATCATTATCGAAAAGCTGAAAAAAGAAGATTATCTCGTCGCATTGGATGAATATGGGAAAGAAATGAGTTCAGAACAATTATCCGGCTTCCTGCAATCCCGGGGTAACGACAGTGTCAAACAATTGATATTCCTGATCGGAGGAGCATTCGGCCTCGATGAAGCCGTGATGAAAAGGGCAAATCACAGATGGTCTCTTTCCAAACTGACCTTCCCTCATCAACTTGTACGGCTCATTTTGTCCGAACAACTCTACCGGGCTTGTTCGATCGGGAAAAATGAAAAATACCACCACAGATAATTCAGTATACCCCGTAAATCAAACGAACATGTCCCTGTCCATCACCCTCATCATCATCATCATCACCTGTCTGGTCTCCATTCCCGCTTTCCGGGACCAGCAACTTAAAGAGAAACTCCTTTTCTGGCCCTATCGGATCCACCACCAGAAAGAATATCATCGATTCCTGACCGGCGGAGCTGTTCACGCAGACGGCATGCACCTCATTTTCAACATGGTCTCGTTTTACTCTTTCGGATTGAGTTTGGAACGCTTTCACTATCCCAGTTTATTCGGCAGTAATTCCACCTGGCTGTATATCTTCCTTTATTTAGGGGGGCTGGTATTGTCCGTGATCCCGGACTTCTTGAAATACAAAGACGTATATGGTTATCGGGCGCTGGGAGCCTCGGGAGCAGTTTCCGCGGTCATATTTTCCGCCATTGCCATTGAACCCACCACGTCAATATATCTTTTCCTCTTACCCATTCCCATACCCGGGTGGTTGTTCGGCATTCTATTCCTGATCATGTCCGCATACCTCGCAAAAAGATCTGCTGACAATATCGGGCATAACGCGCATTTCTGGGGTAGTGTGTTCGGACTGATCTTCACGCTCGTCTCGGGTTGGACCATCGCCCATGTGGATCTGATCAGTCGCTTTATTGCGCAAGTGTTCTGAGCATTTTCAGGCAGGTTTGAACCGGAGCTGAAGTTGACTTCGTGTTCCTTCCGTGATTCGGAATCTGTCATCTATACGCAGCCCGATGACCCAAATGATCTTTTTACCACTCTCCACTACCCAAACTTTCTCCTTATCGTTACGTGACATCTTGAGGTCTATCAGGAAACGGGAGATCTTCTTTTTCTTGCGCATGCCAAGAGGGTAAAAATAATCCCCGGGCTTCCATGGTCTTACAAGAATGGGAAATATGAGGTCACGCGCATCAAGACAAGCCAGATGTGGGTCAGGAAGTATGGCCACACCCTGTACTTCGACGTCGAAATTCAAATTCAATTTACCAGGCGGGAATATCAATTCCTTCATTCCCCTTTCCAACAGATATATCCCTTTCTCGGTCGAATGCAGGGCTGAAATGATGAACCAATTCCGATCCTTCAACAACCTATGGGTATTGGAATTCAAGATATGACCAGTATCACTATCCATTAAATGGATGATATCAGGTACCTGGTGAGCCGTGAACCCGTAACGTGAAAATATCTCCCATACCAGGGTATGTAGAGGTTCGGACCTCCTCAACAACTCCACGGGGACCCTCCACTCCTCTCCTGATGGGATCAAAAGCCTTTTCAATTCACGCTTGATCGAGCGGGAATAGAGCGCCTCGATCTCGCGAAAACGATCCAAATTAGCGACCAAATGGTCAGCGGCACCTGGGAATACTTTTTCTACTGCGGGTAGAATATCATGCCTGATGGCGTTTCGGGTGTATTTGTTCTCTTGATTCGAACTATCCTCCACCCAGGCAAGTCCCTGCTGCTTTGCATAGGCTTCCAATTCCTGCCTTCGTGTAAAAAGCAAGGGGTGCACGGCGAGATCGGAATAGGGCTTCATTCCACGAAGTCCATGAATGCCTGTACCCCGGAAGAAATTCATGAGGAGTGTCTCTAGGTTGTCGTCCGCATGATGGGCGGTGACGATATGTTTTTGGAGACATCTGTTGCCCTGTTCATCATTCAGGAAATTCTGGAACCAGTCGTACCTCAACTTCCTTGCTGCATCCTGAATGGATAATTTCTTCTCTTGTGCATACGCCACGGTGTCAAAACGTTTGGCAACCACCAAGACAGAATATTTATGGGCAATGGCCTCCACGAATTCCTGATCACGTCCACTTTCCTCACCTCGCAACTGGAAATTAGCATGCAGGATAACCAAATCAAACCCCGAGCGGTGGCAGAGATCTGAAAGCACCATGGAATCGAGTCCGCCACTGACGGCAAGGAATAGCTTGTCCCCAGCGGAGAAAAGTCCCTCCCTCCGGATATGTTGTTGGAACCTCGTTAATAGGTCCGACTTTTCCTGTCGCATGATGTGTACGGTTTTCAATCCAATTCCTCCAATGCCGATCTCAATTCGTTAGCGGCATGATTTTCACCTTTTTTCAAAGCTTCCGCAATGCCGTTCGCATAGACCTTTCTGGCTTCATCCAACTGTTCACCCCTTTCCAGTAGTCTGCCCAAGTGGTAATAAGAGCCGATATATTCCGGATCTTTAGTCAATATATTTTCAAAAACCACTCGGGCCGATCCATCATCACCAGCCTTCACCAATTCCAGTGCCAGCGCATGCATGCTGAACAGGTCCTCAGGATCCTGACGCAGGAATTCTTTCAATTTGGAGATCCGATCGGTCATATGAAAAATTGAACATGGAAATATATGCTTTCTGTGATCCCCTGCCTATATTTGTAGCCGAATGGTTGCATAAACAACCTTAAAGAAGGGAACACGAACGCCTAAAAAAATCGGCATGAAGATCCTCGTAAGTATCAGTAAAACACCGGACACCACGGCAAAAATAGCTTTCACGGACAACAACACGAAATTCGCCACTGACGGGGTACAGTGGATCATCAACCCTTATGATGAATGGTATGCCCTTGTCCGGGCCATCGAACTGAAGGAGAAGGATCCATCGGTTTCCGTCCATTTGATCAATGTTGGTGGGGCTGATGCTGAGCCGATCCTGCGCAAGGCATTGGCGCTCGGGGGTGACGAAGCTATCCGGGTGAATACCGAAGGTAACGACAGTTATTACATCGCTTCCCAGATAGCCTTTGTTGCGAAAGAAGGCACATACGACCTTGTCCTGACGGGAAAAGAGACGATCGACTTCAACGGCTCTTCCATCGGCGGTATGCTGGCGGAAATGCTGGACTTGCCTTTTGTAAGCCTCGCCACCTCACTGGAAATATCTGGAATCACGGCAACGGTCAAACGAGAAATAGAAGGTGGAGAAGAATCGATACATGCCGACTTGCCGCTGGTTGTCAGTTGCCAGAAGGGCATGGCGGAAGCCAGGATCCCCAATATGCGTGGCATCATGTCTGCCCGTACCAAACCGCTGAAAGTGGTGGAGCCTGTTGCCGCAGAAAATCTGACCTCAATCAAGTCATTTGAACTGCCGCCGGCAAAAGCCGGCGTCAAACTGGTCTCGGCGGATGATGCCGGGGAACTCGTACGTCTGCTTCATGAGGAAGCCAAATCCTTCTGAACGAACATTAACATCCAAACAAAGCCATTCATATGTCTGTGCTCATATACATCGATCACGCCGACGGGCAAGTCAAGAAAGTCTCCCACGAAGCTCTTTCATATGGTGCTGCGTTGGCCAAGGCAATAGGAACCACAGCTGAGGGATTGGTGTTGGGTAAAACCAGCGGGGATCTGGCCGTACTCGGTATCTATGGCATCACTAAAGTTCATCAGGTCACCCATGCGAATTTGGATCAGGTGGATGCTCAGGTATTCGCAGCCTTGATCGCCGATGCTGCAATCGCGGTGAACGCCAGTGTGGTGATTTTTTCGAACAACATCAATGGCAAAGCCATCGCTCCCCGGGTTTCCGTCCGACTGAAGGCCGGACTGGTCTCAGGTGCCGTATCACTCCCCGACCTGACAAATGGCTTTGTGGTGAGGAAATCGGTGTTCTCTGGTAAAGCATTTGCACGGGTAGAAATCAACACCCCAATCAAGGTGATCGCGGTGAACCCCAATGCTTACCCCGTCCATACCTTGGAAGGTCAGGCGGAGGTAGTGGCCCTGGATTTACAGCCCCGGGACTCTCGCATCAAGGTTACCGCCACCAACAAAATAAGTGGGAAAGTACCCCTATCTGAAGCGGACCTGGTCGTCAGTGCCGGACGTGGCCTGAAGGGTCCGGAGAACTGGGGAATGGTGGAGGAACTTGCCGAATTGCTCGGTGCAGCCACTGCATGTTCCCGTCCCGTTGCCGATGCCCATTGGAGGCCGCATCATGAGCATGTCGGCCAGACGGGGCTTGCCATCGCCCCCAACCTGTACATTGCCATCGGCATATCGGGTGCCATTCAGCATCTCGCAGGTGTCAACCGGAGCAAGGTCATCGTGGTCATCAACAAGGATCCGGAAGCACCATTCTTCAAAGCCGCAGATTACGGAATCGTGGGGGATGCTTTTGAAGTAGTTCCCAAGATCATCACCGCCGTCAGGAAGCTCAAGGGAATCGCCTGAAAAACAGTCAAAGACTCAAGCTGGACAACCCTTTGCAAGAGGTTTTCGGAATAAAAAAAACGTACATTTGGGCTTTGATATGAAGAAAATAGAATTGGAGATCGTAGCCCTTTCCCATAGCATCACCCAGACTCATTCTTACGCAGTGGTATTGGGTGAGGTGAATGGTCTTCGCCGCCTTCCCATCGTAATCGGGGGGTTTGAAGCCCAGGCCATCGCCGTGGCCCTGGAACGCATGCAACCCAGCCGCCCGCTCACGCATGACCTGATGAAGAATTTCATGACTGCCTTCAGCATCGAACTCCACGAAGTGATCATCTGTGACCTTCAGGAAGGTATCTTCTTTTCCAAACTCCTTTGCAGCAACGACAACGATACTGTGGAGATAGATTCTCGTACATCGGATGCACTGGCTTTGGCCGTGCGCTTTGGATGCCCCATCTACACATACGAGAATATTCTCGAAAACGCAGGCATGTTGATGGAGGATTCCGGCAAGAAGAAAAAAAATGTCATCCCCCATCATGAAGAAGGCAAAAGCAATCAAGACCTGAAGGGACTCAGCCTGGAAGAACTCAACACCCTGCTGAACGACGTTCTCGATCAGGAGGATTATATCCGTGCAATAGCCATCCGCGACGAGATCAATAGCAGGAAGGGAGAATAAACCCGCCATTAATCCATTCATGATCACCTTTCCCAATGCCAAGATCAATATAGGATTGAGGATAGTCCGGAAACGGGAAGATGGTTACCACGATCTGGAAACCTTCTTCCAACCTATAGCCATTGAAGATGCCCTGGAAATAAATGAAGCCATCGGACATGAACCCACCACCATGTCCCAAAGCGGTATTCTTGTTCTGGGAAATGTACAGGACAATCTCTGTTTCAAGGCCTGGCAATTGTTGAAATCCAGGTATCCCGGCATCCCTGAAGTAAGGATACATCTCCACAAAGTGATACCCATGGGTGCTGGCCTTGGTGGTGGGTCATCCGATGGCGCTTTCACACTACATTCCCTTAATGCCCTGTTTGAATTGGGAATCACGATCCCTCACCTTGCCCAACTTGCCCTTGAATTGGGTAGCGATTGTCCCTTCTTCATTCATAACACCCCCTGTTTCGCCATGGGGCGAGGTGAACAATTGACCCCAAAAAGAATAGACTTATCCGGACATGAACTGGTTGTTATCCACCCCGGCATTCACACATCCACGCGTCAGGCCTTCCATGGCATCATGGCTTCATCCGAAGGACCAGCTCTGATAGAACTGCTGGACCTCCCGATAAACCAATGGAAGGGGGTCGTGGTGAACGACTTCGAAAAAACCATCTTTGCAGCAGAACCTCGCATCGCCGCGATCCGCGATATGCTTTACGAAAAAGGCGCTGAATATGCTTCCCTTACAGGCAGCGGATCTTCCGTTTATGGCATGTTCAGAAAAGGTATATCGCCCGAGATCACTGCGGAAAAAGACTGGAAAGTCTTCCGGCCCGCTTTCCTGTGATAGGATTTTTTCACGTAATGACTTATCTTGCAAGAAATCAAACAGCGATCTACCAGAACATGCATATCGCCATTTTCCTGCACGCCAACCTCGATCTGCTCAATCATCGAGGATAGTCTTTGTATACCCCGGCATATCAACCGGGGTGACTCTCCAATGCACTGATCGCTCATTAAGTACACCTTCTTCTTTAAAAGCCTTTCAATTCATACTTCATATATGAATGCTATATCATCCCAACTTCAATCGAATTCCTTGAACCTGATTTCCAAAACTGAATATCATATAGGTCTTGAAGAAAAATATGGTGCCCACAATTACCATCCTCTTCCCGTTGTTCTATCACGCGGACGGGGTGTTGAGGTTTGGGATGTGGAAGGAAAGAGTTATTTCGATTTTCTCAGCGGCTACTCAGCCGTGAATCAAGGACACTGCCACCCCCGGATCATCTCCGTCCTCCAGGAACAGGCAGCCAAACTCACACTCACCTCACGGGCTTTCCATAATGATCAACTCGGGGAATATGAGAAATTCATGACGGAAAAGTTCGGATATGAGAAATTGCTTCCGATGAACACTGGCGTTGAAGCCGTGGAGACAGCCATCAAACTGGCCAGGCGCTGGGGTTATGCGATCAAGAAGATCCGGGAAAACCAAGCCAAGATCATCGTCTGCTCCCAGAATTTCCATGGCCGGACCAGTACGGTTATCTCCTTCAGTTCAGACCCGTCATCGTACGAGAATTTCGGACCTTTCATGCCCGGCTTCATATCCATTCCATTCAATGACCTGCCTGCTTTGGAAAAAGCCCTGCAGGATCCGCAAGTGGCCGCTTTCCTGGTTGAACCCATCCAGGGGGAAGCAGGAGTGGTCGTGCCGGATGAGGGCTATCTTGCTCAAGCCAAGGAATATTGTACCGCAGCAAACGTACTTTTCATCGGGGATGAGATACAAACCGGTTTGGGTAGAACAGGGCGCATGCTCTGTCTCGATCACGAAAAGGTGCGTCCGGACATCCTCATTCTCGGCAAGGCCCTGAGTGGTGGCACCTTGCCGGTGAGTGCCGTGCTAGCCGATGATGAGATCATGCTAACCATTAAACCAGGTGAACATGGATCCACTTATGGGGGTAATCCATTGGCCTGCCGGGTAGCTATCGAGTCCATCCGGATACTTGAAGAGGAGAACATGGTGGAGAATGCGGTCATGATGGGAGACTTGCTTAGGTCGGAGATCATGGCTTTGAAATCACCCCTGATCGAACTGGTCCGCGGAAAAGGCCTGCTGAATGCCATCGTCATTCGCCATTCAGACCCTGAAGCTGCTTGGAAGATCTGTATGGCCATGAAGGAACTGGGTTTGCTGGCGAAACCCACCCATGGGGACAAGATCAGGTTGGCTCCCCCATTGCTCATCAGCGCCCAACAGGTCAAAGAAGCAGCTGGCATCATCGGTAGAAGTCTTGCCGCATTCTGAACGGATAAATCAACGAGCAAGCTGATGCATGTCCGCCATCATCAGATGCCCTCAGGAATTTCCGTAAATTCGTCCCCCAAGTGAACAGCATGAGTGAAGAAAAATCATTGAATTTCCTGGAAGAGATCATCGAGGAGGACCTGAGGACCGGCAAGTACAAGTCGATACATACCCGTTTTCCACCTGAACCGAATGGATACCTGCACATCGGCCATGCCAAGAGCATATGCCTGAACTTCGGACTCGCAGACAAGTACGGGGGAAAGACCAACCTACGATTCGACGACACCAACCCTGTCACGGAAGAGACCGAGTATGTGGATTCCATCAAAGAAGACGTTCGCTGGCTCGGTTTCGAATGGGATGGAGAATATTTCGCTTCTGATTACTTCCCACAACTGTTCTCCTTCGCATGTGACCTGATCAGGAATGGTCATGCCTATGTGGATGATTCCAATTCAGAAGAGATCGCAGCCAGCAAGGGAACACCCACCACAACAGGGAAAAACAGCCCTTTCCGGGAAAGGAGCATAGAGGAGAATCTTCGCCTTTTTTCAGAAATGAAGGAAGGCATATTTCCCGATGGCGCGAAGGTATTACGCGCCAAAATAGACATGGCCTCCCCGAACATGCACCTGCGCGACCCCATCATGTATCGCATCCGCCATGTGCCACACCACCGTACAGGAGATAAATGGTGCATCTATCCCATGTACGATTTCGCTCATGGCGAATCGGACTCCATCGAAAACATCACCCATTCCATCTGCACACTCGAATTCGAGGTGCACCGCCCACTTTATCAATGGTACATAGATAAACTTGGGATCTTCCCTTCCCGACAATACGAATTCGCAAGGCTCAACCTGAACTATACGGTGATGAGCAAACGAAAACTGCTTCAACTGGTCAACGAGGGTCTGGTCGATGGATGGAACGACCCCAGAATGCCCACCCTATCCGGATTGCGGCGGCGAGGTTATACTCCTGAATCCATCCGCAACTTCTGTGAACGCATCGGCATTCAGCGAAGAGAAAACATCATCGATGTCGGGCTACTGGAGTTCTGCGTAAGGGAAGATCTTAACCGCATTGCAGAACGACGCATGGCCGTATTGGACCCCATCAAACTGGTGATCACCAATTATCCCGTTGGACAGACCGAGATCGTTCTGGCGGAGAACAACCCGGAAAAAGAAGACCATGGAGGCGTACGTGAGCTTCCGTTCTGCCGCGAACTCTGGATCGAAGCCGAAGACTTCATGGAAGTGCCTGCCAAGAAATGGTTCAGGCTTGCGCCTGGTCAGATGGTTCGGCTTAAGAATGCCTACATCGTTCAATGTGAGGGATGCGTGAAGGATGGCGACGGCAAAGTCATTGAAGTACATTGCACCTACCTTCCGGAAACCCGTAGCGGAAGTGATCATTCCGGCATCAATGTGAAAGGGACCATTCACTGGGTCTCCGTTCCTCATGCAATAGGTTCGGAACTGAGGCTGTACGACCGCCTGTTCAAGATGGAAGACCCCGCCAGTGAGGATGGTGACTTCAAGGAACACCTCAATCCAGATTCCCTTCAGGTCATCCGCCACGCATGGCTGGAACCTTCGCTTTCCCAGGCACGAGCAGGGGAATTCTATCAATTCATTCGTAAAGGTTACTTCACTCCCGACCATATGCTCAGTCAGGAAGGCAGGCCTGTCTTCAACAGGACAGTCACCCTGAAAGACAACTGGGCAAAAACACAGAAAAAATAAGAAGAAGGAACTGATCTGGACACATCCGATCAAGAGGCTTCAGCCCGTTGTGCATTTACCTTTCCTTGTGGGAATATCGCAGCCAGGAAAAGGAAGATTACGGACAACATCATCAACCAGATGCCGATCCTTTTTTCAGGGCAATATCCTCCATAACAGGATGAGAAAAGGATGAAAGACTTGACGGCATATGCCAGATTCATAGCCGTACAGAAAAGGGCCAATCGCTTCAGCCACAAAAGGGAGAGGAATGAACAAATTGTACTGATCAAAGCCATGAACAGCAGGAACTTTCCCGGCTTTCCGTACATGTTTTTCTGAGAGAAGAAAGCAGTGAAATCCATACCGATATCTGCATGGTGGGTCCAGGTCATGAAACAGGAAGCAACCAGCACCATAAATGCGGCTAGGCTGACCCATTTGGAAAGGTGCGCATATCGTTGCATATCATCTGAATAAAAAAGCGAAGGTGGATGCCCTTCGCCAAGAGGTACCGAGCGGATTCGAACCGCTGTACGAGGTTTTGCAGACCTCTGCCTAGCCACTCGGCCACGGTACCGGATTTGACGCCAGGAACTCAAACTCCCGGCATGCCTCGCAAAAATAGTATTTTACGCCCTAATTCCGAAAGTAAATCACGCCCTGCTGAAAATGAACCGCATCGGCATAACTTTCATATAAATTACCCATGCGTGCCATCGCAACATCTGAACTCATCATCAATAAAAGAGGGGCTGTATACCACCTTAACCTGAGGCCTGAAGAATTAGCCCCTGTGGTAATTTTCGTGGGCGATCCTGATCGTGTCAACATGGTTTCGCGGCATTTCGACAAGATAGAACACAGACACCAGCACCGTGAATTCATCACCCATACGGGAAGCATCGGCAAGAAAAAGATTTCAGTCATATCCACAGGCATAGGCCCCGACAATATTGATATCGTGTTCAATGAGATAGATGCGCTGGTCAACATAGATTTAGAGACCCGCATGATCAAAAAAGTACTGACCTCACTGCAGGTATTCAGATTTGGCACTTCTGGCAGCCTGCAAAGCGATATACCCCTGGACGGAATGGTCGCAGGCACACATGGACTGGGGCTGGACAATCTTTTGCATTTCTACCGCATGCAGAATAATCAAGAGGAGCAGCAATTGATCCAGGCCTTCCTGCAACAGACCCATTTTGAACAGCAGGTATCCATGCCCTATCTTTTCGGGGCCAGCGCTTCCCTTTTAAAGCATTTTGGACCGGAATACCATAAAGGCATCACAGCCACCTGTCCAGGATTCTATGGACCACAGGGACGTATCCTGCGGCTTCCCTTGAAATATCCGGATCTGAACGATCAACTCTCCGGATTCAGGTTCGGGCCACATCGTATCGCGAATTTCGAAATGGAAACCTCGGCGATCTATGGTTTGGGGAGATTGCTTGGTCACCATTGCCTGTCCCTCAACGCCATCGTGTCGGATAGGGTGAACATGACATTTTCTAAAAATCCACCACATGCCGTATCTTCCTTGATCGCAAAAAGCCTTGACGTTATCGAGAAAATCCCCTGAATTGTGAATTCTGAGCATGCAGGTAAATGGAATTCCCGAAAGGTTCGGTAATTTAGCGCACCCATACGCAACAAAACCCTACCCCTGCGGCATTGGCGATCGACATGAACCTACCTTTCTCAAAGTATCAAGGCACCGGTAACGATTTCATTATCATTGACAACCGTGAAAGCAAATTCGATAGTCTGAAACCCGAACAGATCAGATCTCTTTGTGATCGCAGATTCGGCATCGGCGCAGATGGCCTCATCCTTCTGGGTAATACTCCCGGGTACGATTTCCGAATGACTTATTTCAACTCTGACGGCAATTTGGGCAGCATGTGCGGAAATGGTGGTCGCTGCCTCGTAAGTTTCGCTCATCGGGTCGGCATGCACAAAGAAAAATTTGAATTCCTCGCCTCCGACGGACCACATGAAGCCGAGATAGAACTCGAAGGTACTGTCAGGCTAAAGCTGAAAGATGTCAATAGTGTCCGTCACGCTAATGAGCATTTCATAGTGGACACAGGGTCCCCTCACTATGTGAAATTCGTTTTCGATATCAAGTCGCATGATGTCACCAAAGAAGGTCGCGCGATACGAAGCAGCAAGGAATTCATGGAAGAGGGGATCAACGTGAACTTCGTACAGAATTTGAACAGCCATACGATATACGTCAGAACCTATGAGCGGGGTGTTGAAGCAGAGACACTGAGTTGCGGTACGGGAGTGACCGCGAGTGCATTGATGGCTGCTCACAACGACAATGGATTCAATCAGGTTGATGTGGTGACGCAAGGCGGCAAACTTGCCGTTGAGTTCGAAAGGGTCGCCGAGCATGGATTCCAGAACATATGGCTGGTAGGGCCAACCACACTTGTTTATGAAGGCGAGATCAACCTCAAGACCCCTTGAGATGAAGTGTTGTTTTTAAATACCCGTTACTTACCTTTGCGAACCATCGGAAACCCACCCCCGAACTTCAACTAACGGAAGGTAGCATCCATGATACAACTCTTCAAGAATATCAACGGCGTCACCACGGAGATCGACAAACCCGAGAATGGCGCATGGGTGAATATCCTTCCTCCCCTGAAGCATGAGGAATTCACGATGGTTTCCGAGCAACTCGATATCCCGATAGAATTCCTGCAGGACTCCCTGGATATTGACGAACGGCCTCGATTTGAGATCTCGGATAACGTGCGCATGGTGGTCATCAAAACCCCTACGGAGAACAATTCATTCAACGACAGCGACGCATTCTACATAACTATCCCCATTTGCATCATCCTCACCCACAACCAGATCGTCACGGTGAACTCATTCGAGAATGGCGCCATCAAAAAATTCCTGAACACCTTCCAGAACCGGCATCCGGACAAGAGGAGCATGATGCTGCTCAAGATCTTCGAAAAGGTCACCCAGACTTTCATGGAATACCTCAAGGAGATCAACCACCGCCGGAATATCCTGGAGCAGAAACTCTACGAATCCAGTCGGAATGAGGAATTGCTGGAATTGATGCGCATCCAGAAAAGTCTGGTCTATTTCGTCACGGCGATACGAGCGAACGAACTCTTGCTGATCAAACTGGAAAGAACAAATTTCCTAAAACTCAATGAGGATGAAAGGGAGTTTCTGAACGATCAGATAGTAGATATGTCACAGGCATTGGAGATGGCCAATATTTATACCAACATCCTATCCTCCACGATGGACGCCTTTGCCAGTATCATCGCCAACAATCAGAACCTCATCCTGAAAAGATTAGCGGGCATCACCATTATCCTGCAATTTCCAGTCCTCGTTGCCAGCATATATGGAATGAATGTTCCGATACCCTATCAGGACAAACCCCACGCCTTTTATGTACCCATCATCCTTGCCATCGTCGTCTCTCTGATCATGGCAGGGTATTTCATGAAAAAGAAATGGTTCTGATTTCCCTGTCAATAAACGAAAGATCATGGTCAGCGTAAGAGTGTACGGCATACTCCTGAATGAATCTGGTCAGGTTCTGGTGAGTGACGAATACATTCGGGGTGATTATTTCACCAAATTCCCCGGCGGAGGGCTCGAGTTCGGGGAAGGGACAAGGGATTGCCTCATTCGCGAGTTCAAAGAAGAGATGGACCTTGCC
Source organism: uncultured bacterium (assembly GCA_903826405.1). Lineage (GTDB taxonomy): Bacteria > Bacteroidota > Bacteroidia > Chitinophagales > Chitinophagaceae > Pollutibacter. The sequence goes on from CAIKEH010000035.1 coordinate 22,343, forward strand.
GTCAGCATCGGCGAGCATTTGTACACGACGGATTTCTTCCAGATGTCCGCTTTCAATCCTGAACATCAGATACTCTCCATATATTACTACGCTCATGCTCGTGAACCGATCCGAGCGCCATTACGCAATAAACCATTCGATTTCGATGAACGGGAAATGGAGGTATACAGACAACGGGGGGAGACCGAGACTTTCCGATTCATCGACTGGGAACAATTCAACCCGGAGGCGGTCACCCTGCCCATCGATAAAGTGGTAGCTGCATTAGTAAGGAAAACAAGGGGGTGATGTGGCCATTTTCTGCGACAGTCGAAAGCTTTTCGAATCTATCTTGAACACATTTTATTTCAGGAAGGCTTTTCAGTAAAAGTCATCTATTATGGATCCTGTTCTTCCAAATAAACACTCGCAATCAAGGTGATTTTGTCACTCCCGTTTAACATAGGATACATACACACTTGATACCCCAGGCACCGCCCACCCCGCTACCGTTAATCAGGAAATACCCTTAATTTGCCTCCTTAACCGAAACAGTCTCATGAAGAACCTGAAACTGAAGACAATCCTCCCCCATCTGGCGGCGATCGCCATCTTCATTATCGTCGCCCTGATCTATTGCAAGCCAGCCCTCCAGGGAAAGGTTCTCCAACAGGGTGATATCGTTCACTTCAACGGCATGAGCAAGGACATTCATGATTACGCGGAAAAACATGACGGCATAGCCCCACTTTGGACGACATCCTTGTTCAGCGGCATGCCCGGATTCCAGATCGCTACCAACAATAACAATCTTTTGCCTTATTACTTGAACGAGGCCTTCTCACTCTTCATACCCAAGCCTTTCCGCTTCTTCATACTCGCCTGTTTGGGATTCTATTTTTTAGCGCTTGTTTTGGGTGTTGATACCTGGCTGGCCGTACTGGGCGCACTGGGATATGCTTATTCCACCTTCAACCCGGTCATCATATCCGCGGGGCATGACACACAGATGCTCTCCACAGCATACATCCCCGCCCTGGTGGGTGCTCTGATCATGACATATGAAGGACGTTATTGGCTTGGAGCGGCACTGACAGGATTATTTTCAGCGATCCTCGTGTCGCATAATCACTATCAGGTGGTCTATTACTTTGTGATCATCGCTTTTTTTCTGACTCTTTCCTATATCATCATGTGGGTGAGAAGAAAAGAATTCAAAAAGATGTTTGCTGCCATCGCAGTGGTCCTGGTGGCCGGCGGCATAGGCCTGCTTACCAATGCGGTGATGCTTTTCACCACTTATGATTATTCGAAAGCCACCATAAGAGGAGGACAGGCCCCACTGAATATAAACGATAGCATTTCGTCCAAGCCCGCATCAACAGGACTGGATACAAGCTATGCATTCCGCTGGAGTTATGGAGTATTGGAAAGCTTTACCATGATCGTCCCGAACATATACGGTGGCGCTTCGCAGCCACTTGGTGAGGATTCCAAGTTGGTCCAGACGATGCAGGAAAAGAATCTACCCCAACAATTCGCCAACCAACTTTATGGCAGTTTCTCTTCATACTGGGGTAACCAACCCTTCACCTCCGGTCCGGTTTACTTAGGTGCCATATTCTGCCTTTTATTCATTCTGGGCATGATATACCTTGAAGGGAAACACAAGTGGTGGCTACTTGGAGCAAGTGTGATGGCTTTATTGATGTCCTGGGGAAAGAATTTCGGCGTCTTCAATGCATTCCTCTTCGAACATCTTCCGATGTACAATAAATTCCGTTCACCGGCTTTCTCCCTCGTCATCCCTCAATTTGCTTTTCCCGTTGTTGCCGTACTTACCCTGAACAGCATACTTTATGGCACTAACAGCAAAGAAGAGAATGGGAAGAAACTGAGACTTGCCGGGATCATCACTGCCGGCCTCTTCCTTTTCCTGGGAGCCTTGTACTTGGGTTTTGACTATCGTAGCGGGATGGAAAGAAGCATACAGGATCAACTTTCAAAGATCAATCCCAACGATCCTACTTTCGGAAAAGATATCGTGAGCGCTGTCCTCGCAGACAGAAAGTCCTTGTTCGGAAAGGATCTGATCCGTTCCCTGTTATTCGCCGCAGCGGGATTCGGACTTCTTTTCCTTTTCTTGAAACAACGCATCAAAGCAAGTTGGGTGGCCGGTAGCCTAATATTGCTTTGCCTGATCGACCTTGTACCCATAGGCAAAAGATACCTCAGTGACGACAATTTCCTGGACAAGGAGGAATCAGAGAACGTCTTTACCCCCACAGATGCCGACCTTGCCATCAAAAAAGATACCGACCCTGACTATCGGGTACTGAACCTGACCCAGGACGTTTTCAACGATGCCATCACCTCTTACCATCATAAATCCATTGGCGGCTATCATGCGGCAAAATTGAGCATATATCAAGATCTGATCGAAAATCAATTCACGCAAAAAGGTATAAATCAGAGAGTGATCGACATGCTCAATACTAAATATATCATCAATGCTGATTCATCCGGTCGGCCGATCGCACAACGCAATCCCGGGGCATTGGGGCATGTCTGGCTGGTCAAGGAGATCAGATGGGTGAAGAATCCAAGAGAAGAAATGAAAGCACTTGACGACTTCGACCCTTCTTCAACCGCTATCGTCCAGGAGAGCTTCAAGTCGAAGGTTCCGAACTCACCCAAATGGGATAGTGCATCCAGCATCAAACTCTCAAAATTCGACAACGACAAATTGAATTATGTCGTAAAAACAACAGGTGACCAGTTCGCCGTATTCAGTGAGGTCTACTACGACCGGGGATGGAAAGCCTTCATTGATGGCAAGGAAACTTCCATTGTCAAAGTGAATTATGTACTTCGAGGTCTTCCCGTCCCACCTGGAGAACACAACATTGAATTCAGGTTTGAACCCGCTTCATATATCGCAGGCAGACGCATCACTTCGATTACCCAAGTATTATTATTACTTCTATTGGCCGCAGGTATTTTTCTGGAATGGAAAAGGAACAAGAGGGAGATAGGAAAGACAATATGACGAAACTGCTCAGCCTCGTCTGGTACAAAGTGCTGCCAGCCCGGTTCGGCGGCCAAAAAGGAATCGCTGAATTCAACAGATATCTTTCCGTACATTTCCCACTCACCTGCCTTTGCTCATCAGATAATACCCCGGCCGGCAATGAACCTTATGAACTAAGGCCCGAACTCCCCATAGGACGTTCACAAGTTTTGAACCCATTTGCCTGGCGAAAAATTGTTGTCACTGCAAAAAAAGGCGCCTACACTCATCTCATTCTCGAACACCCCTACTATGGATTGATAGCCATCTGGCTGAAGAAACGCCATGGCATTTTTCTGATATCACACTCCCATAACATAGAATTCCAGAGATTCCGTGAAATGAATAGATGGTGGTGGCCGATCTTGCGATGGCTTGAAGGTAAAGTGCATAGAAATGCAGACCTGAACTTATATAAAACTGAAAATGACCTGCATGAAGCCATCAGGATATTTGGATCCGACCCGAAACGTTGCATGGTATTACCCTATGGGCTGACGCGTGAAAAAACACCTGATGAATCCGAACGCCACGCTGCAAGGGAACGAATCGGGCGACAGCATGGCATCCCGGATGAAACTACCATACTTTACTTCAATGGCACCCTGGACTATTTTCCAAACGCAAAAGCCTTACGTTGGATGGTGAAGGAAATGTTGCCATTGCTGAATACCATGCTCAAAAAGCCATTCCGCCTTCTTGTAACAGGCAGGAACATCAAACCCGGTTTCAGAGACCTTGAAGAACTCCGTCACGATACCTTTATATACGCTGGTCTCGTAGAAGACGTAGCGGACTATTATCTTGCTTCTGATATTTTCCTCAGCCCGGTAAACCAAGGCGGTGGGATCAAAGTGAAAGTCTTGGAAGCATTGTCCTGGGGATTGACGGTTGTCTGCAGTCCACATTCCGCTGAAGGTATTGACATCCGGATGGCCGGCTCCAAACTGCATATTGGAAACGACGATGTCAACAACTTTTGTAAAAAGATCGTTGAGGCACTTACCGATCCCGGTTCGATTCCGGAAAGATTCTTCGATTACTATCATTGGAGCAACTTGCTGAAACCTGTTGTCGAACGTATTTCAGCATCCCAAGATTAATTAACTTGTGGTCATGCCTCACCCCAGAGTCAGCATAGTGATGCCCGTGTTCAATGCAGCGGCATTCCTCAGAGAAGCCATAAAAAGCATGCTGGAACAGAGCTTTGATGCCTTCGAATTCATCATCATCAATGATGGGTCCACGGATGAAAGCCAGGAGATCATCCGAAGTTTCAACGATCCCAGGATTCGATATGTTCAAAATGAATACAACAAAGGGATCGTATACACATTGAATCTGGGAATCGGATTGGCTTCCACGGAATATGTAGCTCGCATGGATGCGGACGATATCTCCCTTCCGGAAAGGCTCCTGCTCCAAGTCAACTATCTGGATGAGCATCCATACGTGGATGTAGTGGCCTGTGTGGTCAATCTGGTGGATGCCGACGGTAACTCCACCGGTTACTGGAAAGAAGACAGGGAGCACATGACGGAATCTTCTATCCGGGAATTCCTGCCTTTGAACAATTGTATTGCACACCCCTCCATCATGGCCCGAACTGAAATGCTCAAAGCTTTCAAATATCTGGAAAGTCAAAAGCAGGCCGAAGATTATGACCTTTGGCTCAGGATGATCGCCGACGGGAAAATCATACACAAAATCGAAGAGCCTCTGCTTCTCCATCGCATACAGCCCCGCTCCTTCACCAGGCAACGGCAGCGTAACGTATTCTTCAAACTGGCCGATACAAAACTCCGCTTTGCATGGAATGAAGCAAGACGAGGCAACTGGAACTCCATCGTCCTGAAGACCGGACTGAACTCCTTCGCTGATTACGGGAAGGGCTACCTGAAGAAATGGAAAAATGGGATGGACCCGAGATGAGATACCATTTACTCATATGGAAGAGAAGGATCGAGGACCTGTTCATCCTCCCCTTTGTGGCCTGGGGGCGCTGGCGTGCCACTCACGAAGAGAATCTAGGTGAATACGATATCTGGTTCTTCTTTCCATTCTGGCATACCGGCGGCGCCGAAAAAGTGCATGCTCAACTGGCAAACGCATTCCCAGACCGGAAAGCGATCATCATATTCACACGACAGGCACAGAACGAAGGCTTCAGGTCGGAATTCGAAAGAAGTGGGCATAAAGTACTCGATATTTCAAGGGAAACGGATGACAGAACGGCATACTGGAGAAATCTGGTAATGAGAGGTCGCATCAGTCATTGGATAAGAAAACAGAGTACATCATGTGTCGTACTGAACGGTCAATGCAATTTCGCCTATAAGATCAGCCGCTGGTTACCGGAAACCGTGCCACAGATCGAACTCATCCATTCCCTGAACAGTTTCTCCTACATAAGGATCCCCTTCCTCAATTTTTATAGGACGACCGTCATGATCAGCAGGAACAGGATCATGGATCATCTGAATCTCTATGAACGTTACGGCATACCCCGTTCCTTCGGTGAAAGGATTCTCTACATAGGCAACGGCATCCTCCTCCCCCAACAACCTCTGATCAGACTCACCCAAAAAGGGTATTTGCACATCGTTTATGCAGGCAGGGGAACGAAGGAGAAAAGGGTGTACCTGGTGGATGACATCGCAAGGGCCAGCAGGTCGATCGGCCTTCCGGTTAAGGTATCCTATTTGGGTGCTGTGGACGAAGGTCTGCGAAATGGCAAAGATGTACAGGATCGGTATTACGGTAATGTTTCTGACTTCAGCATCATGGACGAAGTTTACCGATCTGCAGATATACTGATGATCACATCCACAGAAGAGGGTTTCCCGATGGTGGTCATGGAGGCCATGGCCAGAGGGTGCGCAATCATCGCCACTCCTGTCGGAGACATCCCGATACATGTAGCCCCATACGGGAACGGATGGCTCTTCAGCAATGTCCATGATGAGAAAAAGATCGTTTTGGAAGGAGTACAATTTCTCCAACAAGCGAATAAGGAACCGGAACTGCTTGAGAAAATTCAGGCCAACAACATGAATTATGCGAGCTTGCATTTTGGCATTCAGGAATTCGAGCAGCACTGGAGGCTCTTGATTGAATCCATGATCAAAATTGTAAATCCATGAAACCCCTCAGTTTCATCATCATCACTTATAACCGGCCACAGGAGATGCTGGAACTGGCTAAAAATATAGCCGGACTGGAAAACGCAGCTGAACTGCTTGAAGAAGTGATCATACTGAACAATGCTTCCACTTCGGATTATTCAGGAGTCAAAGCTTATCTGGAAACACAACCGAACATTCCTTTCCGATATCTGGAGTCATCTTCTAATCTGGGTGTCGCCCGTGGACGTAACCATGCCATTGCTCAAGGTAGCGCACCGCTGATCATCATGCTGGACGACGATGCTGAATTACAAAATGCGGATTGCCTGCGCAACCTCGTCCAGCTATTCAACATACTGGACGGCGGTAGACCCAGGGCGATCGTGTCCTTCAAGGTCCTCTATTTCGAAAACCTGCAGATGCAGAAAAATGCGCTGCCACACAAAAATTATGATGCATACAAGGATAAACATGAATTCCTGACCTACTACTTTGCCGGAGGAGCACATGCCATACGCAGGCCTGTTCTGGAAAAAGTAGGATACTACCCTGAAGATTTTTTTTATGGCATGGAGGAATATGATCTCGGTTTTCGCATCCTCGACGCAGGATACTCCATCATGTACAGCGATAAAGTGGTGATGCTGCACAAGGAATCTCCCTTGGGAAGGACAACGAAAAAAGAGAAACTGAGGATGATGTGGCTGAACAAATCCAAGGTGGCCTGGCGTTACCTGCCCAAACGCTATTTCTGGTCTACGGCGATTCTCTGGTCTGGGGAATACCTCCTGAAGACAGGATTCGATCTATCAGGATGGTCAAAAGGCTGGAAAGATACATTGGCGATTCCCGGTTCCGAAAAGCACACCCCATTGAATGAGAACACGATGAAATACCTCCACGATACGAAAGCAAGATTATTTTATTGAGGTATCCTTCACATCTCTGCAATGGAGCTGATGCTTTTTATCATTGACGATCAGGCCTGTTCAGAAAATGCCCTGACTTTTTGGAGGAATAATTCCATACCCGCTTTTTTATCAGCATCCAAAAGGTAACTGATATGCTTGGTATAATATTGATGCAGATCATGACGTGTTTCGCCAGTACTGCGTATCACTTCCTCTAACCGATCTAGTCCCAAAGCGTTGGCCGAATTGAATTCTTTGATGAAAACCGGATCAATCGGTTTGTTGGACACCCATGCGGCGAAAACGAAATCCAATCCAGTATGGAGTTTCCAGGCTTCACCCAGATCGTATTGGTATGTAGATGTTTTAACCAGATCCAATGCCCTGTCGCCAATGACCAAACCGGCTACATCTCCGCCGATACGATGCAGGTATTCCTCACCCTGTGTGTCTTCACAAACCGCCGTTGAGTTCCAGTATTCTTTCAACAGGATGCGAGCCAGGGCAACGGATGTTCGAGACTGATAATCCAGCAGCACTGTTCGGATCTCTGTCAGTGGTCGTTCACTGAAAATGCCGACGGAAGTGACCTTCCCACGGGAGCCTATGCAATAATCGGAGATCAAGTGATGCTCCTTCAGGTTTGGCAGTATCGCAACCGGGATCAGACCAACATCGATTTCATCCTCCAGGAGCATGCGGGCCAACGCGGATGGATAGTCCAAGATGAGGTCCATCCTGCTTTTCACCGCTTCATGAGCAATGCCATACAACAACGGCCTGGTATTCAGATAACTGACCGCCCCCACCCTGATTTTCCTATCCAATGGCTTTACTGTAATTTTGCGCGCAAACCTACGGCAAAATCCGTTACCGGTAAGAAAGAACGCATCGATCACCAGGGTCCGGCCAATCGGACCCGAAAACCGTTTCAACATGGGCCTCAGTCCGCTTACCGCCATATCACCCATAGATGGGAGATACCGCCTCCAACTTCAGCATCTGGATCAATATTTCTCTGAGTTGGCCCTGATCCGCTACCGCATCCGAATAGAAGTCGAATACTTCATAGCCTTATCGGAAAAAAGATTCTTCCCACTGAAGGCCCAGCAGATCAAAGCACTTCGTGCACTATATGAGCAATTCGGCGAGGAAAAGGCTGTAGAAATCAAGAACCTGGAAAGGGTAACAAATCATGATGTGAAGGCAGTGGAGTATTTCATCAAGCAGAATCTGGAATCGCTCAAACTTTCCCATTTGAAGGAATGGATACATTTCGGACTGACCTCACAGGACATCAACAATACCGCCATACCTCTTCTATGGAAAGAAGCCTTAGAAAATGAATATTACCCATCCCTGAGCACGCTGTCCCTCTCCTTGAGAAAACTCTCCAGATCGTGGATGAAGATCCCCATGCTGGCGAGAACTCATGGCCAACCGGCTTCCCCGACAACATTGGGAAAAGAAGTGATGGTATTCGTGGAAAGACTGGAGCAGCAATTGAAACTCATGAATGCCATTCCATATTCCTGCAAATTCGGAGGAGCCACAGGAAATTTCAATGCTCATGTGGCGGCTTTCAGCAAAACAGATTGGCGCCAATTCGCTAATGCTTTCTGTGATGATAAACTCGGTCTACAACGGCAGCAATACACAACCCAGATTGAACATTATGATAATCTCGCTGCCCATTTTGATGCGATGAAACGCATCAACAGCATCCTGATCGACTTCTGCCGAGATGTATGGACATACATTTCCATGGAATACTTCCGTCAGAAGGTCCGCAAAGGTGAGGTCGGATCTTCGGCCATGCCTCATAAAGTCAATCCGATCGATTTTGAGAATGCGGAAGGCAACCTGGGCATCGCCAATGCCCTTTTAGAATTCCTCTCAGCAAAACTTCCTGTCTCCCGCTTGCAGAGGGATCTTACCGACAGTACCGTACTCCGAAACGTGGGCATACCCTTTGCACATACGATCCTTTCCCTGAGATCCATAGACAAAGGCCTGGGTAAACTTGTGCTCAATCCGACGGCCATTCATGCGGACCTGGAATCCAACTGGGCCGTGGTGGCAGAAGCCATTCAGACCATACTCCGTCGCGAGAAATATCCCAATCCATACGAGGCTTTGAAAGATCTTACCAGGGGAAATCAAGCCATAAGCAAAAAAACGATCCACGCCTTCATCGACAGCCTAAAGGTCAAGCCAGCGATAAAAAAAGAACTGAAGGCGGTCACGCCCTGGAATTATGTAGGAAACAGTGGATCCTTGATTTAATGGATGGCAGAATCTGAGTCAGAAAGCAAAACAATCTGCTCATTCATTTGTGGATCTCCGAAGTGAAGTGAAACTCTATACCGGGGTTGTTGGCGATCTCCGTATTGAGGAACCACTGGCTTTGGGCCAGGTAAACGAGGTGCCCATCCTTGTCTTCGACGATGTTCGCCGTTTTGAAACGGATGAATTCATCCAGTTTTTTTCTGTCTTCCGCCGTCAGCCAGCAAGCCTTGTAAAAGGGAAGGCTGTTGAATTGCACGGAAGCCCCATACTCCTGAAGCAGGCGGTATTGTATGACTTCGAACTGGAGTTCGCCGACACATCCTATTATCTTCCGGTTGCCACCATATTGAGTGAATAGTTGGGCGACCCCTTCATCTGTCAATTGAAGGAGCCCTTTTTCGAGTTGCTTCGTCTTCATCGGATCTTTGTTCACCACTTCCTTGAAGATCTCAGGGGAAAAGCTGGGGATGCCGGTGAAGTAGAAATCCTCCCCTTCGGTCAATGTATCGCCGATCTTGAAGTTTCCGGTATCAAAGAGGCCAACCACATCACCCGGGAATGCCTCATCTATCACGTCCTTGTCGCGAGCCAGAAAACTGTACGGGTTGCTGAATCGTACCTCTTTCTCAAGGCGTACATGATGATAATATTTATTCCTTTCGAACCGCCCGGAACAGACACGCATGAAAGCGATACGGTCACGATGTTTGGGATCCAGGTTGGCGTGGATCTTGAATATGAAACCACTGAGTTTATCTTCCGCCACTTCCACCACCCTCTTTGTGGTCTCCCTGCTTCGGGGTTCTGGAGCAATGCGTATGAAGGAATCCAGAAGTTCTTTGACACCGAAATTATTGATGGCACTACCGAAGAATACCGGTGCAGTCTTACCCGCCAGATATGGTCCTCTTTCGAATGCCCCATATACACCCTCTATCAATTCCACATCTTCCCGGAGTTGTGCGGCATCCTTTTCACCAACCATTCTGGCCAGCAGCGGATCCGACAGGTCCCCGATGGGAACCATGTCCTCTTCAGTAGCCTTTTGATTGGGATTGAATAGAAGAAGGCTTTTATCGTAAAGGTTATATACCCCCTTGAACTCCTTGCCATTGTTTATAGGCCAGCTCAGCGGATGGAGGTGGATGTTCAGTTCCTTTTCCACATCATCGACCAGGTCGAAAGGCGGTTGTCCGTCCCGATCCAATTTATTCATGAAGACGATGACCGGTGTATCACGCATACGGCAAACCTCCATCAGCTTTCGGGTCTGCTCCTCCACCCCTTTGACGGAATCGATGACCAATACGACGGAGTCTACGGCAGTTAGGGTTCTATAGGTGTCTTCGGCAAAATCCTTGTGTCCGGGGGTATCCAGCAGGTTGATGAGTACGCCCTTATATTCAAAGCTCATCACACTGGTAGCCACGCTGATCCCACGCTGCCTCTCGATCTCCATGAAGTCGCTAGTGGCGTGTTTCTTGATCTTATTGCTCTTGACCGCACCAGCCGTCTGGATGGCACCGCCAAAAAGCAGGAATTTCTCCGTCAGGGTAGTTTTACCGGCATCAGGGTGGGAAATGATGGCGAAGGTCCTCCGCTTATGAATTTCAGAATCAAATTTATTCATGGATGGGGTGCCCTAAACTAACCGGGCAAGGCCGTTCAAAGGGTGCGAAATTACGCTTTCCGCAGCACAGCACGAAGTGAAAGGCAAGTTGACCATCGGTTACCCCGTTCGTCCTTCTCTATGCCCACTTTTCCCAAATACAAGGGATCTGAGCACCGAAGAGGTAACTTCGCGCCATGCGCAGAACGCTCAAGATCATCGGGAACAGTTTTCGTTTGGCCGTACTCGAACTCAGGAACAACAAACTCCGCACTACCCTTTCCCTGCTCGGCGTGAGTTTTGGCATCTTCTGCATCATCGGTGTGCTTTCCCTGGTGACCAGTTTGGAACGAAATCTCCAGAATGAGATCAAATCCTTGGGCTCCAATTCCATTTATATAGACAAATGGGACTATTCCGGCGGACCGGATTATCCCTGGTGGAAATATGTCAACCGCCCCGAACCCAAATACGAGGAAATGGAATTGATCCACAAAAAATCCAACGCGGTCAACAACATATCCTTCAACATGAACAGCAACGGCAATATCGAATACGGGGACGCCGTGTTGCAAGGGATCACCTATCACGGTTTTTCGGAAGATTTCGCCAAGATCCAACCTTATGAGATCCAGTATGGGCGTGACCTCAATACGTTCGATTACCAGAACGGGTTGCCCTCCATCGTCATCGGTTATGAAAATGCAGAGAATTTATTCGGCAGCCCCGAGAAAGCCCTGGGCAAGGAAGTGAAACTCAAGGAAAGGTATGCAGTCGTTGTGGGCGTGATCAAGAAACAAGGAAAAAGCATGCTTGGCGGTTGGGAATTCGACAAGACCATCCTCATGTCCTATCGCTTTTTCAAGTTGATGTACAAAGAAAAATATGCTAACCCGATCATCATTGTTCAGGGCAAACCCAATGTATCCGTGGATGCCCTCAAAGATGAACTCAAAGGGGTGATGCGCAGCGTGAGGAAACTCCGTCCCATGGATGAGGACAATTTCACGCTGAACGCCATCTCCGATTTCAGTAAGCAGATTAGCAGCTTTTTCGGATCCGTAAATATGGGCGGGTGGTTCATCGGATTGCTGAGCCTCATTGTCGGTGCATTCAGCATCGCCAACATCATGTTCGTGACCGTGCGTGAAAGGACCCCGGTGATCGGCCTCAAAAAAGCCATCGGCGCCAAACGTGTCACCATCCTTGCCGAATTCCTGTTGGAAAGCGCCTTCATCTGTATATTGGGTGGAATCATCGGGGTCATCCTGGTATATATTCTCACGCTGATAGCAAGTGGGATTGCAGGTTTCCCCATTTTCATTTCCCTCAGCCTGCTGGGTCTCTCCATAGGCATCTGCATTCTCATCGGAGTTCTCGCAGGGATCATTCCCGCTTCCATTGCCTCCAGGTTGGATGCCGTCGTGGCAATCAGATCCAAGTGAGTTCCGGCTTATCTGCAATTAACCTTACATTTGGTTAGGGCAAGTCATGTACGACCCTTGTCCTAACAGACATGCGCAAGACCATAGAGATCCTCAAGTCCACCATCAAACTGGCCATCGGCGAGATCCAGAAGAATAAACTCCGGACCTTCCTTTCCTTGTTCGGAGTGACCATTGGCATCTTCTGCATCATCGGGGTCCTTTCAACCGTGAAGAGTCTGGAGAAAAACATCCAAGATGGTGTCAAGTCCCTCGGCACGAACACGGTGTACATTGACAAATTCGATTACAAGGGAGGAGCCGAATATCCATGGTGGAAATATATCAACCGGCCGACACCAACCTTATTGGAAGCAAAACAGCTGAAGGAAAAACTGGACATTAAAACCTATATCGTCTATAATTTCAGCGCTGGATCGACCGTACAATACGGTAGCAATCAGTTGGAAAATGTGACATACCACGGTGTCACCGAAGATTTCGATCACATACAGAATGTGGAAATAGTCTATGGTCGTTACCTGAATCCGATGGAATTCGAGAGGGGCACAGCGAACATCGTTATCGGCTACGAGAATGCGACGGACCTATTCGGCACTGCAGAGAATGCCATCGGGAAGCAGGTTCAATTGCGGGCATCGAAAGCGACCATCATCGGGGTCGTCAAAAAACAAGGGAGCAGTCTGATCGGCGGATGGAATTTCGACAAATGCATCATCCTATCCTACCGCCTCATGAAACAACAACTCTTCGATGAGCGATGGAATAGTCCGAAGATCATCGTGAAGGGACCTGATAATATCCCATCCGATGCGCTCAGTGACGAATTGAAAGGAGCCATGCGCTCCATTCGCCGGTTGGGGCCTGGAAAAGAAGATAATTTTGCACTCAATGCCATCAGCGATTTCAGCAAGGCCGTAAGTGCGCTATTCGCCAACGTCAGCCTGGGTGGATGGTTGATCGGACTCCTCAGCCTCGTTGTTGGCACCTTCGGTATCGCCAATATCATGTTTGTTACCGTTCGGGAACGTACGCCATTCATCGGATTGAAAAAAGCCATCGGCGCTAAGAAAGGGACCATTTTGATGGAATTTTTGCTGGAAAGCGCCTTCATCTGCATCATTGGAGGGCTGATCGGACTCATGCTCGTTATCGCCCTCGCTGGTATTTTGTCAAAAGTCTTCAGCTTCGAATTTTATATATCCCCCAACATCATGGGATTGGCCATAGGCATCTGTGTGCTGATCGGTATTCTTGCTGGGATCATACCGGCCGTCATTGCCGCGAGGATGGACCCCGTCGTCGCGATACGGTCAAAATGAGTTCAGATAGACGGTAAAAATCCACCAGGTCGACTGACCAAGGCAAGGAATAGAACGGGAACAATTTCCCCATCTTCATCAAATGTCCTGTTCAGGAATACTGATTCCATGGCTATAGGCTATAATATATATGATAATCAATTTATTACAATGATTTATTAGAAATTTCATTAGGGCTGGGTTTGGAATTTTGCACTCAGTCAGGAAAGCTAATTCTTTGTACCAAACCAAGGTGTTGAAAACTTCGCAATAATTTGTTCCTGCGCACGTTATAGATGGGAAGGTCCAATTTTGGGGTTCGCCCCGTTATTCGAACTCAATGTAAATCCAATCCCATGATCAAGCTTATCTACGCCGCATTCCTCTTTCTCATGTCATCCGCCGTGGTGGTATTCACCAAAGAGAAACCACATTCTTCCTGCAAGCATGAAGTTTCCGGTATAGTTGGCCTTGCTCAACAGAATGGCGAACCGATGTTCCTCATCAACGGAAACGACAGCAAAGTATATCACCCCCTGATAGAAAAAGAAGGTATCATACTTGCCGCTGGCCAGAAGGTCAGGGTATGTTTTGAACCCGTACGCACGGAAGCCGACAAGTCGGTCACCATCACCGTAAATGACGTCACCGCCTTACCTTAGCGGCGGAATGTCTGGATTAGTACACATTTTAGCCATAGAGAGTTCCTGTGATGAAACCAGTGCGGCCGTGTGCCGTGACGGGATCATCCTTTCCAATATCATCGCCGGCCAGGACGTCCATGAGAAATATGGTGGCGTTGTACCTGAATTGGCAAGCCGGGCTCATATGCAGAACATCATCCCCGTCGTGGATCAGGCCGTTAGCCGTTCGGGGATCTCCCTAAAAGACATTGATGCGGTAGCCTTTACTCAGGCACCCGGACTAATAGGCTGTCTCCTGGTAGGTTCCGGTGTCGCGAAATCGATCGCCTTGGCACTAGATAAGCCGATCATCTCTGTACACCACATGCAGGCCCATGTGCTGGCCAATCTCATTCCAGATCAAAAGCCGAGTTTCCCTTTTCTATGCCTTACCGTGAGCGGAGGCCATACACAGATCGTCAGATGTGATGGCCCACTGGACCTGACCGTATTGGGCGAAACCATCGATGATGCGGCCGGTGAGGCTTTCGACAAATCAGCCAAACTACTCGGCCTACCCTATCCGGGTGGTCCCTTGATAGATCGTCATGCGCAGAACGGCGATCCTTCCAGATTCCATTTCCCCGAGCCACAGGTACCCGGACTGGATTTCAGCTTCAGTGGAGTGAAGACCAGCATACTCTATTTCCTGAGAGATCAACTGAAAGATAATCCGGATTTCATCCATCAACATCTCAACGATATCTGTGCATCCATTCAACAGACGATCATCACCATCCTGCTGAAAAAACTGAAGAAGGCTTCACTCGAGACAGGCATCCATGAAGTTTGCCTAGCGGGTGGTGTGGCTGCCAACAAAGGATTGCGATCGTCGCTGCAGGAATGGGGAAGAAAAATGCATTGGAAGACTTACGTTCCCGATCTGGAATACTGCACGGACAATGCGGCCATGATCGCGATCACGGGATACCACAAGTACCAGGCCGGAGTATTCACCGATCTATCTGTCAGCGCTACCGCACGTGCCGGATGGTGAGTTCCCCTTATCACGCTGCCCCATGCCCAATACTTTTTTCCAATTCAAACAGTTCATCATTCACCAGGAGCGGTGTGCAATGAAAGTAACCACCGACGCCAGCATTCTTGGCGCTTGGTTCGCTGCAAAAAAAATGGATCTGAGTTACATTTTGGATCTGGGTAGTGGCACCGGTCTGCTCATACTCATGCTGGCCCAAAAATCCAATGCGGAGATACATGGCATCGAGATCGATGAGGAGGCTTTTCAACAGCTTCAGGAAAATATCCATCGGAGTCCATGGAAGGAGAAATGTAGCGTCATCAAAGGCGATGTACGGGATCATCCTTTTACACTAAAATATGACTTCATCATCACGAATCCCCCATTTTACGAGAACCAACTGACCAGTCCCCATGAAAAGATCAATCTGGCCCGTCATAGCAGCAGCTTGTCACTCGAAGAATTGTTCCTGTGTGCTGTAAACAACTTGACCGAATGCGGCTCCTTGGGCATACTCATGCCTTACCAACGGGAAAACGAATGTATCGAGATTGCAGCCAAGCATGACTTCCACCTCGCGGAATCCTTGCAGGTCAGGCAGACACCCGGTCATGGGATGTTCAGGTCCATCCTCCATTTCAGCAGGAAACCAGTTGAACAGCCGTCGAAGAAGCAACTCACGATCGCGAACAGCCATCAGGAATACAGTCCCGAGTTCACGGAATTGATGAAGGATTATTATTTGAAATGCTGAATCAGGAGATCCCGGCATAAGCCGATAGGTAGCCGTACGGTTCCGTGAGTTTCCCTCCTTTAACCATGGTCGCACGTTCGATTACGGCACCCGGTTCACCTAAGAGATCGGACAGGACGAATTTGATGAGTTGCTCTCCAAAATAGCGGGAAGCATCTCGAGGTAATTCATTGGGGAGGTTACCCACGGCCATAATGTCCACCGATCCAGGAAGATATGGTGCCGTCTTCTTCAAAGTATTCCTGTCCACACCATAAATTGGATCCTCCATCTTCTGATCTCCTAAATTGATGGGAATGGAACCATCCATATCATCCGTAATATCCGCGATGGTCTGAATGCGGAAACGAGGGTCACCGACCAACTCCTTTTCGAAAAGTCTTGGGCTATTCTTATCCCAGAAGACCCCATTCATCAAAATGTCACATTCGAAAGCATAAGGCCGGAATCGACTATAGTAATCTTCTGGATGAGCATGGAAATCACCTCGATTATATTTTCCGGTTTCCTTGTGGACGTAAAGGTCGGCACCCTTGAGCTGAACGTATACCGGGTAGGAGAAATCCCTTTCCAGGAATTCATCAGGTTCCACCTCATGTATGCCCATCAGGTTCATGATTTCCAGAACCCCATGTGCCACCCTACCTGAACCGGTCACCACGATCTTGACATGAGGAAGTTTGAGCCCGAAATAGGCATGCATGAGTTCACGAAAGCTGCGTTGCTTGAACACCCTGTCCAGTTTGTATGTTCCTGTCCTGTTCCCATAAGCCATCATACCATTATGTGCACCTACGATCCCGGCAAAAAAACCGAAACCGATGATGCGGGTGCCATCATCATGTTCAAGACATTCGTAATCGATTAAAGTGATGTCCTTTTTGATGATCTGGCGGAAAAGTTCCTGATTATGCGGTTGTTGTTTTCGTGTATGGGAGAAGAAAAGGTAGGTCTTGCCCGGGATGAGCTCTGGCACAGGAACTTCCTTAATTCCGAAAAGTATGTCACAATCATGCATATCTTCCTTCAATTCCACACCGGCCAAAGCATATTCCTTATCTGAAAAACATCGTGAGGGAGATGTTTGCGCCACTATGCGTAATTCAGGGGAGTTTCGGTGTATCCACCGACATTGGGCGGGAGTGAGGGCCACACGGTTGTCCGGAGGGGTCTTCCCTTCCCGAATCAGGCCGATCTTGAGCATGATGAGAATTTAAGATGCCCTCAAGTTACGTTTTTTGACAGCGTTTCGGTAATTTTGCCACCCCATGCCCGGATGGCGGAATTGGTAGACGCGCCAGACTCAAAATCTGGTTTTCGCAAGGAAGTGCAGGTTCGATTCCTGTTCCGGGCACGAAACCCCCTTTTATTGGGGGTTTTCTTATTCACTGAATGTTAGATATCATTGAGGAGATAGCTCGCTGAAAAAATAGATTACAATCATTCTGATCCAATAATATAGCATTGCTAAAATCATGCTCAGCATCTATTTGCTCCCAAGTTCCTTTAACAGTACATCAACTTTGAATGGCAAGAAAGATTATAATGAAATTTTCAAAACCTCTTGATTGTCAAGGACAGCATCGGGAAGCTGGCCATCTTTGCTTCTGACGATGCAGTGCAGATGGTTGGTCTTGATCACCCAAGCATGCACAGTCAATGCTTAATTGCAGACGCAAAAGTTGAAAGAATCGACCATGATGTCCCTATAAATTTTGCGGCCGAATACATCGACCCAGGAAATGACCTGAAATGTCATGAAAAAAGGAGCGTACTGGTCTCTGCTCGTGAAAAGACTGGGCATTATGGAATCCTAAGATGCAATCTTATTTCTTTGCCACTGTAGAAGAAGTGGGCTAAGATGTACTTCACCACGTTTTTCTCCTAAATCATGAGGAACTTCATCCCCAGCAGCATTTTTTCCATGTCCAACCTGAACACATCCATGACAGATATATCGATCGGAATCTTGAAATTGAAAGCTCATCCCAATCCATCAATTCGCAACTTCAACATATATCTATCAGGTTCCATCGAAGATCGGATTCAGATCAAAGCCTTTGACGTATAAGGGAGATCGGAATTTCAAAATGCGGGTAATGCCACCAGACTTCAGGATCGGCGAACATGGGATAAATGGGGTCTATTTTGTGGAGGTAGTTTCAGGGAATAACAGGCAACTCTTGAAATTGATCAAACTATAGAATCAAAGCAATACAATCACTTGAAGTCTTTTCAAACAGCAGAGGCTGCCATCATTGAAGTGGCGGCCTTTTTTATCATAGATCAATTGACCCAATAGAAAATTCTGCAGAATTACATTGAAAGATTACGGGAAGCTTTAGATACATGATTTCAAATCAAAATCAAGATCAAGAATCGATATACATATTGTGACGCCGAATATTCCTATTTTTATATTAATCAGGAATCAGCGCTGCAATCAATCAATCCAAGATCATGGTTAAATTTCAGGATAAGGTCGCCCTGGTCACCGGAGGCGCTGAAGGAATTGGGAAAGCGGTCGCCCTAAGGCTGGGGCGTGAAGGTGCTTCGATCGCACTCCTGGATGTCAATAGCGAAAAGCTGACGACCACCGTGAAGGAATTCGAAGCTGCAGGCATCAACACCAAAGGATATGCTGCCGATATCAGTGATGAAGAACAGGTCATGAACTCCATTGGCCAAATCCTCACTGAATTCAAAAAGATCGACATCCTTGTGAATGCTGCAGGAATAGTAGGCCCCACCAGTACCCCGATAACCAAATACTCCAGTGCAGATTTCGACCGGATCTATCAAGTGAACCTGAAAGGATCTTTCCTCATGACCAAGTACACCATCGAGGCCATGGTCCCGTCAGGCTATGGAAGGATTTTGCTGATCTCCTCCATCGCCGGAAAGGAAGGTAACCCGGGCATGGTCGGCTATTCCACCACCAAGGCAGGGATCACGGGTTTAGTGAAAGGAGTAGCCAAGGAATTCGCCGGCAGCGGTATCACGGTGAATGGACTTGCCCCGGCGGTGATCCGCACCGCCATGAATGAGAATACCTCTCCTGAGCAACTGGCATATATGACCGCGAAGATCCCCATGGGACGCCTCGGCACGGTCGATGAAGTGGCCGCACTCTGTGCGTTCATCGTTTCAGAAGAAAACAGTTTCACCACCGGTTTCATTTACGACATCTCCGGAGGGCGAGCCACCTATTGAATCAACGAATAAGCCTGCAGAAGACGTTCAAAAGTGAACGCAAACGTCCCCTTCCAGATCCTTAGTCCACGAATCCCCATTGCTTTATTTACATTTGTGGAACAATTCTGTATTGAATGCCCTCTTCTTTCAAGATCAAGGATAGAACTTTCACGCCTAAAGGTCCATACCCTATTCCCGGCTCGACAGAAGAGGATGCTATTTTCCGAAAATTAGCCAAAGATTTCGCCCTCCAATACGATAAGATCTTCCCGGATAAACATGCACCACGTACCGTATTGATCATCCCATCCCTCTCCAGCGATACGGATTTACTCACGAAGATCAAGGGAGCGATTCATTATGAAGAAAGGATGCTCTGCCTGCTGATGCTGCTGCGCATGCCTCGAACTCGAGTGATTTATGTGACCAGCATTCCAGTATCAGAAAGCATCGTTGACTACTACCTCCATCTTCTCCCGGGCATTCCCGGCAGGCATGCCCGGGAAAGACTGACCATGCTCAGCTGTCATGATCCCTCCGCGAAGCCACTCACCCAAAAAATACTGGAAAGGCCACGTCTAATGGAAAGAATCAGGAGCTTGGTTCCGGATCCTTCCTGTTCGCACATTACCGCCTTCATCTCATCCGATCTGGAAAAAACTTTAGCGGTCAGGTTGGGAATTCCTCTCTTCGGTACCAACCCGGATAAAAGTTATGAGGGAACCAAATCGGGCGGAAGGAAAAACTTCAGGACCGCAGCTATCCCCCTCCCGGATGGTTTCGAGGACCTCACCTCAAAGGATGAAGTGATCAAATGCCTGACAACACTGAAAACGAAGTACCCGGAACTGAAAAAGGTGGTGGTCAAGTTAAATGATGGATTCAGCGGAGATGGCAATGCCCTGTATACTTATCCATTGATCACTTCAGGCGATGATACGGAACTAGTGATCCGGGAATATTTCTCCAGGCAGTTCAAGCCCGTGGCGACAGAGATTACCGAAGAAGAGTTTTTCAGAAAATTCGCAGAGATGGGGGGCATCGCTGAAGTTTTTCTCGAAGGAGAAAAGATAACCTCACCTTCAGTGCAATGCGTGATCTCCCCGAACGGTCATGTGGAGATCGTGAGCACTCACGATCAGATACTGGGTGGTCCGGGCAACCAGATCTATCTGGGTGCCGCTTTCCCGGCAGACGAAAAATACAATATCCCACTCGCCGAATCAGGACGCAAGGTCGCCGAGGTCCTGTCTCAAAAAGGAGCCATAGGAAGATTCGCCATCGATTTCCTATCGGTAGAACAACCCGATGGAAGCTGGATTCACCATGCCATCGAGATCAATCTCCGGAAGGGAGGAACCACCCATCCCCTGCTGACACTGCAATTCCTGACAGACGGGATTTATGATGAAAAAACAGGCAAGTACATTACTGCAAGTGGCAACCGAAGATTTTACTTCGCATCGGACAATGTGGTCAGCGAAGCATACAAAGGACTTACCCCCGACGACCTTTTCGATATTGCCATCTTCCATGGCCTCATGTACGATGGAGCCACACAGGAAGGTGTGATGTTCCACCTGGTCGGCGCCTTGTCCGAATTCGGGAAACTCGGACTGGTTTGCGTAGGTAGCAGTCCCGAACGAGCCAAGGAGTTCTACGACAGAACCATCGCCACATTGGATCAGGAATGCGAACCGTAACCGGTCAAATAAATGCTACTCAGAAAACATGTTGTACAGATGCCAGGCAACGGCCAAATCCTCGATCGCAATTCCGACTGACTTGAAGACCGTGAATTTTTTCTTCAAGTCCGGCGAAGGTGAACTCAATACTTGATGGATATTCCCCTTGACCAGATCTTCGTACTTACCGCCCGAAGGCAAGGCCAGCAGTATGTCTCCGGCCTCATGGGAGGCTGCAAGGTGATCGTCCACAAAAACCTCGGCACGCCGCATGATGGCAGTGTCCAATTCCCGTTTTTGAGCAGAGGAGGAGCCGATGGCATTGATATGTGCGTGTGTAGAGATCCTTTCATCGAACAGAATGGGGTCGGATGAGGCTGTTGCTGTACAAATGATATCTGCCCCCAGGACAGCTTCAGCGCTGCTATGGAAACGTGAGTATTCCAGAGTATGACGTAGGGATGCCTCCCGGATGAACCTGTCGGCATGGTCGGTATCCTGACTCCAGACCCTGACCTGACTGATCTTTCGGACCTCGCACATGGCATCCAGATGAGTATGCGCCTGCTTGCCACTCCCCAACAGGGCCAGAACAGATGAATCGTCCATGGCCAGCAGGTTGGTCATGACCCCACTGACGGCTGCCGTGCGTATTGCCGTAACCTCATCCGCATCCAGACTCAACAGTAGCTGTCCATCCTGTGCATCGAACAGATGTATGATGCCCAAATGTGAACTCAGCCCTTTCAGGTAATTTTTAGGAAAAATGCTCAGTACCTTGATGCCCATCACTCCATATGGATGGATGTAGGAAGGCATCATGCCCAGTAGACCCTGCTTGTCCGGAAGCATCATATGGTTTCGCAGTGGATTCAAGATCTCCTCAGGGGGAAGGAGAAAAAGGTCATGCATCACCCGGATGCAGTCCTTCATGGTCAGCATTCGTTTGACATCTTTCCCGGACAGATAGCGCATGGGCTTTGTTTGAGTTGGTCAAGGTAGGTAAAAATCGAGTGTAGTCAGATTCATCTGAAGAACTTGAAAAGCCCGGAATCCGGAATTCGGAATCCTAAACACTAACTTTGTTCCATGCAGATCAAAGACAACATCCTCGAGACCATTGGCCACACCCCGATCATCCGTCTACATAAGATCACCAAGAACATAGCAGCGGACGTGGTCGCTAAAGTGGATTACTTCAATCCGGGCAACTCCATCAAGGATAGGATGGCCGTAAAGATGATCGAAGTGGCAGAGAAAGAAGGAAAACTGAAGCCCGGCGGCACTATAATTGAATGCACTTCAGGCAATACAGGTATGGGCCTTGCTTTAGCGGCGATCGTGAAAGGATACAAATGCATTTTCACCACAACAGACAAGCAATCGAAGGAAAAGATGGATATCCTCAAGGCAGTTGGAGCCGAGGTGATCGTTTGTCCCACCAATGTGGGTCCGGAAGATCCCCAAAGTTATTATTCGATCGCCCGTCGTCTGGCCCGAGAGATCCCGAACTCCTTTCACTGCAACCAGTACGACAATCTGGCTAACCGGTTGGCACATTATGAGTCTACCGGACCGGAGATCTGGCAACAGACGGATGGAAAGATCACGCATCTGATCTGCACTGCAGGAACCGGCGGCACCATCACGGGAACGGCACAGTACCTTAAGAAAATGAATCCGGACATCCAGATCTGGGCCATCGACGTATACGGCTCGCTACTGACCAAGTACTACCGTACCGGCGAGATCGACATGAGTGAAGTACATCCCTATTTTTCTGAAGGATTTGGGGAAGATTTCGTTCCAGAGAACTACGACATGTCCGTGATCGATCACTTCGAGCAGGTGACGGACAGGGATGGAGCCATCATGGCACGGCGACTGGCCAAGGAGGAAGGACTGTTCTGCGGATACAGTGCAGGAAGCTGCCTGCAGGGCTTGATGCAATTGAAAGAGAGACTGAAAAAGGGCGACCTAGCCGTATGTATTTTCCATGACCATGGCAGCCGCTATATAGGCAAGATATATAATGATCAATGGATGATGGAGCGAGGGTTCCTTGAAGTGAAGACCTTCCGGGATATAATAAATGGACGCGGCAATCAGAAACTGGTGACACTACTGGCCGATAACACCGTGGCCGAAGCGGTGGCTCTGATGAAAAAATATGATATAGAGAATATCCCGGTCATGAAAGATGGCGAACAAATCGGATCCATCAGTGAGGCCGGACTCTTCCAGTTGGTATTCACCGACCCAGCTATCAAGGAATCAAGGATCCTGGATGTGATGGGCTCTGCCTACCCTGTTGTGGATTTCAACACACCATTGGAGAGGATCAGCCACCTCATCACTCGGGAGAACGGAGCGGTATTATCCAAGGATGAAGCAGGTCAATTTCACATACTCACCAAGTACGACATCATACAGTCCATCGCCAAATAGCAGCTGCTGATCAGTCGACGATTTCCCAACTTACAAACCTATTCCAGACACTGGATGTAAAGTTGTTTATTCCTCATAACCTTCATGAATACACGAACAGGCACTATCTGAAGAAAAAATCAAGATCTTCGTCATTATTCAATTAAATACAATTGTTTGCTATCGCACACGCATAAACGAATGCTCTGCTGGTGCAAATAGAATATGCATTGCGACCAGATTGGAAACAACAAGCGACCCATTTCTACGGGATGAGGGCAAATATTAAATTCAACGAGCCCTCGCCGGGCGAGTATTTTCTGCAACTCATCGAAAAATCAAGACCACAGATCTGACAACTTGATTTAAGTAACAATTTTCAATCATTTGATTATCTGATTATTATGTTTTTTATCGTAAAAATACGCGACGGAAAACGCGAAACCTTACGAGACCTGAGTATTGTATTATCCCTACTAATGCAGTAAATGACGTATACCTGAAATAGGGTGGTTTTTCTCTTGTGGAGCATGGAGGGGCATGATATCTTTGTTTCGAAGTTGATTGATGAGGAAACGACCACAAACCACCAATATCCTAATCAAACCGTCCGACAAGAGTATCCAAATCCAATCCTATCAAAAAAGGAAGAATCCAGTATCAGTCAACTTCACTTTTTCATCTTGTCTGAATAGATCCAGATCCGATCCTGAAAACCCACCGTCCAATCCAACCCTATAGAAACCGGCTTATCCAGAAGAACCACCGTCCGTTTTTATCCAGTATCCCAAAGAAGACCCTAAATCCTTAGATCCTGAAAACCTGAATGCTGCTCCTGAAACCAGCATTCGTCCAGAACTCAAACCGTTCGAATCCAGTATCCTTAAGAAGACTCATCGTCCAATTGTCCGAGAGCCCTATGATCCAAATCCTTTGAAACAGGCAATGTAAAAGAACGCATCAGGGTTAGCCCCACCGTTACTTCCTATTCCTGAAAATCCATGTAATTCACAAATGGCTTCTGACAAAAATGTTAAGTCCCGGCATAAGTCGGGACTTTTTTTATGCATTTTCTGCAACAGTCCAACCAGAATCCCTTGAACCGAAAAACAAAAATCGACTCAGAAGAATACAATTCGTTGGGTTGGTACATGCATTGGCTTCCTGCGCCCGTCTTGGTATTCCTGCCGCAAAGCATTGCACCCTGAACAGGTCTTTGGAATAGCCTCATTTGGTATCGATGCCGTATATTTGCGGCAAAACCAAAACTGACATGCCGACAAAAATCCTGGATCTGCTGGGCGACAAGGCCGATTATCTGCTGAACCACTCCTGCAAGACAATCGACAAGAACGACCTTCACCTACCCTCTTCCGATCACGTGGACAAGATCTGGATCAACAGCAACCGCAGTAATCAGGTTCTCCGCAATCTTCAAGGTCTGCTTGACAGTGGCCGTCTGGCCGGTACAGGTTATTGCTCCATCTTCCCGGTCGATCAAGGCATCGAACACAGTGCGGGATCCGCCTTCTCCCCCAACCCTATTTATTTCGATCCTGAAAACATCATCAAATTAGCCATCGAAGGTGGTTGCAATGGTGTAGCCTCTACTTATGGCGTACTGGGAGTGATGAGCCGAAAATATGCACACAAGATCCCCTTCGTGGTCAAGATCAATCATAATGAGTTCCTCAGCCTTCCCAACCGATATGACCAGACCATGTTCGGTACCATCAAGAGTGCCTGGAACATGGGGGCCACCGGTGTTGGTGCAACCATCTATTGGGGCTCACAGGAAAGTGCCCGTCAACTTAAAGAAGTTGCTGAAGCATTCGAGATCGCTCACGAATTGGGCATGTACACCATTCTCTGGTGTTACACCCGCAATAACGGATTCAAGGTAGATGGCGTGGATTATCATACTTCAGCCGACCTCAGCAGTCAGGCCTGCCATCTTGGAGTCACCCTTCAAGCCGATATCATCAAACAGAAACTCCCGACCAATAATGGAGGTTACTTGGCTACCAAACATGGCAAAACCTCTCCGCTGGTATATGAAAAACTGACTTCCGACCATCCCATTGACCTCACCCGATACCAAGTCCTAAACTGCTACAGTGGCAGGGTCGGCTTGATCAACTCGGGTGGAGAATCCAAAGGAATGGCAGATCTCGCGGATTCCGTATACACCGCGGTGATCAATAAGCGCGCTGGTGGCATGGGCCTGATACTCGGTCGTAAAGCTTTCCAACGTCCATTCAAGGAAGGCGTACAGATTTTGGAAGCTACACAGGACGTCTATCTGGATAAATCCATCACCATCGCGTGATCCCATACGGCCGCCGGCTGACATAACTGATAACGATAGCGTTCTCAGGCTCCATCCGGCGGCATTTTCTTTTTCCTTACATTTGTTCCACCTGCCCTTTGCCGGGCGGCGGAAAGCCGGATAGACCCACCCGGCCCTAACTTGTCGCCCCAAAACCCAAAGATCATGGCTTTACAGTTCGATGACGAATTTGACAGCTACATCTCCGGCGGTGGTGAAAAACCCGAACAGAGCAGCCGATGGTTCAGGAGGATCAAGAAAGGTATCAATACCTCGACCTCCGAGAAAAAAGAAACCCCGGACGGCCTCTGGACCAAATGCCCCCAATGCAAATACACCTGCACAACCCTTGAACTGAGGGAGAACAACTTCGTCTGCCCCAAATGCTCCCACCACCACAGGATCGGAAGCGAAGAATACTTCGAGATCATATTCGACGAAAATTCCTATTCAGAACTCTTTTCCTCCGTTCATTCCATAGATCACCTGGGATTCAGCGACCTGAAACCTTATAAGAAGAGGTTGGAAGAAGCCTATACCAAAACGGGGCTGCACGATTCCATTTCTGTGGCCGAAGGTAAAGTGAAGGAAAAGGCTCTGGTTGTCTGCTGCATGGACTTCAATTTCATCGGAGGCTCACTCGGAAGTGTCATGGGCGAGAAGATCGCCAGGGCAGCCGACCACTGCCTAAAAAACCGAACCCCTCTGCTGATCATCAGCAAGAGCGGTGGAGCTCGAATGATGGAAAGCGCATTTTCACTGATGCAGTTGCCCAAAACCCTGGGCAAGATCTCCCAACTGGCGGATGCCGGCATCCCTTATTTCTCGCTTTGCACGGACCCCACTTATGGCGGTACCACGGCCTCTTTTGCCATGATGGGGGACATCAACATGGGTGAACCCGGAGCCATGATAGGTTTCGCCGGACCCCGTGTCATCAAAGAAACGATCAAGAAGGACCTTCCAGCAGGTTTCCAGACCGCTGAATTTCTCCTCGAACATGGATTTCTGGATTTCATCATAGACCGGAAACAACTCCGGGACAGGCTCGGCAACCTGCTCACCCTGTTCAGCCGATGAGGCTGTAACCCTGCCGAGACATCCTTCCATGGAACTCAAGAACAGATCCGCCTTTCATGAATACCACATCGAGGATACCTACGATGCGGGGATCGTACTCACCGGTACCGAAGTGAAATCACTCCGCGAAGGGAAGGCCAGTTTCAACGATGCCTATTGCTTCATACACCGGAGCGAGGTGTGGGTCAAAAGTTTCCATATCTCCGTTTATGCTTTCGGCACCTATGCCAACCACGATCCCGTGAGGGAGAGAAAACTACTGCTGACTAAAAAGGAGATACGAAAAATAGAAGGGAAAATGAAGGAAAAGGGATTCACACTTATTCCCCTGCGCGTCTGGTTCAGTGAAAATGGCCATGCCAAAATGCAGATCGGACTGGCACGCGGCAAGAAACTTCACGATAAACGGGAATCCATCAAACAAAAAGACAGCGATCGGGAAATGAAACGGTATCTGAAGAGATGATCGGACACAAATTCTCCGAAAAAATCTGTTAATACCGGTCAAGCATATTCCCGAGAGAATACGCTTATAACCTTTTTTGGTAATTTTCCACCCATGAAAATACTGCTTCCGGCTTTTTTCCTACTCACTTTTCTCCAATCTGCTGGTCAGTCCGTCTCCGGGAGTTGGTATGGCAAGGCGGAGATCATGCTTAATGGCTCCCAACATAATTACCTCACTGAAATGGTCCTCAAACAAGACGGGAAGGATGTGGAAGGCGTATTCGGCTATTATTTCCGCAACCATTATGAGAGCTTTTTTGTTCGTGGCGAATATGATAAGAAATCGAGACTCCTCACCATCGATCAGGTTCCCCTCATGTATTTCCGTTCCTCATTGAACAAACCCATGGTGAGCTGCACCATGGATTTTGAGGCGACGTTGATTGCTTCGAAGATCAACACCACCCTGAAAGGCTATTTCCTGCGTGATAAGAAATACAAATACACCTGTCCCGACCTGAACATCCTCTTCACCAGAGACGAACAGGAGAATAATACCGACAGCATCCTACGATATGCCACTGCCGTACAAAAAACTTGGGAACCGTCTCCCGACGAGATCATGTATACCCCTGAAATAGCGGGAGCACTAAAAGAAGCAGCGGAACCGGAAGAAGTGAAAGTGTTTGCTGATCGTAAAAAATTCATGATCACCGACATCCCCATTGAATCGGATTCCATCAGGCTCACCTTTTATGACAATGGGGATATTGACGGGGATAGCATAACCGTTTACTATAACAAGATCCCCATATTGAAAAAGCAGGAGCTCTCCAGTCAAGGCATCAATCTTTATCTGAAGCTTGATCCACTGACCAAAATACATGAGATATCCATGTTCGCGGAAAACCTGGGTAGCCTCCCCCCTAATACGGCACTCATGGTGATCTACGATGGCGCCACACGCCATGAAGTTTTCATGACCAGCAGCCTGACACTGAATGCAACAGTAGTACTGAGACGAAAATGATTAATCATTGTCCCCAACAAAAAAAATGGCCGGCAATGCAGGAGCCCATATGCCGTCTCAGAACAGTTCCTGTTGAGGATCGACGGGCTTGTGTACCCATTCAAACTCAGTGCTCTTGGAGAAATCGGCCAGTTTGTTACCCAATGCCTTCCATCCCATCAACTCCACGAAATCTGCCAGTTTGACCTTGGTTGTTCGCGCCTGTGAACCGCGACCAGACTTGATCGATATGATTGGTAAAGCCACCGTGGTCACCGCTTCAACGTAGTTGCCTTCCCCTTCCTTGATGAAAAAGAATTTATTATGGAGCGTGGTGGTCTCGATCTTGAATCGTTTCACATTGAACTGGAGTTTCTCGTTGTCCAACCAAATGGCAGTGACCAATTTCTCCGGATCGAATTTTTCGATCTCGATGATCTGCGTGGAATCAAATCGCTGTGTGAGTTCAGTATCCGTGATCTCATAATTTCCATCGTGATAAATGACCAGCAGTCGGTCCTCAGGTTGGAAACTACCCAGGTATTCACCCTTCTCATCGGTATTGAGTCGACCGAAAGTATCGTCGAACCAGAGTTTCTTACCGGATAGAGTGGAACGGCCTGCCTCCTTCATCTTCACGGTCTTGATCGGATATTTGGTTACTTGATTGCCCATCGCACCGCGGGCCTTGATCTCCAGTTCCTCGAAATAGAATTCCAGCTGCTTGTTGCGGGCGGAGCAATTCGGACTGAGAACAACGGTGACCACTTCGGCCTCACCGTTGGGGTTGACGGTGAAATGATTGACCTTGCTCTTGTCGTGGCCTCGGGTCAGGTCATATTCTTTGTCTCGCGTGATGCCGGTGACATTGAATCTCTTTGCGTAGGATATCCCCGTTGCGGCATCGGTATAAATCATGTTATACGTACGACGTTCATCCGTCTTGTCAAAAATGGCGGCATGAAGTATATCCTTTCCTATGTACACTTTGTCTCCTACCTTTACGACCTTCATGATGCCGCGTTTGGTAAACACGATGATATCATCGAGATCGGAACATTCTACAACGAACTCGTCTTTTTTTAGGCTGGTTCCGATAAACCCTTCTTCCCGATTCATATATAGACGTGCATTGGCGATGGCCACCTGCTTGGCCTGAATAATATCGAAAGGACGAACTTCAGTCTGCCTCTCCCTGCCTTTGCCGAACTTTTCCCGAAGCGTTTCATAATAGGCGATGGCATATTCAACCAGGTTGGAGAGATGATACTTCGTATCCTTGATCTCTTTTTCCGTAGAACGTATCTGTTCATTCAATTCATCGATATCCAACTTGTAAATACGCCGTACTGGTTTTTCGGTGAGTTTAAGTATGTCCTCCCGGGTGACCGCCCTTTTCAGCTTTTTCGTGAAGGGAACAAATGCCTTGTCTATAGCAGCGATGACCTTGTCCCATGTTTCATGCTTTTTCTCCAGCTCCTTGTAGATCTTTTCTTCGAAGAATATTTTCTCCAAGGAGGTGTAGTGCCATTTGCCTTCCAGTTCATCGAGTTTGATCTCCAGTTCACGCTTGAGCAGCGAACTGGTCTTGTCCACGGAATAACGCAGCAGGTCGCTGACCCCCATGAAGACCGGATTTTCCTTGACGATGACACATGCGTTAGGCGATATGCTGACCTCACAATCCGTGAAGGCATACAAGGCATCGATGGTGATATCCGGAGAGATGCCCGGCGCCAATTCCACGGCCACTTCCACCTCGGCGGCGGTATTATCCGTTACTTTTTTGATCTTGATCTTTCCCTGGTCATTGGCTTTGACGATGGATTCCATCAGTTGGGTCGTGGTCACACCATATGGGACATCACGGATGACCAAGGTCTTTTTATCCAACTCCTCGATATGCGCGCGGCATCGAATTTTTCCGCCCCGTTTTCCGTCGTTGTACTGAGATGCATCTATCATGCCTCCAGTTTGGAAATCAGGGATCAGTTCGAATTTCTTTCCTTTTAGGTGTTTGATCGAGGCTTCGATGAGTTCATTGAAATTATGTGGGAGGATGCGCGTGGACAAGCCTACGGCGATACCTTCTGCTCCCTGAGCCAGCAAGAGTGGGAACTTCATCGGAAGGTCGACCGGCTCTTTCTTTCTGCCGTCGTAACTCAATTGCCATTCGGTGGTTTTGGCATTGAAGGCCACTTCAAGAGCGAACTTGCTCAGCCGGGCTTCAATATATCGGGGGGCGGCGGCATCGTCCCCGGTGCGGACATCACCCCAGTTACCCTGAGTTTCTATGAGCAGGTTCTTTTGTCCCAGATTCACCAAGGCATCCTTGATGCTGGCATCTCCGTGCGGATGGTACTGCATCGTCTGCCCGATGATGTTGGCCGCTTTGTTGAGTCGACCATCATCCATCTCTTTCATGGCATGAAGGATGCGCCTTTGTACAGGCTTGAGACCGTCATCAATATCGGGAACGGCCCTTTCCAGAATAACGTAAGATGCATAATCCAGGAACCAGGTCTTGTACTGACCGTGCACACCACTGTCCAGTTTGACCACTTCGTCGATGTTCGATTTTGCTTTAGCCATGGTTTTTCGTTTTCAGCATGTCCTTTTTCAGGACGATCATTCCGCACTTACTGGAGTCGGCAATTTGACCTCGAAATCCTTCATGCCTCTGAGATCGCCCTGTACGTCAAGTCCGGAGGCGTTCACCAGATGCTTGAGCCGCCAGAGGAGGTATGCGTCACCTGTAGTATGTTTGTTCTTGGTCAGGAAATTATGGATGACCTTCGATCCTTTCTGCCAATCGGATGTGATGAACTTCCGGAGATCGGCATCGTAGAAATCCTCATCTGCCTGAGTGAGTTTCTTCCCACCTTCGAGTAAGCGTACAGTCTTGCCTTCGTTGCATATCCGTGTCCATTCATCGGGATCCACTTCGAATTCGCTCAACGTAATGGGTCGGGCAAGCTTTTTAGCTTTGATGAACTCGCGAGGAGGGATCTGGTGCAGCCATTCCGGATAAAATATATGTCCCTTATCATTGATGAATGGCAGATTATTGAGATACAAGATTTGAATCCTACCGGCAAATTCCTTTAACTGGCTCATCAGCCAATAATAACCGGACACATCATGTTTGTTCTGGCCAGCCCAGATCCAAGCCGATTCCGCAGGATCATCCTGAAGGCGAGTATGAAGATCAGCGACAACAGCGGCATCATTCACTAGACCTTTCTCGACAAAACCATCGAGATCCCCTCCGGCAAGCACTACAGTCCACCAAGTCTTTCTGACAGCCGAACCTTCTTCTGTAAATATGTCTTTCAGCGGCCCTACCGCATAGTCATCCTTGATACTGATGATGGGGCCATCCAGTGATGTATCCAGTTGCTGTGCTTCCTGCAACACCTTGATATCGGCTTCATTGAAAACGATGTGGATCATGAAAAGAGAGATGATTTGAGGATGATGGTTATTTTATTCCTTGGGTCCTGATAGACTATTTAATGAATAGAAGAAAAGAATGCATCGATCATGTCAAAGGTCCTCTTCAACAAAGTCCAATTCCACCTTCAGGTTGTTCATGATGAAATCCTGCCTTTCCTGCGTGTTCTTTCCCATATAATATTCCAGCAGATGCTGGATATGTGTATTGTGTTCGAGGATCACGGGCTGTTTTCGGATATCAGCGCCAATGAAACGTCCAAATTCGTCGGGAGATATCTCCCCAAGGCCCTTGAAACGGGTGATCTCTGATTTGGCACCCAGCTTCCGTATGGCCTGTTGCTTCTCCGTTTCACTGTAACAGTAGATAGTCTCCTGCTTGGTCCTCACCCGGAACAATGGCGTATCTAGGATGAAGACATGGTTGTCCCTGACCAAGTCGGGAAAGAACTGGAGAAAAAATGTCATGAGGAGCAGCCGGATATGCATTCCATCTACATCGGCATCCGTAGCTATGATGATATTGTTGTAGCGAAGGCCATCTATACCCTCCTCGATATTCAACGCATGTTGCAAGAGGTTGAATTCTTCATTCTCATAAACCACTTTTTTCGTCAGTCCGAAACAGTTCAAGGGTTTGCCACGCAGACTGAATACAGCCTGGCTTTCCACGTCGCGAGCTTTGGTGATGGAACCACTGGCGGAATCCCCTTCTGTGATGAAGATCGTGCTGTTCTTTTGCCGGGCTATGTAATCTTCCTTCCCTTTTGCCGGAGGTTCGTCGTTGTAATGCAGGCGGCAATCCCGAAGCTTTCGGTTATGGAGGTTGGCTTTTTTGGCACGTTCGTTCGCCAGTTTCTTTATACCCGCGAGTTCCTTCCGCTC
This sequence comes from uncultured bacterium, assembly GCA_903826405.1. Lineage (GTDB taxonomy): Bacteria > Bacteroidota > Bacteroidia > Chitinophagales > Chitinophagaceae > Pollutibacter. The sequence goes on from CAIKEH010000035.1 coordinate 54,998, forward strand.
TCGCTCGCTCTGCTCGATGCGCTTTTTCAGTGCTTCCGCAACGACCGGATTCTTGTGCAGGAAGTTATTCAGTTCCTTGAGCAAGAAATCCCCGACGAAATTCTTCATGCTGGGGCCGCCCTCATAAACATTCTGCGAGCCCAGCTTCGTCTTGGTTTGAGACTCGAATACGGGTTCCTGAACCCGCACGGCCACGGCGGCAACAAGACTCTGTCGTATGTCCGAAGTATCGTAATCCTTTTTGTAAAACTCACGAATGGTCTTCACGAAACCTTCCCGGAAGGCTGCCACATGGGTACCTCCTTGAGTGGTGTTCTGACCATTCACAAAGCTATAGATGTCCTCACCGTATTCATTGTTATGCGTGATCGTCAGTTCTATATCCTCCCCTTTCAGATGGATGATGGGGTATCGGATCTCGTCTTCATTCGTCTTGCGCATCAACAGATCGAGCAAGCCGTTTTTACTGATGAATTTGCGGCCGTTGAAGTTGATGGTCAATCCTGCATTCAGATAGCAGTAATTCCAGATCTGATTATCCAGATATTCCGGTATGTAGTGAAAGTTCCGAAAGACGCTGGCATCTGGGATGAAACTCACGAGTGTTCCATTGGGCTCAGTGGTTTTTGTCTCCTTATGCTCTTTGACCAGTACGCCACGTTCGAATTCCGCGGTCTTCTCTTTGCCTTCTCGAAAGGCACTCACCTTGAAATGATCGCTGAGCGCATTGACGGCCTTTGTGCCGACACCATTCAGGCCCACACTTTTTTGGAATGCCTTACTGTCATATTTGGCTCCGGTATTGATCTTGCTCACCACATCCACCACTTTGCCCAAGGGAATTCCCCTGCCGAAATCCCGGATGGTGACGGACTTATCACTCATCGTGATCTCTATCTGCTTGCCGTAGCCCATCATATGCTCGTCTATACAGTTGTCGAGCACTTCTTTGAATAAGACATAGATGCCGTCATCCGCACTGCTGCCATCACCGAGTTTGCCGATATACATACCGGGCCTGAGGCGGATATGCTCCCGCCAGTCAAGGCTGCGGATGGAATCCTCGGTATATTCAAAAAGATTCTGGTCTTTTTCCTTTGCCATATGGGTCAGATTGAAAGCGGGTCACCACGCCTAACTACGTTAAAATCAGCAAATTTAACTCAATTTAACTAATTTTTTTAGCAATGCCGATTTGCTGCAAAAATAGGCCTGACCAGAGACGATGGGCAGGTTGAATTATCAACGACTGTGTATAAAAGATTTCGCCGGGACCGTTCAGAAATGAGCATTCAGGCTTTGGAACCCCATTTCGGGGCTTGAATAATACTGGAACAGGCAAATTGAATATTGGAAATCGGCAATAAAATACATCTATATGATTATCAATGATATATGAGTTCCGAAAATCATTTCATAAAAATTTAAGGGTAGTCTACCGGATGAAACCTCAGTTAAGTAGTAATTTCAACATCCATTACTTACAACCCCAAAGCAAACTGGAAGCCGATTTCCGATCGCTACTTTTTGCTAAGTTAGATTCTCCAGTACCAGGCCAACTGCTGATTGACCTTAATTAATGACCATTAAACTGGTAGAAAAATGTATTCTTATTCATTACTGGAGCCCGGTTGCTATTATTTGATCCAGGAGGAAGCTGAAAGCGCCTTGAGTCTGATTCGTATACATGTCGAATCCGACCATTGCATGTTCCTGTCCGTTTTCGGGACAGAGGAAGAGCAGGTATGGAAAAAGAAGAACGACCCTATTCACGATATCGTCGAATTGTTGAGCGATGAAGCCGTCAGGCAATGGGAAGCCTCATACAACAAGGATGCTTACAACTATGAGGAAGAAGATGAGGAGTGAGTACTTCCTTATCAGAGATACTGATTTTGACGACCAATCCACCCTTTTGGCCAGGAAATCTTCATCAGGAATAGGAACCTTCCAGATCGACTTATGAACTAAAAACAGTTCAGGATCAACTAAAGCTTGTCAGGCTATTTCCGATTCAAAATGGAGCGGGATAGAACAAGGTTGTAAACAGAAGCGAAGGGATACCTGGGAAGCCTGTTTCTACAGCGTGAAAATTCTTTGATTTTGATTTTGACTTTTTCTTCCGATATTTGGGTCTGATCAGAAAAAAAAAGTTATGGACAAAAGGATATCCACCCTCCTCTTCATCTTCGTGATCTATTTTATCATCGCCGTGACCATGTGCCTTTTCGTACCTGTACAGCATTTTTTGACTGCATTCCTTTTCGGGATCTCCGGAATTGGTCTCTTTTTCCTTTTCTTTTTCCTCTGGCTCGTACATCGCCAGGAATAATCACTGAACAATAATACATCCTTACATAATAAAACCCGCCGATCGGCGGGTTTTATCGTTCAGCTCAAAGGTATACTCACTTTTTATACCGTGAATTTCCATCCCTCGCGGTATTCCCGTTTTACGAACTGATTGGCATCCTCGAAATTCGTGATGCGCATGTTCTTTGCATCCCAAAGGAGTTTCTTGCGACCAAGATATTTGTCTCCCCAGCCCGTGAGTTTGGGATTTTTTATCAGGTAGCTTCTGATGGCCAGATTTCCAATGAGAATACTCTCTGTGAAAGGACCTGCAAAATCAAAAGGAGAACTCGTCACTCCCTTGCCGTATCCGGCTATACAGGCATTCACCCATTGCACATAATGTCCCTCTGGCACACGAGGTAGAGTCTCCTTTGGCAGTTCGGTCGTACCCATGAATTTTGTGGGTAACAATCTTGGATTTGCACCATAGCAATCGGCTAATAATTTCCCTTTGCTGCCTATGAAAAGCACACCTCCATCCCAATTTCCGAATGGCTCCTCAGGAAGAAGTTCCTCGGGTCTAGGCGGAAGTAGTCCCCCATCATACCAGGATACCTTTATATTCCCCTTGCCGTCTTTGCGCGGATAGGTCAGGTGTATGATAGAAGCAGGAGGACAGGCATCCTCATTCTGTGCATCATTCCACATCTCCCTCCAAATAGTGGCAAGGCTGCATTCCACATCAATAGGATAATCGATGGGCAGACAGCGGAAGACGGGATCCATGATATGGCAGGCCATATCCCCCAACGCTCCGGTACCGAAAGACCACCAGCCCCTCCAGTTGAAAGGAAGATAAGCAGGGTTATAATCGATCATTTTCGCTGGACCGATCCAAAGATCCCAATTCAGTTCAGCTGGTATTGCGAACTTACCGGACGGTGTAGCCTGACCCTGTGGCCAAACGGGTCTATTCGTCCAGCACTGTACAGTATGAACATCACCGATCAGGCCAGAGTTGACCAGTTCCATGGTTCGTCTGACCCCATCACCGGAGCCTCCCTGATTACCCATTTGAGTGACCACCTTATATTTTTTAGCGGATTCCGTGAGCATACGGGCCTCCCATATGTCATGAGCAAGGGGCTTCTGCACATACACGTGCTTACCCAGGGACATGGCTGCACTGGCTGCAACAGCATGTATATTATCCGGGGTGGAAACGGAACAAGCATCGATGTTGTTCTTCTCCTTGTCCAGCATTTCTCGGTAGTCCTTGTAATATTTGGCCTTGGGGAACCTGTTGACCGAATTCTTTGCAGCACGATCATCTACATCTACCAACGCAACGATGTTGGCTTTCGGACTTTTGGAGAACTCCATCAGGTCTCCCTCTCCTTTACCTCCTACACCGATACCAGCAATGTTCAACTTGTCGCTCGGTGCCGTGAAACCCTTGCCTATGACATGGCGGGGCACTATGGTAAAAGCTGCCGCTGCCATGGAAGCATCTTTAAGGAACTTACGGCGATGGAAATTTTTCTTGTTATTGCTCATGTTGATTGGTTGAATGAATTAGTAGATCAATCAAATTTCACGCATTCCTTGTTCTCTTTGTCCGTATAAGCGAGATTATACTTTTTCAGTACATCATCGGGTACTCCTTTCCATTGGTTGGGCACATTCCCCATGTAACCGATGTCCTTACCTCCCATCTCCGTGGTATAGAATCCGGTGGCGGTTAGGTTTCGCATCAGGGAGAAAAAGGCAACACCCTGTGCCATTTCCTTCTTTGCCTTTTTCGGATAAGCGATCTCATCGACCATCTGGATCTGTTGCTGAGGGGTGCAATCCTTAAAGGCCTTTTCGAAGCGCTTGATACACTGCAGGTCGAGCCAGCGGAGGCCGCCGCGCATGGGCACCTGATGCTCCGGCATATCTTTTACGATGAACTCTATCCATTCCGGCACTTTGGCGTCCGAAGCGCTGCCACTGACATCGTCTTTGGGTATGATGATATCCCCCAATAAAGTGATGGTTGCCATTTCGTGCGGTGTGAAGAACGTCTTGCTGGTCACTTCCTTTTGATGTTCGATCTCCTCGGGTTGGCGGGCGAGAGTTGTGCTTGCTCCGCCCGTTTCGCCCGACTTGACAACATCAGCAGGTTTGTCAGGGGTTTTGCAAGCATCTATCAATACACCTGTGCTGATGGTGCCGAGTGCGATGGCTTTGAGTGATTTTCTGCGATCCATATTTTTTGAAATTGAAGGATCCCAAATGATGGATCCTGTATCGTTAAAATATAAATTTCCGTCTGTTCATTTTCCAGCGACCCGAATATCGGGATCTTAAATATTCTGCTTCTTCATCTCCTCGATCAAATGTTCGGAGGCGCGCATGGACAATGCCAGTATCGTCCAGGTGATGTTTTTGTCCGCCTGCGAGACGAATGGTCCACCGTCCATCACGAAGAGATTCTTGCAATCATGGGCTTGGTTCCATTTGTTCAAGGCAGAGGTTTTGGGGTCGTCGCCCATACGAACCGTGCCCGCCTCGTGGATGATCCTTCCCGGAGCTTCCAGTCCGTAATTATTCTCCGGACCATCATCGCCCCAGGTGATCACGGCACCCATCGAATGCATGATCTCCTTGAAGGTCTCTTTCATGTGCTTGGCCTGATTGACCTCATGGCTGGTATACTTGACGTTGAACTTGAGCACCGGTATACCATATTTATCAACCACATCCGGGTCGATGGTACAGCGGTTTTCTGGGAGAGCCAGAGCTTCTCCCCTTCCCGCCATGCCTACCCCGGCGCCATAGAAATAACGGTAGTCCTCTTTAAGCGACTTGCCATAACCGCCGGCTTCCTTCTGTACTCCATTGACGGGAAATTTACCGTTCTCCCCTTCGATGCCGAAACCGAATCCATAAGCAGGCTGGCCCATACCTCCCCAATATTCAATATGATAGCCGCGGGGGAAATCCAATTTTTTATTGTCGCCCCACCAAGGGGAATAGACGTGCATCCCACCCACTCCATCTTCATTGTACCTCTTGCGATTGAAAAGTTCAGGGAGCACACCACCCATGGCAGCACCGGTGGAATCATGCAGATAACGTCCTACTGCGTCGCTGTTATTGCCCAGGCCGTTCGGATGGCGTTGCGATTTGGAGTTGAGCATCAATCGTGCTGATTCACAGGCACTGGCAGCGAGGATGACGGTGCGACCGAAAACCTGATATTCCTGAAGGTCCGTTTTACTCACATAAGAAACTCCCTTTGCCAAACCGTTCTCATCAGTAAGCACCTCACGTGCCATGGCTAGGGGTACGACATCGATATTTCCCGTTGCGATGGCTGGTTTGACCAATACGGAAGAGGAACTGAAATCGCCGTATACGGTACAGCTCCTGCCGCATTGATTACAGAAGAAGCATGCGCCACGTTCATCGTTGATCTTTTGGGTCAGGATGGACAAGCGGGAAGGGATCACGGGAACACCCACCTTGGTGGCGGCATTCTTGATGAATAACTCATGGAGCCTCGGCTTGGGAGGAGGCAGGAAGATCCCGTCAGGGTCGTTCGGAAGGCCTTCATTAGTCCCGAAAACACCGATCAATTTATCTATCCTGTCGTAATAAGGCTTGATGTCTTCATAGCCAATGGGCCAGTCATCACCAAGGCCATCAATACTATGTCGCTTGAAATCCTTAGGGCCAAAACGCAGGGATATCCTTCCCCAGTGGTTGGTACGTCCACCAAGCATCCTCGATCTCCACCAATCCCAACTCGTTCCCTCGGCTTTCGTGTAGGGCTCACCGTCGATTTCCCATCCCCAATAGGAACCATCGAAATCACCGAAGGGCCTGAACTTGGTGCTGGCACCGCGGCGGGGGGAGTCCCATGGATTCTTCATTTGGTTGGAATCTTTTGCAGGATCGAACATCGGACCTGCTTCGAGCAGACAGACCTTCAAGCCCGCCTTGGAAAGGATGTACGCGGCCATGCCGCCACCTGCACCGGATCCCACGATCACGGCATCATACTTTTTCTCCTGTTTCTTTACTTGAAAATCCGGCATGCTTTCGTCTTTTTTAATTTGATGGGAAGAGAACGGAAATTACATAAAATTGCGATTCATGCCAACATATTCCCACTTTTTAGAGCCTTTGAAAAGCATTAAATTGTGATGATTCCAAAACAGGATATGTTAACACTCCAGGTCTGTGTGAAGATCTCAACAAGTGTGCCCTATGCATCTGTAAATACCATTCCTCTGCAGCACTCCTGCAACCATTATTATGAGACTATTCAAGCTCGCCATATTATCATTTATCATAATCCTTGTTGGATCGAATAAGATAATAGCACAAGATCATCGACCCAAAATAGGACTCACCCTGAGTGGGGGCGGCGCAAAAGGATTGGCACATATCGGCCTTCTGAAAGCCATTGATTCGGCAGGATTAAAAGTGGATTACATTACAGGTACCAGCATGGGTTCCATCGTCGGCGCCCTATACGCAATAGGATATTCAGGAGATCAGATCGAGAAATTGGCAAATGAGCTTGATTGGAACAAATTGCTCAGCAACCAGAACTCCATTCAGGGCATCATCATGGAAGAGAAGAGTGAATATGGACGCTACGCCATTGAAATTCCTTTCGAGCATGGAAAACTTAAATTCAGTACTGGTATAATCGAGGGTGCCGAATTATGGCTCAAATTCTCAGAATTATTTTTCCCCGTCCATGACATCAAAGATTTCAATCGGTTCAGCATACCATTCAAATGTATCGCTACTAACGCATCAACCGGTGAGGCCGTGGTGATGGATACGGGTGAAATCACAACCGCGATCAGGGCCAGCATGGCCATCCCAAGTGTATTTTCTGCAGTGGAATACAAAGGCACTAAACTCGTGGATGGTGGTGTCGTGAGGAATTTCCCAGTCTCGGATGTCAAGGCCATGGGTGCAGAATATGTGATCGGCTCGAAAGTCACCTCAGGACTTTTACCCGTATCGAAACTAGACAACCCGGTCAATATCCTGTTGAATATGGTCTTTTTCAAAGAGGAGGAGGACAGTAAAAAAGACCTTGCCTTATGTGATCTTTTGGTCAATATGCCGGTGACCAATTTTACAACTGGAAGTTTCAGTAAAAGTCATGAGATCATGGACTCCGGGATAATTACCGGCAGGAGGTTGTATCCAAGATTAAAAAAACTAGCAGATTCGATCGAAACTATTTACGGACCTTCCCACTTCAGCGCAAACAGGTTGATTGAACGTGAGCCCGTATTCATATCGGATATGGAAGTGCATGGACTCCTGCACACCTCGCCTGCATTTTTCAAGAGCATGACAGGCTTCCAGACTGGTCGATCTTATACGGCTTTACAATTGGCTTCATTTGTAAGAAGAGCAATTGGCCTTCGCTATTACAACCGGATCACTTATACGCTGTCGCCAAATGCCGATGGCAGCAGCCGCATCGATTTCTACGTTACGCCGGCCACCTTGAACACCGCCAAATTCGGGTTGCACTTCAACAAGGCCACAGGAATGAGCGTGATCATGAACTTCACATCCAGGAATCTATTCACCAAAAATTCAAGGAGTCTGATCACCATGAATCTCGGTGAGAATTTCAGGATCCGAGGCGAGCACATGGAATACCTGGGCAAGAAAAAGAATTTAGCCATGATCGTAGGCACCCACTATGAGGCAATGAACAGCAACTCCTACCTCAATTTCGAGGAACTGGGAAAACAGAAACAATACTATTTCAACGCGGATCTTCTTTTCCAATATTCTACCAATAGAAACTTGTCACTGGGCGCCGGGATCAAATATGAAAGATTGAAATTCGTACCATCCTACAAGTTGTCTATCGACATCAAGGGGATAAACAATTTCATGAACAGCTACCTGTTCTTCAGGACTAACACGCTGGATCGGAACATATATCCCCGACATGGATTTCGTTCAGAGGGAGAACTGGAATATATCTACACTCAAAAAGGCAACCTTATTTTGTACTCCGCAGGAGATCCCATCCTGAACACGGACAGCCTGAAAGTGGATTATGCCCCTTATTTAAGAAGCAGGCTCCATCTGGAATCTTATCATCCACTGGGGACCAGATCCACGATCACCACCCTTCTACAAGGTGACATCAACTTCAAAAGAAGTTTTTTCCCCATGAACGATTTCAATGTAGGCGGACTTACCCCTTTGTTCAGAAATCAGATCGCATTCGCTGGCTATCAAGAGAACATGATGGTGACGGGGAGTGCTGTGGCATTGCAGATAGGTTTTCGGCATGAATTTTTCAGCAACTTCTTTCTGTATTGGAGAAGTAACGCCATGGTCTATGATTTCATAAACAGGAAAGTTTTAAACAATAAGACCTCATTCCTATCCGGCCATGCTCTTACAGCGTCTTACCTCACCCCTGTAGGGCCAATCGAATTCAGCCTGATGTATGCCGATCAACCTGGCGAATTCAGCACCAGTGTAAACATCGGACTTGCTTTTTAAAGAGAAGCTTTGATGAAATCGGCCACCAAGCAAGCGATCAGTTTACCCATCAAAGGGTCGGTCCTGCCGTCCAGGAGTGATTCCGCTCCTTCACATATGTGCAAGTAGGCCAGTTTAGGATTCTGGGCGGCATAGTACATGTATTGACGGGCATGGTCAACGGAAATGCCCATAGGTGTGCCTGCACTGGATAACGTGTCCTTTATGACGTCAAGATCCAGTTCTATACCCATATACTGGTCATCAGAAAAATGGAAAGCTTGAGCAATGGCCTGTCGGAAATTCAGTTTCTCATGGATGAATATGTCCTCATGGAATATATATTGTATGTTCACATTGCTGTACAAGTCGTCCAAGATGCTTTGCGCGTTGTAATTCTCCTGCAAACCGACGACTGCATATTTCCCTAAATATCCTTCCTGCATGGCATAACGAAAACCGTTACCACTATGCCTACCCTCTTCCATTCTGAAATCTGCATGGGCATCGAGATTGACTGCATTCAACTGCGCCTTCACCGCTCTACCCGACTTCACCAGACCCTTGGCAGCACCCTTTAAGAGTGGGTATGCGTTATTATGTCCACCTCCGATGGCGATGGGGACCTTGCCTGCTGATGTGATCATTTTGACCAGACCTTCCACCTCCTCATCGACTATGTTAGCAACAGCGTGCCTCAGGGCGTCTATCCTTTCTTCCATACCCCGCGCGTTCTTCTCGATCACACCTAGCACTTCACTGAAATCGAAGTATCCTATGAGGGCCATTTCCTCGCCCGTGAACCGATCTGTACTCTGGAGGTTCACAAAGGAACTGATGAACGGCGCCCAAGCGGTATCTGCTCCTCCGATCCCGAAATTAGCACGTACTCCAAGATCTTCTGGAATTCCGAACAATATGAAACGGGATGATGTGTCATCGAGAAATGAAGCAAGTGATCCAGCCGATTCCAAGACGCGGATCTTCTCTCCGAGTTTGGTCTCGTAACGTCTTATCCGTGTCATGTTCAACACATCATGTCGGGTGTATGTCCGGAAATGTTTCATGTGATCCCTTTCCAGATGAAGATAATGTTTTTTACTTCCCGGAAATGATGGGCTCACCCTGGATAAGTACGGTGTCAATGGCGGTCCGGCCGAAGGAATAAGGGAGCCAGGCCAGGGAAGGTATGGGTTTGGTGATGATCAGATTTGCTTTCTTGCCTTTGGCGATGCTGCCCAACTGGCTTCCCCATTCCAAGGCGAATGCACCGTTCACAGTGGCGGCATTGACCGCTTCTTCCGGAAGCATCTTCATTTGTATGCAAGCCATGGAAACAACCAAATTCATGTTGCCGCTTGGAGCTGAGCCCGGATTGTAATCACTCGCCAAAGCAACTGCACAGCCCGCATCAATGAGTTGCCTGGCCGGCTGAAAAGGCATACGCAGGAAAAAAGCGGCGTTGGGGAGTAAGGTGCCGATGGTGTCGGAATGGGCAAGTGTGCCGATAGCATCATCATCCATGGTCTCCAGATGGTCTACACTAATGGCGCCAAGTTTCACACCCACCTGAACTCCGCCAGACAAGTTGAGTTGATTGGCGTGTATACGAGGCTTGAGTCCATGGTACATGCCTGCGCGACAAATGCGTTCTGTCTCTTCAGGTGAGAAAAATCCCTGCTCACAGAAAACATCTATATAATCAGCCAAACCATCTGCAGCGATAACGGGCAACATATCCTCGATGATCTGACAAATGTATCCTTCATGATCATCTTTAAAAGTAGCGGGATAAGTATGTGCCCCCAAGAATGTGGAACGAATGGGCAAAGACGATCGCTGCTTCAATTTCTTGATGACGCGAAGGATCTTCAACTCATCTTCAACCGTCAAACCGTAACCGCTTTTTATCTCCACGGCACCGGTACCCATTGATGCTATTTCCCGAATCCGTTCCCAGGCGGATATGAACAATTGGTCTTCCGAAGTGGCATGCAATCTTGATGCTGAATTCAAAATGCCTCCCCCTCTCGCGGCGATCTCCGCATAGCTAAAGCCACGGATCTTATCCACCATCTCCTCTTCACGACTGCCGGCAAAAACAAGATGTGTGTGACTGTCCACCCAAGCGGGCAGGACGAATCTTCCTGTTGCGTTAATGACCTGAGGTGGTTCATACGACCGATCCGCTTCGAATTGCTGCATGGTTCCGAAATCCGAAATGACCCCATCCTCGATGAGCAGGAAAGCATCATCCAATGCAGGAAGCATGGCGAGTTCCGATCCGCGAAGAGGTGAACGGGGATCTTGCGTGCCGACGAGTCTCTTTATATTTTTGATCAGCGTTTTCAACGATGCGAAAAAATTAAAAATGATAAAGTTCCGCTCAGACAGACTTGCATATGGAACGGAATACGGCAGGGTTATTCTATAATTCCTCCCAAACTTTGGCGGCAAATTGTTCCAAAGTAGGATCACGGGCCCCCATCAACAAGAGAACCGATCCCTCGTTCAGATGTGGTCTCAGTTGGTCAATAAGAACGTTCCTGTCCTCCACGAAAAAGGCCTTTTTGCCGGTTGCTGATATGTCATCAACGAGGTCCTTAGCTGAAATATCCTTTGTTGCAGTTCCTCCGGCATAGAAGATCTCGCTCATCCAGATCTCATCATCAGGTCGTAGCACAGCGGAGATCTCCTGAACGAAATCCTTGCGCAGGAATCGGGTCGGGCCATACCCATGAGGTTGGAACCAGGCGATCACCTTACTGGAAAGTGGCTGACAAGCTGAGATGGACATGGCACATTTGACCGGGTTATGTGCAAAGTCGTCTATCAGCCATACACCCTTTTTTTTCCCATACACCTGATGGCGTCTGTATATGCCTTCATAAGTAGATAAAGCCTCTGCAGCAACCAACAGCGGAACACCCAAAAGGGAAGCAACTGCAACTGCCGCTGTCGCGTTCTCCATGTTGTGCCTGCCAATGGTCTGCATGCGAAAGGGTGTGCCATTAATCTTGAACGCAATGGAAAGACCCTCCTGATCAAAATCTGTGGCCTGTAATCCGGCCCGCACCTGGGGATCCATGGAAAAATCGATCTGGGCATCCACGGAAAGAGCAGCAGCATGACTCTGAGAAAGGTTGACGACGAATCGCTCACTGTTGGTTTGAAAAGCCCTGAAGATGTCCATCAGTTCGTCCATCTCCTTATGGTCTTTGTCCACGTTGAGGAGCAAACCGATGGCCGACTTGTATTGAACGATCGATCCGTCGCTTTCGTCGGCCTCTATAACCAAACAGTCCCCATTTCCAACTGCAGCATTACCGATCTTCCCCTTCTTGATGAGGCTTACCAAGCCCGCTCCGCTGATGATACTTGGGCCCAAACCGGCATGTTCGAGTATAGCATACAGCATGGCACTCGTCGTGCTTTTCCCCGAAGTCCCGCCAACGGCGATGGTTTTTTTACTGGCAGCGATCATGGCCAGCATCTCACTTCTCCTGACGATGGGAATGCCGAGTTCCCGAGCTTTCCTCACTTCGGGAACACTATCTTCAATGGCCGTTGAAGCTACAACCACATCCGTTTCCGCGGCGAGGCCAGAGCCATCTTGCGGGAAACAACGAATACCTTCCGATTCAAGTTTATCACGTATGTCAACTGCTTCGCCTGTGGCGAAGAATCTGTCAGACCCACTGACCACCTTACCGATACCTCGCAGATACTGTGCGAGTGCGCTCATCCCGCTGCCCGCGATCCCTATGAAGAAAAAGTGGTTCTTGTCGAGTAACATGTGTTGATTCCGAATTAAGTATGGCTCAATTCTTCCGTTCTACGGGTAATAGTTTGAAATAACTGGCTTTGAAGCGACCATTCACCACAAAACCCTGGACTTCAGCCTTGCGAATAGCTTTGCAAAAGCCGGAATCATCATGCGCATCCCCAAAATCGTCTATGTTGTACCCATCCACATAATAGGAATGCCCGCCAACGCGAACTGCCAGTTCACAACTGGTTCCTTTCAAACCCAGTTTGCACTTTCCGCAGGAAGCTTCCACACTCTGTATCTTTTGGGATGGATCCGGAGTAGCATTCACTTTGTCCTTGGACTGACCGAAACCGGCATACATGAAAGAACAGGCGACCAAGAATAAAAAGATATGTTTCATGATGAACATTATTTAGATCCATAAAGTTACTTCTTTACGGTCATCCCATTATGTAGAAATCGGTTTTCTATTTCTGTTGTGAGCATCCCCATATAACCTGTGGATTGGGGTGCTTCGTCGGTCATCCGGATCAGGATAGGAATCCTAGAATAGGCTTACCTTTATACATGCGTACTTCACATCTGATCTTAGCGTTGTTTTTTCAAATCCCCGGCATGGCTCAATTGCCTGTGAGGATGGAACCAAGGCATCACAATGTTTTCGAGAACGACCGGATCCGAATCCTGGACATCAATCTGCGTCCAGGTGATACTACCTTTTATCATTATCACGAGACCCCATCGGCTTTCGTATTTTTCACCCACACGTTAACTGTAACGCAACCATATGGTAAGCAGCCAGCAGAGGGATGGAGTACCGCTGGAGATTTTTTCTATGATGCTTTGTCAACGCCCCGATATCATCGTGTTTGGAATGTGGATACCGGCTGGTTCCATGTCAATGATATGGAACTCTTGGGAAATCCCTCCGGAAAGCCCGTCCCGATACTAACCGGTGTAGGCATCAAGCAGGTATTCAATGAGCCCAGGGCAACCGGTTATAGAATCAATGGTAAAGCCGGACAAAAGATCGAATTGCCCGCTTCTTCATCTGGCTATCTGCTCATGAGCCTTGGTCAGGCCGGTATATTGCTGCTTAAAGACGATGGGGTACTACATCTGATCATGCAGGCAGGACATTATCAGTGGCTCAGCGGCAATAAAAGCATATTACTTGAACTGCAAACGGAAGCACCAATGGGTTTTGCCCTGGTCCAAATGAAATGAACCTGAATCCTTCACCAGAAATTTTTCTAGCCGCCAACTGGCCTTATCCAATACACCCAAAGGGACCATACAAACTACAAATGCGGTAATTTCACCTCATGCATCCCTACCTGCAAACACTCATCAGCTGCATAGATCTGGAAGAGAAAGAACAGGCAAATAGATACCGTTTGGACCAGCAGCATACGCTAAAGTCGATGAAAGCTGCAGGTCTTGCCCTACATCCCCTTACAGTCACCCGGAAAGGCTTCGGCTATCTGGATTATCCAGAGATAGGGTTTCGTCTACCCCACCCTGCTGAGACTGGTTTATTCCGGGATGGTTCCGCGATAGAATGTTTCATCGCGGGTGAAGAACCCGTGAAGGGGACCATGCTGAGCATTGATGGGAAAACAGGTGAGTTCAGACTCTTCGCTCCGGACTTCCCGGAATGGATCGAGGATGCAGGTGTTGGCATCAAACTGGCTCCAGATACCCGCACTACGAGCATCATGAAGAAAGTGCTGAATGAAGTGGAGAACGACAAAGTACAGTTGGCCTTATTTGACAGACTCCATGGAGATTCCCCCATCCTTTCGTCAAAATCAACCATACCCGATACGCTTCAGTTCGCTGATCAAACTTTGAACGAGAGCCAGCGATCAGCGGTTGCTGCTGCCCTGCAGAATGAATCAATGACTATTATCCATGGGCCGCCGGGTACGGGAAAGACAACCACGATCACGGAAGTCATAGAGCAGTTCATCAAGGCTGGTGAAAAAGTCCTGGTCTCTGCACCCAGCCATACGGCAGTCGACAATCTTTGCAAGCATTTGCTCTCTCGAGGAGTGAAACTGCTGCGTGTAGGAAATGCGGGAAAAGTGGATGACGCGATCTTAGAGCATACTCCTGAGGGCAAACTGGAAGGCAGCCGAGAATGGAAAGACATCAAGAACCTGCGCAAAAGGGCAGAAGAGTTCCGACGCATGGCGATGAAATACAAGCGGAATTTCGGGAAAGAAGAAAGGGAACAACGGAATCTACTTATGAAGGAAGTGAAGTCGATCCGCAGCGAAATCAAAAAAACACAGACCTATATTGAAGAGAAGTGGATGTCTGAAGCCGATGTGATAGCGGGAACACCCATTGGCCTGCATGATGCCGGTGTGGATCACCTGCGTTTTAAGTCTCTCGTGATAGACGAAGCCGGCCAATGCTTAGAGCCATTGGCCTGGTGCCTTTTCCCTTTAGCCGATAAAGTGGTGTTGGCGGGTGACCATTTCCAACTGCCTCCCGTGGTATTGAGTCAGGAAGCGATCAAACTCGGTTTCAACCGTTCCATCCTTGAAGTGGCACTGGAAAAAGTTCCCGTTGTCCACTTGCTCAATGTGCAATACCGAATGCGACCCTCCATCGCCGGATTCAGTAGCGGATATTTCTATAAAAAAATGCTTCAGACGGCCTCATATCTGGTGAATGAAGGGCATCATATAACATTCATAGATACAGCGGGATCGGGATATGCGGAGACCCATGGGCCGGATGGCACCAGTTTGCAGAATGAAGGCGAATTGCAACTCGTACGCAAATTGATAGAGAACGAGATCACCGATCTAACTGGCACCGCATTCATCTCACCCTATGCTGGACAAGTATCCGCTGCAAAAGAGATACTCCCAGCGGGCATACGCATAAGCACGATCGATAGTTTTCAGGGACAGGAGGAAAAGACGGTGATCGTATCACTGGTCCGGAGCAATGAAGAAGGGGAGATCGGGTTTTTGAAGGACCACCGCCGAATGAATGTGGCCATTACCCGAGCTAAGGAAAATCTATTCATCATCGGCGACAGTGCAACCATCGGAAGTGACCCGTTTTTTTCTGCATTGCTCTCCTATGTGGAACAGGAAGGTGCTTACAGGACGGTATGGGAATTCGGAGTGGAGATCTGATCGGATGAAAGTTCAGGATCCCTAGATGTCGAATTCTCCAAAAATCAACACGGTCGGATTAAGAACGACATGAAAAATGTTGCTTGGTGGAATGTAAATGAACGGGGTCATTAACACAAAAGAAACAAGCCCGACGATCAGCCGGGCCTGTTGTGAAAATTCGATCCATGTACTTTCGATCTTTGATAAATCAGCCCTCATTTCTTCCAAACCCCACCAATCCCAGCATCATACAACGCTTTGTTGTAAGCCGGGATCCTCGCCTGGATCGCTTCATTCCTCGCCTTCAACGTCACCCACTGTGCATCCAATTCTGCCTTGCGGTCGATGCTGGGCTGGTTGACACGGGGAATGTCGCTGTCGGTCTGATCTTTCATGAACATGTACATCGAGTTGAACTTGTTGGGAAAGTTCTCCACGTCGTCATAAGCCTGTGAGCGGCGCTGCACCATGTCTTCGTCCCACTGGCGCATCTCCGTCAACAGGGCATTGCCATCTTTGCGGAGGGCATCGTACTTGGCTTCAGCGGGTAAATGGGCGACCACCTGGTCCAGCTGCATCATCTGCTGGAACTGCTTGTTGATGCGTTTGTTCATGTCGTCGGCGGTGGTTTCCATCTCGCCCATGATCTTGTCCCACTCCTGGTACTGAGCCGGCGTGGTGCTGTACAAAGGATGCGGCAGGATGCTGGCGCTGGTGGATGCCGTCTTGCTCCCCAGCTTCAGGGTGAACGTATACTTGCCGGGGATGGCCTTGTGGCCGGAAAAACCGAGCTCCATGTCTGCCTTCGGAACGCCGGTGATGGTGGGGTAACGCATGTTCCACACGAAGCGGTTCAGGCCCTTGTTCTTTGAAAGCAGAGGATCTTTGCCGGGTGCACCATGATAATCGTGATCGGTGGTGTCGGCCACCGTGCTGTAGCTGTGTATCAGTTTGCCACTGGCATCTTTCACTTCGAGCACCAGGGGTATGCTGTCCTTGGTATCGGGCAGGTTGTAATAAAGCACGATGCCATTCGCGGGGTTCACACCATTTGACGCATCAACACCCGAGGGATTGGGGCCGTCCATCTGACCGCCTCCCTTGGAGATGACATTGTCCGTGGCGGCAATGGTCATCGTATTGAGGCTGTCTTTTTTGTATGCGCGGATCACGCTGAGGTCGTCCAGGATCCAGAACGCACGTCCCTGCGTGGAGGCGATCAGGTTACCGCGATATACTTTCAGGTCAGTGATCGGGCAAACGGGCAGATTGAGCTGAAATGGAAACCAGTCCTTGCCGCCATTCCAAGAGATGTACAAACCGTTCACGGTACCAGCATAGAGCAGGTCCTTGCGCTGATCATCTTCGCGCACCACAGTGGTGTAGGAACCATCGGGAATACCGTTGTTGATGCGGGTCCAGGTCTTCCCATAATCTATGCTCTTGTAAAGCGCGGGAGTTTTGTCCTCGAACTTCTGTCTATTGGTGGCAATGTAAAACGTCCCTTTGTCGAAGGGCGACACCTCGATGGCGTTGATCTGCGTTTCAGGCAGACCGGCTGGCGTGATGTTTTTCCAGGTGGCGCAGTTGTCACGCGTCATGTAGACAAGACCGTCATCACTACCGGTCAGTATCAGACCCTTCTCGAGGGGAGATTCGATGACATAGGTAAGTGTGCCGTAGTTCTCGGCGCCCACTTCCTCATTCGTGATGGGGATGCCCACCCTGCCCTGCTTCTCTTTTTCATTGCGGGTCAGGTCGGGAGAAACCTCTGCCCAGGTCTTGCCCATGTCAGTCGTGCGGAGCAGCTTCTGCCCGCCATGGTACCAACTACCGGGATAGTGCTTGCTCCAGATGATGGGTGCATTCCAGTTAAAACGGTACTTGATGTCCTTGGGGTCGCTGCCGAGGTATTGGATCGGTGCGGCCATAACCTGAGTGGAACCGCGGGATTCATTATCGAGTATCTCGATGGTGCCGGAATAGCTGCCACCCATCACATAACGGGGAGCATCGGGATCGAAGGCCAGGAAAGCACTCTCTCCACCGGCGCTGGAATGCCAATCGCTGCGCCCGATGCCATAACCATTGATGACACGGCTGGGGATCTCCACGGCGGAATTGTCCTGCTGTCCTCCATAAATATGATAGGGAGTCCGGTTGTCCACACTAATGCGGTAGAACTGTCCAGTCGGCATATTGGCCTGATCAGTGAAAGTAGCGCCGGCATTCACGGAGATGTTGCAGCCGCCGTCATTCACAATCACGAGGTTCTTGTTGTTGTTCGGGTTGATCCAGAGGTTGTGGAAGTCGCCATGCACCCCAGAAATATCATCCCATGTCTGGCCGCCGTCCTTGGAGCGGAAGGCACCCGGTGCCATGACATACACGGTATTCTCATCCCTGGGATCGGCGAAGCACTTGATGTAATACCAGGCGCGCTGGGTAAGCTTGTTATCTTTGCTGACATGGCTCCAGCTTTCTCCACCGTCGTCGGAGCTATAGAGACCATCTTCTTCCTTGTCCCGATCAGCCTCGATGATTGCATATACCTTGTTGGAATTCGCACGGCTGACCGAGATACCGATCTTACCCATTAGTTTAGGCAAGCCGTTGGTGAGTTTGTTCCAGTGCTCGCCACCATCAACTGATTTCCAGATGCCCGAGCCCGGCCCGCCCGAGAGTATCTGCCAGGGCTTGCGGCCATGTTCCCACATGGCGGCATAAATGACGCGGGGGTTGTTGTAGTCGATGGACAGCTCGGAGCAGCCCACCTGATCGTTGACATAAAGTACATTCTTCCAAGTGACGCCACCGTCGGTGCTCTTGTACACGCCACGCTCTTTGTTCTTATCGAACAATGCACCTTGTGCACCGACGAATACGGTATTGTTGTCACGCGGGTCGATCACGATGCGGCTGATGTGCTGCGTAGCCGCCAGACCCATCTGCTTCCATGTCTTACCGGCATCGGTGCTTTTGTACACGCCGTCACCATGGGTGGTCATCACACCACGTGGAGCATGCTCACCCATTCCTACGAAAACCAGATTCGGATCAGATTCAGATACCACTACATCGCCCACTGAGCCTAGTTTGAAGAATCCGTCAGATATGTTATTCCAGGTGATGCCCATATCTGTGGTTTTCCAGAGTCCACCCCCAGTGGTACCCATGTAATAAGTACTGGGATCCCCGACAACTCCGGTAGCGGAGTTGGATCTGCCTCCCCGGAAAGGTCCGATGGACCTCCACTTGACGGGCTTGAAATAATTGTTATACTCCTGAAGAACGGAATCTGACTTGGGTTGTGAAATGGATCTAAAACCCAGGATCAGGGCGATGGCCCCGAGGAGGATGGACTTGGTCATGAAAGGGTTGATTTAAGGGCTGAAAGTACGGGAAATCCGGGAAAACAGCCTAACCGCGGAGGCACGCCTTCGCGTCTGCGCGCTACCTCACCCCGTCACCTCGCTTCGCTCGGCGCCACCCCTCTCCACGGAGTGGAGAGGGGAATACAGAATCTTGACTTGTCCTGTAAACCTATTTTAGGACGAGTCATCTGTGTATTCCCCCTCTCCACTCCGTGGAGAGGGGTGCCCGGAGGGCGGGGTCAGGTAGCGGCGACTGTGGAGAGGGGTGCCCGGAGGGCAGGGTGAGGTAGCGGGTGAGTTAAATCCGCTCATGAAAATCCAGATGATTCTTCTTCAACGTCTCCTTCGCGATCTCATAACCCGCATCCGCATGTCGGATCACCCCGATACCGGGATCATTGCGTAATACTCGGGAGATGCGTGAAGCAGCGGCATCCGTCCCATCTGCCACTATGACCATACCAGCATGTATGCTATAGCCCATTCCCACGCCACCTCCATGATGAAGGCTCACCCAGGAGGCTCCTCCGGCGGTGTTGACCAGTGCGTTGAGTATGGGCCAGTCGGCCACGGCATCTGACCCATCTAACATAGCTTCGGTTTCCCGATTGGGAGAGGCGACCGAACCGGTATCCAGGTGATCGCGTCCGATGACTATGGGGGCTTTCACTTTGCCTGTTCGGACCAGTTCATTGAATGCCAACCCTGCCTTGTCCCTTTCACCATGACCCAGCCAGCAGATGCGTGCTGGGAGACCCTGAAAGGCGATCCTTTCCTTGGCCAGCCTTAACCAGCGCTGCAGTCCCGTATTTTCAGGGAACATTCCCGCAATGAGTTCATCCGTCACCGCGATATCTGCAGGATCACCACTGAGGGCAGCCCATCGGAAAGGTCCCTTACCCTCGCAGAAAAGAGGACGTATATATGCAGGAACGAACCCCGGGAAATCGAAAGCATTCTGCAATCCTCGCTCCTTGGCCCTGGCGCGGATATTGTTCCCATAATCGAAAGTGACCGCTCCCTTGACCTGCAATTCCAGCATCAATTGGACATGGCGGTACATGGAAGCATATGCATAGTCTATATACTGTTTTGGATTTTCGGTCCGCAGCAATTGGGCATGTTCATAACTCATCTCATGTGGCCAATAACCTGTCAGCGGGTCATGTGCTGATGTTTGGTCCGTAAGCGTATCCGGGACAACGGATCTTTCCAATAATCGCTCGAGCAGATGAACGGCATTGCACCTGACACCGATGCTGAGTGCCTTACCAACAGAACGGGCTTGCAACGCCAGATCGATGGCTTCATCGATGTTCAGGCTCTTTACATCGAGATATTTCGTTTCAAGGCGTTTGTCGATCCTCCATTCCTCCACTTCCGCAATGAGTGCGACACCTTCGTTCATAGTGATGGCCAATGCCTGAGCACCACCCATGCCACCGAGCCCTGCGGTCACATTCAATGTTCCCTTCAATGTTCCATGAAAATATTTTTGTGCTATGGCTGCATATGTCTCATATGTTCCTTGTACGATACCCTGAGTGCCGATATAGATCCAGGAACCCGCGGTCATCTGTCCATACATCATCAGACCTTTCTTTTCCAACAGATCGAAATGCTCCCAGTTGGCCCAGCCCGGAACGAGTTGAGAATTACTGATCAGCACCCTTGGGGAATCAGGATGGGTCCGCATGATCCCAACAGGCTTGCCACTTTGGATCAACAGCGTTTCATCATTCTCCAGGATTTTCAGGCAGGATATGATCTCATCCAAGGCTTCAAAACTACGTGCCGCCTTACCTCTACCACCGTATACAATGAGATCGTCAGGCCTCTCAGCTACTTCGGGGTTGAGGTTGTTGAGCAGCATCCTCAGCGCAGCCTCCTGGATCCAACCCTTGCAGGTCAAGGTAGTGCCAGTCGGAGTTTTGTACTTTATGGGGTCGTAGCGTTTCATATCTGAGTTTGTCTCCCCTCTCCACTTCGTGGAGAGGGGTCGGGGGTGAGGTTCCGGGTTTTCGTTTCCGCTGAAGGGTTAAGCCTTCAGCGTGACCCTGCCTGGCAGAGTCATTGTATTATAGTTTGAACGGCTCAAATGTCTGATCCAGGTCAACCTGACTGGCCTGGGCAATCGAGTTCACATGCTCCACAAAAGAAAAATCACTCACGATCCCTTGAATGATATTGATGTCATCCGCGAAGATCCTGTCCTCCTCCGCAAAGCCCACTTTCGACCGCACGAAATCATGCGCAGCCTCGAGCAATGCGCTGCTCTTGAGTGGACGACGGAACTCGATCGCCTGGCAGGCACAGAGTAATTCAATGGCTAAAATATATTCCAGATTCTTCAATACCTGATTCAACTTACGACCACTGATACTGCCCATGCTCACATGGTCCTCTTGGCCTAGTGAGGTAGGAATGCTGTCTGCCGAGGCTGGGAAACAGAGTGTCTTGTTCTCCGTCACCAATGCCGCCGTGGTGTATTGCGGAATCATGAAACCACTGTTCAGGCCTACGTCTTTCATGAGCAACATGGGCAATCCCCATTTACCCTCCAAAAGTAAATAACAACGTCTGTCCGATATATTTCCGATCTCGGCCGCAGCGAAGCAGGCATAGTCGAGTGGCAGCGCCAGCGGTTGTCCGTGGAAGTTACCACCACTGATGGTATCGTTGGCCGAGAAGATGATGGGGTTATCGGTGACGGAGTTAAGTTCGATCTCCGTGAGTTCTTTCAAGTGTAGCCAGGCATTTCGACTTGCGCCGTGTACCTGAGGAATACAGCGGAGCGAATAGGGATCCTGCACGCGGCCGCAATCGATATGACTCTGCATGATGTCCGAGCCACACAGCAACAGACGCAGTCGTTGTGCCACGAGCTTGCTGCCGGCATAGGGGCGCAGGTCGTGCAGGCGCGGATCGAAGGGTGCCGAAGTGCCGGTGAGCGCTTCGAGACTCATGGCACCAATTATATCAGCAGCCTGCAGACAGTTGTGCATGGACTGAAGATCATGAATGGCCCAGGACAAGATGAACTGAGTCCCGTTGATGAGAGCAAGGCCCTCTTTAGGTCCTAATTGAATGGGCTGAAGTCCATGTGCCTTTAGCACATCCATCGTCGGTTTCACATTCCCATTGACCTGAACAGTACCCAAGCCGATCAGTGGGAGGAAAAGATGGGAAAGAGGTGCCAGATCACCACTGGCACCGACACTGCCCTGAGAAGGCACTACCGGAATGATATTATTTTCAATATGCCATTGTATCCGCTCCAGCGTGGACAATTGGACACCCGAATATCCCTGGGCGAGGGCTTGCATCTTGGTGATGAGCATGAGCTTGGCCACCGCCGTGGGAATGGCCTCACCAACACCTACGCTATGACTTTGCAGGATCTTATGCTGCAGTATCCGTGTATCTTCTTCAGAGATCCGAGTATGGGCCAGTATGCCGAAGCCTGTATTTATACCATATACTGTACGATCCTGTGCAACGATGGCTTCAACATCGGAATGACTGGCAACTATTCGATCGCGTGTCTTTTCGTCTATCCGACCATGAATTTCACCTGAGCCGATGGCAAGCACTTTCGACAAGGTGAGTTTTTCCGTTCCGTAATGGAAATCCATATGGATACAATTCCCTACAAGTTAAGCAAGAGGTGGACAAAAACGGGAAGCATTTTGGGATACAGGCGATCAAAAAATGTACTTTTAAACATAAACATGAACATGTACAGATCGATCTGCTTAGTGGTAATGCTCATCCTGTTTTCGCATATTCGTGCACAGGAGATCAGTTCATTGGGGAAAAGGCCGGGGGCTTCCTTTCGAGGACTTTCCGTCGTGAACGATCGGGTTGCCTGGGTGAGTGGAAGTAATGGCCAAGTAGGCAGAACGACGGATGGTGGGACGAACTGGGAATGGCTCAAGGTTACAGGCTTTGAGAAAAATGATTTTCGAGACATCGAGGCATTTGATGAGCAAAGAGCTCTTATCATGTCCATAGCCTCTCCAGGTTACATCTTGAAAACCATCGACGGCGGACGCAGTTGGAAAACCGTGTACAGCGACACGTCGAGGGATGTGTTCATGGACGCCATGGACTTCAACAACAGTGGCAAAGGGATGGTGATCGGAGATCCGCTGGATGGCAGGATGTATGCAGCAACCACGGAAGATCGTGGAGACACCTGGGAAAAAATGCCCGCCGAAAAAAGGCCTTCATTATTGGATGGAGAGGCTTTTTTCGCTTCCAGTGGCACGAATATCCGGATCACCGGGAAAGATGCTTTCATCGCTTCTGGTGGCAAATCTGCCCGATTTCTGAAAAATGAATCTTCCACCTTCCTTCCATTGTTACAAGGCAAGCAGAGCACGGGAGCCAATTCCATTGCCATCTGGCCTGTAGTTGATGAGGTGAAGCAGATCGTGGTCGTTGGCGGTGACTTTGCCGCAGACAGCATCGCTACGAATAATTGTTTTTTTTCCAGCGATGGCGGGAAGACATGGATACCTCCAGCAGTAGGGCCGCATGGTTATAGATCCTGCGTGGAGTTCATCGATCAAAATAAATTGATAGCCTGCGGGACAAGCGGAGTAGATGTTTCTGAGGACAGAGGCGTACATTGGAGAATCATCAGCAAAGAAAGTTTCCATGTGGTCAGAAAAGCAAAAAATGGAAAATTGATCTTATTGGCAGGTGCAGGTGGGAAATTGGCGAAATTGATCTGGTAACTCCAACCCGCCGAAGGCTTAAGCCTTCAACGGGAGAAAAATTTCAAGAAAGAAGCTTCCATCCGCAGAGGGGTTAATCTCTCAGCGGATAAGAAGACAAACACTCAATAGATTCAAATCAGCTATACATGCGTATCATCAAGCTCATCATCATCCTTTGCCTCCCGGCATTCGCCTGGAGCCAGCCTTTCGACACCAAGCTCTTCAACGCCATGCAGTGGCGCTTCATCGGACCCTATCGCGG
>CAIKEH010000036.1 GCA_903826405.1 uncultured bacterium
AGCTCGGGAAAATTAGGGGATATGGCACCCACCATACTGCATTATATGGGTTTACCCGCCCCCCCCGAGATGACCGGGACGGTCCTGATGGGCAACTGATACTGTCCGATTCGGACAAAATCCGACCCGTTAAGCCCCAAAATCACCAATCAACACCCGCAAAGATGGATCGCAACAACTGCGATCCATCTTTTTTTGATTCATAATGAGCGGATTGTATGAAAAAGAGCTTGATCTTAACCCAAATTTTTCAGTGCCATACGCAGCACGCGGAACCAAAAAATTGTCTAATTTACAAGGAATGAACCCTGTATTCATTTCGGATGAGGCCATGCTGAATGGCTGCTTGGCGAATGAAGCCGCTGCACAACAGGAACTGTACAACAAATACAGTCCGAAGATGCTGTCGGTTTGTTATCGCTTCGCCAAGAACAGGGAGGATGCGGAAGACATGCTGCAAGAGGGGTTCATAAAGGTCTTTACACAAATTCACCAGTTCCAGAATCGTGGAGCATTTGAAGGGTGGATCAGGAAGATCATGGTGCATACCTGCATCAACAACCTGAAGAAGAATAAGAAATTCACCGAAAGCGTGGATATCATTCATGCCACATCGATCCAGGTCAGGGAGGATGCCATACCCTCGATACTCCAGGCCAAGCAAGTGGTCGAGTGCATACGTCTTCTTCCTTTGGGATATCGAACGGTATTGAACTTATATGCCATCGAGGGGTATTCACACCGCGAAATCGGTGACATTTTAGATATAGAAGAGAGTACGAGCAGATCTCAATTCACCAGGGCAAAGGCCATGCTGGAAGATATCTTGGTGAAAAAGAAGATCATACAAAAACCAAGGGAAAAGACAAACTGGCTATCTGAGATGATGCCATAATGAATAAAGGTCACCGGATGCACGATGCGATCCAGTGTGTACCAAGGAAAGGCTGATATGGACAACGATTTCAATGAAGAAGGATTTGAAGGTTTCCTGAGGGAAAAATCGGACCAGTACAAACTATACCCTTCCGACAGGGTATGGCACGGGATCCAACGTGAACTCCATCCCAGGAAAAAATGGCCTGGCTTGGTTGCACTGATCCTATTGGTAGGTTTTGGTTTGGGGACCACTTATTACCTGAATGAAGAAGGTCGTCGGAATCTTTCTTTACAAACCACACCGAGCAACACGGAGAAGGATTGGCAAGTGATCTCACGGAATTACATCTCCCCTATTCAGGTAAAACCTTTTGCAGAAGCCTGGAGAACCTCCCCGACCCCTACGCAGAAGATCTCCACCCAAATATCTGTAGCAAGCCAAAAACATAACAACAAAAATCTAAAGGTTGCCTCGTCCCGCTCAAAAGGTGAAACAATCTCTGCAAGTCCGCAGCCTACTTCATCAGATATGATATCAGGATACGCTCCCACACTTTCACCCGAAATAGCAGAGGTGGGACACAATATGGAAAAATCTAGCTGGTCCCCGAATATGCGCATTGATCTGAAAGCCAGATTCCAGGCCATGCCCGAAAAGGCTATTCCATCAGTGAAAGAGGAACAGTACACGATGGCACCTGTGATACCCGTCAACAGTTTCAAGCCACATGCCAAAAAATTGAATTGGGAAATGTATGTGACACCATCGGTCAGCTACCGCAGGCTGATCGGCAAGGCCTCTAATGCCAACTATCCTTCCATCAACAGTATCGCATATAGTGCCAACTTCGGCTACCCTTCAGATGTGAATGCAGCCGTTATCCATCGCCCATCAGTTGGCATGGAGATCGGGACTGCTATCATATACCCCCTGAACCGGTTTTTGAAACTGAAGGCTGGCATTCAGTTGAACTACAACCAATACATGATCCAAGCCTACAATTATGTTCCTGAACTGGCCTCCTACGGTGCTAATTCTTATGGTTATTCCAGCACACCCATAAATCAGGTTTCCTATTACCGCAATTTCAACGGGTATTCAAAGACTTGGCTCAGCAACCAGCATTTCATGGTCTCCTTACCTCTGGGATTCGAGCTCAATCTTCTTGGTCGTGAGGAAAAGGTGCAGTTCGGTGTAGCGTCCACCATCCAGCCGACCTATATGCTGAATGACAATGCCTATCTCATATCCACCAATCTCAAGAATTATGCTGAGGCTCCTGCCCTGTACAGAAATTGGAATGTAAATGGCGCAGTCGAAGCATACCTAAGCGTCAATACAGGATCCGTCAAATGGATAGTAGGGCCCCAATTCCGCTATCAAATGTTGTCCAGCTATACGGACAATTATCCCATCCGTGAGCATCTCGTGGATTACGGCTTTAAACTGGGCATCAAGAAAACGATCAGATGATCTCCTGCCTTTTTGTGAAACCGTTGCTGTGCAACGGTTTTTTTATGCCTCATACCTCACTATTTTTGTCATATGAATAGTAAAGTCATCATACTCGCCGTCCTCAGTATTCCCATTGTATACTCATGCAGCTCCCCGGAAGTGGACAAAAAGAAATCAGACAAGGCCTTTTTCCCAGTGAATGCTCAGATCATTTCTGAATTGAAGCAATTGGACTCACTGCCATTGGCCATTTTTCGCTATAAAACAACGGAAGGCCATACTGACACGACCATCATCACCAAAGCTGAATTCCGTGATGCTGTAAAGACCATCCTTGACGCTGACATCACGGGTGAAAAATTCCAGGACATGTACACTGAAAGTGTTTATATGGACCAATCGATAAACAGCATCACCATGACTTACATACCCGTGGATGAAAAATCCCTGGTACGAAAGGTGGACGTGTACCTGGACCCCGAAAACGACAGGATGAAACAGGTTTATGTGGAATCAATAGGTGCCCCTTCCGGTGACAGTACCGTTTTGCGCAAGATGCTCTGGGCGCCAGGCCATTACTTCCAAGTCACCTCCCTGCTAGGAACAAAAGGCAACACCAGTCGGGTCTTCATGGACAAGTACTCTTGGGAAAGTGCGCATTGAAATGCGTTGTCAGCATCAACTTAACTTTATAATCCCAAGATGAGGCCGGAAGCATTCCAGGAAATACAGTCATCCATACCCCATGAGCCGGGCATTTACAAATATTATGGATCATCCGGAGATCTGCTGTATGTGGGTAAGGCAAAGGACCTGCGAAAGAGAGTAAGTTCCTATTTCAACAAAACATGGGCCGGATATAAGACACATGAACTCGTTCAACGGATCGAGCGGATAGAATTCACCATCGTAGGATCCGAACAAGATGCATTCCTCCTGGAGAATACCCTTATAAAAGAATTTCAGCCACGATATAATATCAACCTCAAGGACGACAAGACATATCCCTATATTGTCATCAAGAGAGAGCCCTTCCCCAGGATCTTTTTTACCAGGAAAGTGATCCATGACGGATCCGAATATCTCGGCCCATTCACTTCCGTTGGAAAAGTGCGTGAGCTATTGGCTTTTATCAAGCAGAACATCCCTTTGCGCACTTGCAAGCTGGATCTGAGCGATAAGAACATCAGCAAAGGCAGATTCAAAGTTTGCCTGGAATACCACTTGGGAAACTGCAAGGGGCCCTGTGCGGGGTTACAAACGAAAGAGGATTATGATGAAGGCATCGATCACATGAGGGAGCTGCTTCGCGGCAATTTGTCGCCTGTCATGCAGCACTTCAGAAAAGAGATGAAGGCGCATGCTTCTCAGATGGAATTCGAGAAAGCGGAGTCGCTTCGAAAAAAAATGGAGCACCTGCAGCAATACCAGGCACGTTCAACCGTGGTCAGTAGCAGGCTGGGCGATATGGATGTCTTCAGCATCGCTACGGAGGGTGAGGAGGCTTTTGTTAATTTTCTCATGGTGAGAAATGGGGCCGTAGTGGACACCAAGACCATAACATTGGTGAAGAAGTTGGAGGAGACTCCACAGGAGATCCTTGGATTTGCCATACTTCACTTTCGTGAACAGTTCCGTAGTACAACGCCGGAAATGATCTTGCCTTTCACGCTGGACTATCCGGAACCGAACATCAAACTGACCATTCCTAAAGCCGGTGACCGATGGAAACTCCTGGAACTTTCCTTGAAGAACGCAGAATATTTCATGCAAGAAAGCAAGCGCAGAAAAATGCTGCACCTCGGCGAAGTAGTCGATGAGGAGGAGATATTGATGCAACTTCAGGATGATCTATCCCTACAAGAACCTCCCCGGCATATCGAGTGCTTCGATAATTCAAACTTCCAGGGTTCATTTCCCGTTTCGGCCATGGTCTGTTTCAGGAATGGGCAGCCCAGCAAGAAGGATTACCGCCGGTTCAATGTCAAAACCGTGGAGGGGATCAATGATTTCGCTACCATGAAGGAAGTGGTTGGTCGGCGTTACAAACGAATGCTGGAGGAGGGTAAGGACCTTCCACAGCTGGTGATCATAGACGGTGGCAAAGGGCAACTCGGGTCTGCTCTGGAAGCCATTGATGAACTGGGCTTGCGAGGAAGGATGACCTTGGTCGGATTGGCCAAACAGGAAGAGGAAATTTTCTTTGCAGGTGATCGGGAATCTCTGAAGCTCGCTTATGATGGAAGCAGCCTCAAACTCATCCGACGCATACGGGATGAAGTGCATCGATTCGGCATCAACTTCCATCGACAAAAGAGGAGCAAAGCCGCGTTAGCAGATGGTCTTGACGGGATCAAGGGCATTGGAAGAAATACCGCCGACCAACTTCTGAAAACATTCCGATCCTTGGCAAAGATCGCAGCGGCAGACCTTGCATCACTCGAAAAGGAAGTGGGCAGATCAAAAGCGGCGCTCTTGTACAAACATTTTCATCCAGATAAGGTTGAATGAAAGGATAATAGCGCTCGATATGGGATCAAATAAAAAAAGGGCTGGATAGAAATCCTGCCCCGTTTTAAAATCCAATATCCTATGAAAAACCAAAGCAAAGATAATCCATAAGTTTACTCTTCAAATCATTACAGCACCTTTTTTCTGGGTATTTTACTTTTAAATGCATTTCCTTAAAATGTACAGATCAAATGATGACAACAAACTCAACTGTTTGTAAGAAAAATAATTGAACACAGTACGAATAGAGTTCATCTGTGCGAAAAAGGTAAACTGTAATCTCTTTGTGGTCTCGCTGAATGCCTGTTACTAATCTGTCAATTTTTGTATCTGCCAATTTTAGGATGAGGCATGCTGTATAAGAAAAAGGCCCGCTATGGCGAGGCCTTTTTCTTATTTATGTGATCAGGCAATATATACAGCGCTAACCTAAGTGTCGGGCGGAGACGGGAGCAGTCCACGTGCTGCGAGATCGACTTCATCGCGGAACTTGAGGGGTGTGTGTGACCCGTCGCAGAGCGGCTTTGTCTTTGAACCGCCGCACCGGCAGAGTGTCACCCGGTTGCGGGTTTCAAAAGGTTTTCCGTCGGATCGGTGTACCGGAATTCCCCCAGTGACCCAGAGGGGACCGGCGTTGACACCGGAGGCTGCAGTGACCGCGATAGCCATGGGTAGATCTGGCTCTATGTCTGGGCCGCCGACTTCGGCGGAGTATGTATATGCACCCGAGGGGCAGCGATCGATCATGGCTATGATCCGCGAGCGCATATCACTATCGGTGGCCTCAGCCATGAGGTCGGGGATCTTTTGCATGCGGGCGGCACAAAAGCCGGAACCCATGCATAGCGCACTGTCTTTCTTCACCACTAAGCCTGACCCGGCGGTTGTGGACCCCGAATCGGATGATGAGGATCCCGGTACAACTTTGGTCCGTTCGGCATTGAGGCCTGTGTCGGCGTTTTCAGTACCATCCCATTGGATTCTTGCGTGGGTGCCATCACAGAAGGGTTTCGCTTTGGAGCGACCGCAGCGGCATAGTGCATAAATCTCTTCCGCGACGAGTGTTTCGGTTTTGCGCCAAGTCAACGAAACACCGACTTCAGTCACAACTTTTTGCTTACGCACCAGTGGTACGTCGCCGTAAACGAGGTATGGACCATCAGGGACAATGGTAATCTTGGGTAAATTGGCCGCCGCTAGATGGCGTTGCTCAGGTGGGATGTACTCGAAACTTGGACCTACCGTCGTGTCGCCGTCTCCAGAGGGCAGCTGCATCAGACGGATGGCCAAATCTTTGAGACCGTACATTTCACCCGTCGCCACACGGAGCAGCTGAGGATTGCCATTAAAGGTTTCCTCCAACAAATGTAGACAACCAGAGTATGCGTGATTAAACTCGTCTAGGCGTGCGCGAATCTCACTTCCTTCGGGGTAGTCGTCGCTCCGCGGATTGGGCTTCATATTATAGACAGCGTCCCAATCGACATCGAATGCGTCGCCAGTGGGTCCGGATTGAGGTGTATCACCCGGTTGATACCGTCGGCCGTGGAGAATCTGTTTGTAACGGAAGTAGTGAGCGACCTGACCGTGATCGGGGTGGAACATATCGGCATCACCGTCAAAGATGCTCTGGTGAGCGAGTCCTTCACCCTGATCGATAATTTCCTCCATGGCTGCGAGGGCTGACGCCAGATCCCGGACCTCGATGATGCGACCACTACCACCGTAATAGACGGCATTGGTAACCTGTCGTGCCGGATCGCCGCAAAACACCTCGGCCTCTCCTAGCTCCGTGCAAAGGCGTTTCAGCGATTCTTCAATGGCAGCATAAAACTCGCCCTGCGTCCTGAACACCTCTTCATCCACCAAGTTATCCGTCGGTTCGACCGGCCGTTCGATCTTGAGGAAGGTATCGAGGGTTTCCGGCGAGAATTTCATCAGATGAACCTGATAGGCGTTGTCGCTGTGGGGGAAATAAGCCGGATACTTTGGAATGAAATCCGGCCTGTCGAGCTTCGGCACACCTCCAATAGCATTGAGCACATTGGCTGCGAGCGTAAGGTGCAGCATCTCCTCCATGAAGACGCTGAGGATGACTTCAACAGACTCAATGTTCTTGCCTGGCTTGATGGAATAAAGAGCAGAAAGATAAGGCGGCATGGTGGCGTGTTCGAAATCGACCGCCCATTGCATGTGCTCTCTCAGGTCTTGCAGAGTTTTTATCTTCATAATGAAGCACCTCTGAATTGAACCTTTTGTGGATCAATAAGACCAGAGATCTTGCTCGAAGTTAAAGATTTTATCCTTTATATTCTCGCCTTCAAGCAGCCTGAGGATGTCGTCCTTGATGTACCCCTTGATCATATAATCGTTGGGGTTCTCTATCGTCGACTTTACGATGTAGCTGGAGAAAAAGCGGCTTTCGAACAATTCTTCCCAGCTCATCCGAGCACCGAAATTCTTGCCATTATAAACTTCATATTTGGCGAGGATCGGACGCAGATCGGGATAATAGACCCAGAATATCGGCGATTCACCCAGTACGGTACCCGTGGCTTCGTCCGTATAAGTCTTCATTGGCGCGATACCCAGGATGCGTGCGTACATGCGCGATGATTCTTTGTCGAAAACCCATTCTTCCTTGATCCTGAATTTGACGATATCGTCAGGGTTGAACTCGCGGCATACTACGGAATCCTTCATGAAACCTTTCGATCCGGTGGGATCCTTAGCCCAATCCATGACCTGGGTCGTGTCGCATTTACCAGCGATCAACTCACCGATCTTGGCCGTGGTCATTGGAGTGGAGAATCGGTCATCGACCGATGGATCGAAAGCAGTGACTTCTCCGGTACGTATGGCACTGAGCAGAATGGCGATGAAACGTTGGTCGCCATTATCTTCCTTCGCCTTGTAGGTGAAGGGCAGGTTCATCTTTTCACGGATGTCGATCTCCCTCCAAACACGCTCACGGTACCAGGCATCATCCTCGCGGATGTTCTCGTAGGCGAGAGGGGTGCGGTCCTTGACGAGATTGCGCTCAATGGCGGCATCGTTTCGGAGTGATTTATGAGGGGTATCGATCATCAACGGATCCTTTCGGCTGCTGAGCACCATAGGAACAGTGTCTTTAGCGACAGCATTCAGGTTGGCATCAGCTATGCTGGAATTCGTTTTCTTAGTCGTGGTTTTTTTGGCTGTAGGCTTACTTCCCGTCTTGGAGCGGGTTTGCGCATCTGCAGCGGACAGCAGGAGTCCGAAAGACGTGGCCAGTAACACACATTTTGCCAATTGGAATTTCATGGTCATTAATTTTCAGTACTGATTAAACGAGTCAGGGTCAAAGCTTATTGTGATAGGTCATTTCAGATTATAGGACAAGCTGCCATTCAGTGTACGTACCCTGCCATCTGGACCCTTCACTTGGATCTGTGTAATGGCTACGAGTGCACCTGGCTTCAGGCTGTTGATCAGCGTTGCCGCCTGACCCATCCAGCGTGGTCCATTGTTCACGATATCCACATAATCGGGATTGCTTGCGCTTACAGCCCCTACATGGTAACTGACAACTTCGAAGGGTGCATCGAACTCAGAATCCTCGAGTTTGGCGATCACACCGCCCATGGCCTTGAAGGTGGCTGAGGGTGCGGCTCCTGGCTTCAGGTTACCTACGTAAGCTGCCGGATTGGGCAATTGCTTGACACGATAGACTACTTTACCAGCAGGTTTCCCTTCAACCAGAACCGTGACCGTTTGCTCACCTTGTGCTCCCGCTTGTGGCTTGGCGACATAATGAGCTCCATTCACTTTAGTGATGGTACCACCGCTGAAAGATGCGGATACTTTTTCGGCACCGGCACCGGCAGTGATGGTCAGGGGATTGTCCACACCTATATAAAGCACATTCATCTTATCGGCCATGACGGAAACACCCGAAGGCATACCGACAGTATACTCCACTTCTTTGGTAACACTTGCAGGCTTACCGGTGTTCGGGTCAGTGTATGAAACCACTACACTCATTTTGTGTGCACCAGAGCCCCCTGCAGGGAATTTCGCTTCCGCGATGCCATTTGCATTGTTGGAAATGGGGCGACCATCTATGGTGACGTGGGGAGTGGCATTCGAGTTGAAAGATCCAAGACCGGCTTTCACTTCGATCTCTTCGCCTGGCATCAGGTAGGTGGAACTTGTTCCGACCATGGCCTCGAACTTGTCCATGACCAGTTTGACGGATCCTACTTTATTGGCACAATATGTAGCTACTTGGCTTTCCGTGTTCTTCACGTCATTCTCGAATTTACTGAGGATCGTGAGGGCTGCCACGGTGGGTGTCATATGGAAATAGCTCCTTGTCCAATTTTCAATCGGGTCATCGCCTGTGGTATTGCCTGATTTGGATGCAGGCGGATCAAGATTTAGAGGAATCTTGGGACCAAGATCCTTGGTGATATCGGGATCGATGGCCATAACATCCTTCTTGAATTTATCAAGAGCAGCATATAAAGCCTTTCCTTCTCCTTTAGTGTCGAAAAGGCGGGTGGCGGCGTCAATATTATCTTCCTTGAAGGAGGAATCACCTTTCTCAGGATTGTATCCTGATTCGCGCTTCAGCTGATCCTTGTATTTCTCCAGGATCCCGTAGGCCTGGTCTGCAAGGGCCTTGGCCTGATCAGCTTTGGGCTTCCAGATCGCTGCATTGACCTTTGTTTTCTCATCGGCCAACATGTCGTTCAGACTTGAATATACGTTACCAGTGGATTTGGACAGAACGGAGTTTGATTGCACCAGACTGTTGTCCACCACTTTGAATGCGTTAATGATCTCGGCAGATACATTCAGTGCCAACAGTGCAGTAAGCACGAGGTACATCATGTTGATCATTTTCTGCCGCGGTTCCTGGGGTAGTGCCATGACTAAAGGGATTTAAAAAATTTATACAAGGTTTTTCAAGATGTCATGCACCTAAATCATGCGCGACCCTGCATGGCGGCAAGCATATTACCGTAAACGCTGTTCAGATTGCTCAGGTTCTTGGCCAATATGGCTATCTGCTCCTGGGTCTTCTTGGCATCGTCAGAACTGTTCTGAAGGGTTTGGGAAGCATTCACCAAGTTGCTGTAGAATCCATTCATGGCCTTCAGATGGCTGTTGGTGTCCTGCAATTCCAATTCATATATGGTATTAAGAGAACCGAGGTTCTTGGTGAGTGTCTGAACCTGCTCATGGAAAGCACGGGTGCCATCGGCCGCATCATTGAAATGCTTTACCGTGTTGGCGGCACTTGAGTAAGCGTCCTTCATATTACCTAAGGCATCGGACGCCTCTTTGGTCTTTTTAGTGAACTCACCTGTAACAGAACTGATATCGGCGATATCGCTCATTTTTTCCACGGTGGTACCCAACTTCTGAAAATTATCACTGAGGCGCTTCAAGTTCGCTGGATTTATACCTGCTTCATTCATCATCACGCCCATGGCATTCATGGTTTCATTGGTCGGATTTGCTTGCGATCCTTTTTTCATGATCTCAACCATCTCTTTCATTTCACCACCGGCAGGGGGAATGAAAGCATAAGCGAGGAAGATCGCAGCTTCAGTCAAGAGGCCGACGGTAAGCATGAAGTCAGCGATAGGCTTGTGTAGGATTTTCGCCCATGCGCCGAAGATCACGACAGCAGCGCCAACGCAAACGAAGATGTTCAACAATTTGTCCGATTTTTTTGAAGTACCAGCCATAAAAGATGATTTTAAAGGATTTGGGGAATTTACTGTTTGGGCAATAACATGCCTGGTAAAGCCATAAGGCACTTTACAACAGCATGTGAATTATTAAATTGTTACGATACGCTTGTGGTTTGAAATATCAGATGGTTCACGGTTTTAACGCTTGCCATTTGTAGGTGGCAGATCGATCACACAGCGGAAACCGAGATAGGATTTCGCGGTATCCTGATATTCATAGTTACGGGCACTGGTCTGTAAAAAGTAACCTACATCTTTCCAGCTACCGCCACGGACCACTTTCCTCTTCATACGGGGAGGATCACTCTCCTTCGCATTCCAACGGATATCCGGGTTCATGTCATGCTGGAAATTATAAGCACCTTCATAATACAAGGATGAGGTCCACTCAGCCACATTACCAGCCATGTTGTACAGGCCGAAATCATTGGGCCAGTAAGCATCGGCACGAACTGTATAGAAGCCGCCATCCTCAGGATAATTGCCCCGACCGGGCTTGAAGTTGGCCAGAAGGCAACCTTTCTTGTTCCTCAGGTAATAACCACCCCATGGATAGGGGGATTGTGAGCGTCCGCCACGTGCGGCATATTCCCATTCTGCCTCAGTCGGCAGGCGGAAGTCGGATTCAGTGACCCTCTTTTTGGATTCCAAGAAGGCATTCAGGTACTGGGTCCTCCACTCGCAAAAAGCAGTTGCCTGCTTCCAGGTAACACCTACAACGGGGTAGTTGCCGAAAGCGGGATGAGAGAAGTATCTTTTGGACATGGGCTCGTTGTAGGAATAGGAGAAATCACGGATCCAAACCAACGTGTCGGGATAGATCTTGATATCTTTCTTCACTATGAACATGGAGCGGGGCCTGCTGGCGTTTTCACGCTTTGCAGCTTCCTTATAATCAAATGTCTCGGAGCGGAAGATCAATTTATCGGCATCCAACTCCTTCTTACCCATGATCCTGTTGTCGGGGGTCACGATCATGGCATTCAACTGCTCCATCGTCTTGGGGTCGCTCCACTTGATGGTGCTTGCTTTTTTCCAATCGATGAGCTCAACGCCATCACCACCCTGCTTCTTATAATTAAGGATGCTCGCTGCAATGGAATCACGCACCCACTGGGTGAACTGACGGTATTCATTATTGGTAATCTCCGTGGCATCCATCCAGAAGCCGTTGATGGAGATCTGTTTATTCCTGGCAGTGAAGGCATAACTCATGTCTTCATCACTGGGACCCATATGGAAGGTGCCCTGGGGTACATAGACCATGCCGGGAGGCTTAGGGAGGCTGTACTTCCCGCCGGGCGCTACACCATGGAGCTGGCCATCACTGGCTACACCCTTGGATTTTGACTTACCCAATTTACCACAGCTCGTCACCAATAAGGTGATGAGAATCAGCGACATCAGGTTTAACAGTAGGCTTTTCAGTTTCATAACAATGATTGTAGGGTATGTGGACAAATATAGATTAAAAAAACATTGTGCGATGTAACCGTTTGAATATTAAGGTTTTTTTTACACCTAGGCAGAATTTTGCTTCGGCTTAACTAAAACGCATCCCATTTTCAGATATTGTGCCTTCCCAAGACTATCTTTTCATCTCCAATTCAATCAGTTGGATGAATTCCTCCAAAGTTTCGCTAGGGATCCGGCAAGCATAATCCTTGCAAAGGAAGTACCTTGTATGATTTTCAGAAACCCTGTCCGCCAATAGCGGGAATCGTATATCCGAAATTTTAGCTGTTTGTATTACTTTATTGAAAATCAATTTTTTGTGTAATAATTCCCTTCCCTTGACCAAAGCATCAGGGCCAGTGACCACCAATTCCAAAACCCCTTCCGCAAGGTCCTGAAGAAAGTCTGCCCACACCCCGAAAGAAGAAGGATATCGGGTAACCGTCTCATGAAGTCCATCCACCATTTTTATACCCAAGGTTTTCCATTCTTCTTTGCCCAGCAAGATGCCCAGATCATGCAGATTCTTGGCCATCAGGGCATTTCCAGAAGGTACAGCGCCATCATACACTTCTTTCTTACGGAAAATGATGTCCTGTTGTTGTGCTGGTGTATAAAAAAAATAAC
Organism: uncultured bacterium; assembly: GCA_903826405.1. GTDB lineage: Bacteria > Bacteroidota > Bacteroidia > Chitinophagales > Chitinophagaceae > Pollutibacter. The sequence goes on from CAIKEH010000036.1 coordinate 12,673, forward strand.
CCGAATCCTGATCCTGAAAATCGCGGATAACCGATTCAACGAGCCCCCCGGCCTCCAAAAGCAAATTGCCGTCTCCTGTGATTTCTTGAAGGTTTATAAGTGCCCGGATCAAGGAAGCCATATCGTCCAGAAATGCGGGAAAACGTCCCTGCCCTTTCCAAGTATGGTAGAATGTACCTTCTGGGCTACGGAAGGCATTTAAAAGGAAAGATATATTCCGGGTTGCCACTATCAGATATTTTTCATCCCCCGTTGCGGCGTAAGCCCGGGTGAAGGCCATATTCATGAGGGCGTTCCAACCCAAGAGCATCTTATCATCCAACAAGGGTCTTAACCTGTGCGAACGCCTTTCCAGGAGTTTTTCCCTGCAGTCTGCCATCTTCGCTGAAAGTTGCCCCGCATCGATACTCTTCTCCCGCGCATAGGCGATGATATCCAAATGAAGCCGGGGAATATTGGTATGTTCCCAGTTACCTACTTCCGTGATATCATATACATCCGAAAAAAGCTCCGCATCTTCACCGAGCACCTGCCGCACTTCATCTAGTGACCATGTATAGAATTTGCCTTCAACACCCTCACTATCTGCGTCCAATGCGGAAAAGAAACCGCCTTCAACTCCAGTAAGTTCACGTAAGACAAAGCTCAATATACCTTCAGCAGCTTCCCTGAATATATTTTCTCCAGTGAGTTGCCAGGCGTCAAAAAGTATGGTTACCAATAATGCATTGTCATAGGCCATTTTCTCAAAATGGGGCGCCAGCCATTCGCGATCGGTGGAATACCTCGCAAAGCCCCCTCCGATATGGTCATGGATCCCCCCTCGGATCATGCAACGAAGTGAGTGCAAGGCGTGCTCAAGAACGGCTTCATCCCCAGTATGTTGATGGTGCCGCAGGAGAAATTGGATAGAGAATGTTTGTGGGAATTTTGGAGCACGGCCGAATCCTCCCCATTCCAAGTCTGCGGACTTCAGCAAATTCTCTGCGATAAGTCGGGTATGTTGACGGGAAAATCTTTCTTCGAAGGGTATCTCGAATGAAGTTGGGGACTGCATACCGAAATGGTTGGCGTTCCTTAGATGAGCCATCAATTGGTCCGCCTGATTGATGATGTCCGATCTTTTATCCTCCCAGGCACTGTTGATCCCGACAAGTACCTGCTCCCAAGAGGGGCGGTTGTGCGCCGGCCTTGGCGGCAGGTAGGTGCCCCCATAGAAAGGTTTGGCATCCGGAGTGAGGAACATATTTAGCGGCCATCCTCCACTTCCAGATAGTGTCTGAAGGGCATCCATATATATATGATCAAGGTCCGGCCTTTCCTCACGATCCACCTTGATGTTGATGAAATGGCGGTTCATGATCGCCGCTATATGTTCATCCTCGAAGCTTTCCCTTTCCATTACATGACACCAATGGCACGCGGAATAACCGATGCTCACCAGAATGGGTTTGTCCTCCACTAAAGCTCGCTGCAATGCCTCCTCACCCCATGGATACCAATCCACCGGGTTATGTGCATGCTGGAGAAGGTATGGACTGGTCTCCATTGCCAGTCTGTTAGTATATGGATGCATGGTATAATGAACTAGAACAACCCGAAAAGGTTGTACTTGGTTTAAAGGACTTGGAAATACAGTTATTTTGACTTTGGGCTACCGCTTAGGAAACGGTCGAGTGCAGCGATCATCGAGGGTACCTGGGGTTCAGGAGCCTTTATATGAAGTTCAAGACCTGCATCTATGATCGCACGTGAAGTGTTACTGCCGAAAGCCCCGATGAGCGTTCCGTTCTGCTGGTACTTGGGGAAGTTGTCCAACAGGCTGCGTACTCCGCTGGGAGTGAAAAAACAGATCACATCGTACTCTTTCTGCACCATGAACTGCTTCACATCATTACTGATCGTACGATACATATAAGGAGTGACGAATTCGCATTTGTGCTGTTTAAGCCAGTTGACGATCTCGTTGTCCTGTTGGTTCTCTGAGCAGGGATACAAGAATTTCTCGTTCTCCTTATGCTTATTGATGACATCGAAAAGACTTTTGTTGGTACCATCCGCCCCATAGAAAACCTTACGCTTACGGTAGAGGATGAATTTCTGCAGGTAGAGTGCAACGGCCTCTGTAATACAGAAATACTTGGTGTCCTGAGAAATATTGACCTTGAGTTCCTCGCAGGTCCTGAAAAAATGATCAATGGCATGGCGGCTGGTGAAAATGACCGCGCTATAAAGGGGGATCTCAATCTTCTGCTTTCGGAAATCCTTTGAAGGGATGGCCTCCAAACGGATGAGTGGAAGAAAGTCCATTTCCACTTTGAATTTCCTGGCCAGTTCAAAATAAGGGGATTTGTCGGATTCCGGCCTAGGCTGTGTGATCAGGATCTTTTTGACAGGCTTTTTATTCTGATCACCCTTCATATTCCCGGTTTTTACCATGCTGATTGCAATCGATTTGCAAAGTTACTAAGTTATCCTAAAAAAATCTCATTAAAAGCTTGTATACCAGCAGCACAGGAACCAACTCAAAGGCCACCACATAGATCAAAAACTGCAACTGATTTATTTTTAGGCCATTACGAAGAACCATGTAACCTCTTGCCAAGCGATAGATCAAAAGCAGCATCAATCCCCCATATATGAAAAACAAAACGGTCTGTCTAGATGAGGGAGGAGACCAGACAAGCAGGACCGATCCGGGAAGCAGGAAAAGACCGACCATTTTATTGACCATGAAGATGACGAAAGAATATAATTCCGCCGCCTTCCTCCTGTCGAAGATCAGACCAGCCAATTCAGTGAAAACATACTTGCCTATGTAGATAATGGAAATCACCCCGGAACAGGCCAGCAACATCAAAAAGCGATTTCCCTCAACAAATATCCCGTAGTGCCTGAGAAGAAAATAAAGGAATACTCCAGCAGAGAGTCCAAAATAAATATTGAGCAGCATGGAGGGTAACCTGTCCATCAACAATTGCTCCCGGATCTGTTGCTGTCGCAAGGAGGAATTGAAAAAAACACGGAACAGATCGCTGAAATATTTTGGGAAAGCAAGTCGGATGAAGCCCAGGAAGATCAAAAGGCCTGAGAAGAGATAAAAGATCCAGTCGGAGTCCGGAATCCGTCTTTCCAGAATGGCGACCCTCGCTGATGGTTCGTCGACATGGAAAAAAGGATGGGTTTTGAACATGGCGGAGAGCCTGCCCCCATAAATTGAAGGGCCTTCACCAGAAGGAAAGGCCTTAATATCCAGCTTTGGACGGTAAGAAGATGGTGCTTCCCCGTTTAGGCTGTCTGCAGTAAGAGCCAGACTATCCACTTTAGTTGAGTCAAAAATAGGAAGAAGGCTGTCGCCTTTCATGGTGGTCGCCCTTGAGCCTCCACTATCCCTCACCGGCCGGCCGGCAATATCCTGTGCCTGAGCAAACCAGGGCAGGACAAGAAAAAACAAGAATTGGACGGAGAGTCTGAGCAACATAGATCAGCAAAAATATGCGGACGGGACAAGAACCAGAAATAATACGGTTTCAGAACAAACTAACGAACCCGATATGGATCTTGGATTGGCGAAGACTGAAGGGCAGGTCATTCCTTTTACCCACCGCATAGGATAAGTTGAAGATGCCTGCCTTGGTCTCAAAAGCAATGCCCATGCCAAGGCCCAAATATGTATGGCTGGACAGGGCAGCAAAACTGCTGTTTTTCGCCCATCCATAATCGGTGAAGGCGAACAAGTATGAATTCAATCCAATCAGGTATCTGTATTCAGCAGTACCCACGGCATATCCTGTAGCAAATATGCTCTCCTCGTCAAATCCCCGCAGAAGTCGATAACCTCCGATCTGGAAGGCCTCATTAGCGAATGCCTGTTGAGTCTGTAGCCATCCTCCCTGAACGGCACTGCGCAGTGTGGATTGGCGAGTGAGCCTGAAATGATGCGCTGCATTCAGTTTGAGACGGAGCAGATAGCTTTTGAGCTTGACCGTATCATAAAGAGAATTGAAATCAAAGGGTTTGCCACTGGCATCAGTGCTTAGTGAGGTTATATTGGCGTTCTTGTGCACATTACGCAGACCACCACTCAACACGATCGAAACTTCATTGCCAGATCGTGGATTGAACCTGTAATCAGTATTATTGAATTGATAGTCAAGGCCAAGGTTCGATGAACTGATGTCCAAAAACGGTGGTAACTGTTTCACCGCCTTAACATAATTGGTGTCTACCGATAGGAGATTCGTCCGGAACAGCTGATAGAAGATGCGACCAGACTGCCTTGCCGAAGCCAGATACTGAAGGCCGATCTGGAAATTCAGATTGAGGTAGGAACTGTCCTTTTTATACAGATTAAAGTGAAAGTCCAGTCCAAAAGGACTATGGAATAAATAAGGCTGCGCAAAGAACAGATCCAACCGCGGGGATCGTACTTGCAACTGTTGCCAGTTCACTCCTATTGACTCACCTCCGCCCAATGCATTTCGCAGGTTGATATTGGCTTCACCTGTCAGCAACAACTTGCCTCCATTCTGCTCGTTGCCCGGTAGAAACCCGATCAGTGCATCGATCTGTGAACTCTTTTTGGGTTCCAGATACAAATTGAGCGTGGCACCTGTTCCCAACATGGTCAGATCCCATGGGCCTGATTCCTTAACGTACGGAAGCTCCATGATACGACGGCTGATCTGATCCAATTTCTCCTTCCGGTATATGGTTCCGTTGGGAATACCGAGATATTGCTGCAGGAAATAGTTGCTGATTCGCGCTTTTCCTGCGTTACGCAAACTATCGATCTTATACAAAGGCCCTTTCGAGATGACCAACTTCGCCGTAACTCCAGAACTGTCCAACTGCATACTGTCCAATTTGATCTCGGCAAAAGGGTATCCATGATTCTCGAGATAAACCAGCGCTTTTTCCTGCCATGCGCCCAACCGGGCCATGTCCATTTTTTTTCCAGCAAACAGGCCTGGATTCCATCCGGTTTCCAGCAATAATTTTTCCTCGCCATTCGGCTCCATGACATGGGCCCATTTGTAGGTCTCCCCTAGGAACAACCAGGCTATTGCAGCACTGCTGTCTGCATGTATACTGTCCAATGAAGCGGTCAGATAGCCCTTTGAACGCAGATCTGCAACCAACTTGTCCAGATAAACCGTGCATTCCTCTTTACGGGTGAAATCCTCCTGAAGGCCAATGGCTCGAACATCCAGTGACGTATCTTTACCGGACCGGATATAACGCAAAGGGTAATGGCCCTGTGACCTTACCTGCACGCACAGGAATGCCAGCATGAGCAAGAGTTGTGCTTTTCTGATCATCAGGGACATCCTTGCAAAACTACTACGCTTAACATTAACCATAAGGAATTGGCGGGCATTTACATACATATCCCTTTTTGCAGAAAAGCATGTCATTACTGCAATTTTCATTTCTCCACCTCACTGAAAATAAAGAACGACTGGATAGATGCTTTATTGAAGGAGATCGAACTTACCCCGGGCAGGGATTATGAAGAAGTGCATACCGTTTATTTCGGGGGAGGTACCCCTTCCATTTTGGAACCCGAAGAAATCAGCCTCATACTCGACAGGGTGAGGAACTCCTTTCCTGTTTCCCATTCAACGGAGATCACTCTTGAGGCTAATCCGGACGACATCACCCCTGAAAAAACCTCCTCCTGGCTGAAAGCAGGTTTCAACCGATTGAGCATCGGTGTACAAAGTTTCAGGGACGAGGATCTGAAATGGATGAACAGGGCACATAACGCAGAGCAGGTACTTCTGGCGCTGGAACTCATCAAAAATGAAGGCTTCTTGAATTACAGCATAGACCTCATATATGGCGTACCGGGTCTAGACGATGCATCATGGCTAGGGAATTTAGTCAAGGCCATCTCCATGAAAGTGCCGCATCTATCTTGCTATGGATTGACCGTGGAGCCGGAGACTGCCTTGGAAAAAATGATACGTTTAAAGAAGAAAGAAGATGTAGATACGGACCAGCAGGCCAGACAATATTTAATGCTAATGGATGTATTGGCGAAGGCAGGATACGAACAATACGAGATCTCGAATTGGGCACTTCCCGGTTTCCGTAGCCGTCATAATTCATCTTATTGGCAGGGAAAATCCTATTTCGGACTAGGCCCTTCAGCACATGCCTTTGACGGTCGTTCACGTCGTTGGAACATCGCCAGCAATGCGCTTTACATCAAATCATTGGCTCAAAATAAATTACCATATACGGAAGAAGAGTTGACCCCGACCGACCGATTCAACGAATCCATCATGATCGCACTGCGGACAAAAGAAGGGATCAGCATTCCTGCCATGGTTGTACAATGGGGCGATAAGGTTCTTGAGGAACTTTCCACCGGCTTTCAGCCTTTCATAGATCACGGACAGGTCGTAAGGGAAGATGAATATTATAGACTGACCAGAGAAGGAAAGTTGTTTGCTGACGGTATTGCTTCTACGTTGTTTCGTACTCAAGTGCAGACAGGGTCAGATTGATTCAGATGAGCGCCTCTTCGATCTGTTTGAACCCCTTAAGTGCAGTCAAGCCTTTCCAAAGGATGTTAAAGACGGTTTCGGCGATGGGCATATCCGCACCTATATGTTCATTCAAGACATGGATGCAGCGGCTTGCATTAAAGCCTTCAGCGATCATGTTCAATTCCCGTTCCGCTTCCTGAACTGAAAATCCTTTCCCGATCATGTCGCCAAAGGTCCTGTTCCGGCTGAATTCCGAATAGCAGGTAACCAGCAGGTCACCGAGGTACACCGACGCTGCATAATTCGGAGATTTTCGTTTATGCAATGCCGATATCCTCTCATGCACACCCACCTCCACATGTAAGATGCCCGCATGACGAAGGAAGCCAGCCATTTCGTCGGCGGCATTGGCCACGAACACGCTGCCGAAATTATCCCCATAACCGAGGCCATGTGCGATCCCTGCTCCAAGCGCATAGATGTTCTTCAAGATGGCAGCATATTGGACACCATAAACATCGGTATTGACCACGGTATTTATGTATCGGTTCCTGAAATGGGAGGCCAACTCCTCTACATCTGCTTCCTGTACACCAGAGAAGGTCAGGTAAGATAGTTTCTCAGCTGCCACCTCCTCTGCATGGCATGGGCCCATGATGGTGAAGTAATCCTCCATGGCAAGTCCGACAGATTGTTTCAAGTGATCGTTCAACAACAGGTTATCCTGTGGGGGTATTCCCTTGATCGCTGATATGATTCTCTTCCCTATGAACGATTCAACTTCCACTTGTTCCAAGATATCGAGCACAAAAGAAGAAGGTACCGCAAGGATGACATGAGTGGCGGCCGCAAAAACATCTGTTGGATTTGAAGTAAGATGCAGTAACCTGCCGTCGAAGGTCACCGACTTGAGGTATTTCGGATTGTGATGGAGATTTGCCAACTGTTTCAGTTGATCTTCCCCGCGGACATACCAGTGAATGCTATGTCCGTTATCCGTAAGTATCTTGGCCAGGGCCGTTCCCCAACTACCACTACCGACAAGTCCGAATACAGGTTGTTCCCCAGGCATGAAAAAAGCGTCCGCCATGATGGCGGACGCTGTAAATATAGTACAAGGTGGATTATTTCTTCACTTCGAACAACTGCTCCTTGGGCACCACTTTGACCTTCATTCCTTCACGCAGTAGTTTGCTCACGGTCGAATAAGGACCGGTGATCACTTCATCCCCTTCCTTGAGGCCATCGACGATCTCGATATTGTTGATGTCCTGGATATCGGTGCGTACTTTGGCCCTCTTCACGCTGCCATCCGATTGCAATATGAAAACGACCTCCTGCATATCGTCCGCGCTGCCCTTGCTCGTATTTCCCTGTGCGGATGCATTATTGCTGGAAGCAGGTTCCATCTTCACGGTCTTGGCCTCTTTGCCTGTCGCTTTCATGGTATCATTCTTATCCCTGGTGGTCACCGCATTGATCGGTATTGAGAGCACATTCTTATGTGTCCTGGTCTGAATATCTGCACTGGCGCTCATACCCGGACGAAAAGGAAAATTCTTGGGGCGTGCTGGATCGATGAGATCCCGATAGGAAGCGGGATCGAGTCTGATCCTGACCTCGTAGTTGGTCACATCTGTTGTTGAAGTGGTGGTAGTACCCCCAACTCCCCGATTCGTACTGGCGATCTGTGTGACTATACCCTTGAATTTACGGTTGGTATAGGCATCCACCTCGATGACAGCAGTATCGCCGTAATGAACTTTGGGAACATCATTCTCCCCCACATCAACACGCACCTCTATCACTCGAAGGTCAGCAATGCGCATCATCTCTGTTCCTGCCATCATGGAGTTGCCGACAACACGCTCTCCTTTCTTCACATTGAGCAGGGAAACGACTCCGCTCATCGGCGCCAGTACGGTAGTCCGACTGAGGTTCTTTTCCGTGCTGTTCAGGTTGGCTCGTGCACTTTGCACGCCCGCTTGGGTACTTTTAATACTTTGGATAACTGCATTATAATCCGCTTTCGCGGTCATGAAGGTATTTTCTGCCTGTTCAAATTCCAGACGGGAAATGACTTTATCGTCGAAAAGTTGTTTCTGGCGTTTGTATTGACGTTCAGCCTGATCCATCCGTGCCTTGACAGCATCGGAATTTGCGGACACGTTCTGAACCTGTGCCTGCTGTTGGTTCACCTGGGCAGAGGCCTGGTCACGTTGAGTCGCGAGGATGTCCGCATACACACGGGCAAGCATCTGGCCTTTCTGCACACTATCCCCTTCCATGACCGTGAGTTCCACGATCTCACCAGAAACGTCCGGGCTGATCTTGACCTCGATCTCCGGATAAACCTTACCGCTTGCGGTAACGATCTCCGTGATGTCGCGTCGTTGGGCTTTTTCCGATGAGACTTTTGTCCCTTCTTCCTTTCCGATGATACCGGCCTTCTTCAGTCCCAGAAGGGTGATGATGACCACCGCCAGACTTACCAGTATCCAGATCCATTTTTTATTCATGCTCCTGTTGTTAATCTTGAAATGATGATTATAACCTGACCCCCTGTCCCTTGTAGAATTCAAGCACTTTCATCGCGAAGACATAGTTGTATTGAGCAATGAGGCTGTTGATGCGTGCAGTGGCCAAGTTCGTCTGATTATTCAGCCATTCGATCGTCTGCATCACCCCGATGTTATATCTCTTGGTGGCCAGATCGAACGAACGTTCCGCTGTTTGAAGGGCTTTCTGGCGAGCCAGGAAAACCTGGTAGTTGCCTATGGCCTGATTGTAAGCGGTATATACGTCCTGTTTCAATTTGAGGGTGTCCGATTCGATATTGAGGTTGCTTCTTTCTACGTCCAGCCTTGCTTTTGCCACATTGGCCTTCCCCCTCCATCCATTTAATATCGGTACGGACAGATTGAGTCCGATGGCCTGGCCGAACTGGTCGTTCAACTGACCCCAATATCCGGTCCACAACTGTCCGAAATTTCTTTTGGCATAAACGATACTTCCTGTGGGTGTATAAACAGGAAGGTTGCCTGATCCGGATTTAACGTAAGTACCGGTTGGTGACTCCCCATTGATATTGAATCCTGAAGGGCTCTGAAGGAAAGAGTTGAAGTTGGAGTTGAGCTGTGCAAACGCGCTCAATGTCGGATACAACTGCCCTTTTGCAGATGCGAGCGCTTTTTCAGCGGACTGCAATCGCAAGTTGTTGCCTTTAATCTGGGGTTGAGTCTTCAAGGCCATGGCATATACCGCTTCTGGCGTTTCGGACAATATATTATCTACCGGGATGCGTTCTATTGGCGGGGTTTCGATTTCAAGAGGGTAATCGGCGGGAATCGTCAGGAGTGATTTCAGGCTGAGCAGATCCTGATCAACCTGTACGATCGACTGCAGTACTGTGGCACTGTCCCGTGTATACGTGGCTTCCAATTCTGCAGCATTGAGTTCAGGAAGAGATCCTGCATCAACCAATTTGCGGGTATTGTCGAGCTGTGCCCTGGACTGAGACAGAATGACTCGGTTCAAGTCCACCTGAGCGATGCTCAGCATGGTCCGAAGGTATTGTTGTGCCACATTAAGGCCTATATCATTAGCAGCTTTTTCAGTAGCTGCCTTATCGGCTTCATAAGCATATTTGTCTGAAGCGATCAGGTTTCGCTGGCTATTGAAGTTGAACAGAAGGGCATTAGACTGGAGGGACATTTGCTGGAACATGGCAGACCTGCTCACATACACGTTGCTGGTGCGGTCCAGTGTACGTCCGAAAGAAAATCCATGGGTAAGGTTATAAGTCAGGGAGGGAATCTGGGCCAGATTGCTCTGTTTATAAGTGATCTCTGAACGCCGGGCGGCGATGTCAGCCGAGCGAACGGAGATGTTCTTTTTCATGGCATATTCCACACAACGGCGTAAATCCCATTTTTCTTTCACTTGAGCTGATGCCAATTGGACGGACAGCGCAAATGTGAAAGCCGTGAAAATGAATGACTTCATGTTGTAAAGTAATTGAACAACCCCATCATGCCGGGGTCCCGGGTTAAGACCACAAAGATTCACCCAAAAAAGGGATTCACAAAATCACTTGTCCCGTCCACTGACCGCTTACCCCATCGCTTTTGCCAAAGCCTGGGCCAGATCGGCAATCAGGTAATCGGCATCCTCGAGCCCCACATAGAGTCTGAGCATACGATGGGTCTTGTTTCGGGGATCAAAATCGGCCGCTTGGATGGAAGCTGCTTTGGGGATGATCAGCGATTCGTGGCCTCCCCAACTGACCGCCATTCTTATATGTTTCAGGCTTTCACAAAAAAGAACAACATCCTCTATTTTGTCTGCATTTATGAAAAAAGAGAGCAACCCACCTGCTCCTTTCATCTGTTTTTTAGCAAGTTCCAGTTGAGGATAGCCCTGCCCCAACGGGTAAATGACCTCTTCGACGGAGGGGTGGTCTTCCAGGAAAGCAAGAACTTTTTCCGTAGTATCAGCAATGCGGTCCAGTCGTACCGGCAGAGTACGTAGACCCCTTAAGAGTAGCCACGCATTAAATGGCTGTATACCGCTTCCAACACAATTGTATTCACTTTCGAAGATCTTGCGGATCAGGGTATGACTTCCGGTAAGAACACCTCCCAAGGTATCGCTGTGCCCGCTGATGTATTTGGTGGCAGTCTGCATGCATAGATCAATACCCATGTCGATAGGTCGTTGGTACAATGGGGTACAATAGCTATTATCGATAATCGTGACGATCCCTTCTGCTTTGGCAAGGTCGGCCACTGCTTGCAGATCCTGAATGTCCAAGAACCAGGAATTGGGTGATTCCAGATAGATCAATGTTGTATTCGGCAGAATGGCCCTTTCAAAATGCACGATATCGTTTCCGTCAACATAGGTGGTGCTCACCCCGAAACGAGGGAGTATCCTGTCGAACAAATGTGCCGCCCAGGTATAAGGATGGCTAACAGATACAATATGATCTCCGCCTTTCACATTGGCCAGTACTCCAGCGGTAGTGGCAGCGGCGCCGCTATTGAATACCAGACAATCCTCGGCACCGTCCAACGCAGCCAGTTTTTTCCGCAGGATCTCAACCGTGGGATTCAGTCCTCGACTGTATAGGTATCCTCCCATCTCGTCCTGAAAGGCTTTGCGCAAACCGTCCACCGTATCAAAAGCAAAATTGCTGGTTTGAATGATGGGCGGGGAGATGGCATGAAAATAAGCTTCTCGGTCCTCCGCCAATTCGTTGATGATATAGGACATATCCATAAATGGTCAATTTGTATCGAGGGTGGGTGGGCGATGGGATCTGCGCGTAGCAAAATAAATGCCAACGAATACGGCCAGGACCAGCGTTGCGGTCAGTGCCAACATGGGTCTGGATATCGCGATGCTCACCGCCGTGATAGCATACGCCGCGATGAAGATGATCGGCATGATCGGGTATGCTTTCATGATATATATCTTGGATGGATCAATCTGGGCCGTTTTGCGGCGCAAGATGAAGATGGTACCCGCGGAGAAGGCCATGCCGATGGAATCGAGGAAGATGGAAAAACTCAGGATCTTGTCAAAAGTCTTGGCAAAGAACAGGATGATGATGGTCAGCGCGGCATAAACCGTGAGGCTCACGGTGAGCACACCTTTCTCGTCTTTTTTCTGGAATGCCTTGGGCAGGATCCCATCCTGACTCATCGCGAACATCACCCGTGGATTACTCAGCAGGATCACGTTGACATATGCGAGTACAGCTATGTAGAGCAACACGGAGAAGATGTACTTACCCGCAGGGCCCAACAGACGCTCAGCGACGATGGAAGCAATACCATCAGATGTCTTGAGCTGATCGAATCCCACGACCTTGTAATAGGAGAAGTTGACAGCCAAATAAAGTACGATGATGATCAATATTCCTCGGAAGATGCCTTTGGGTATATTCCTTGATGGATCAACCACTTCCTCACCGAAATTGATCGTCTGCTGGTATCCTCCATAAGTAAAGGAAACGGCCACGAGAGCCACACCGAAGGATCTCAGCCAGTCCCAACCCGAAATCGCCTCATTGATCACCGTAGGTTTGGCGGCATGTTGAGCAGGTAAGAAAATGGCGGAAACGATCAACAGCAACATGGAGATCTTGACGGCCATGAGTACGTTCTGAGTGCGTGAACTCATGCGCAGTCCCATCAGGTTCACACCATAGAATAGAGCCACGGCGAAAATGGCGATCCCCGCCCTGATCAGTTCTGAGGGTGGCGAATCAAATAGCACGAGAGAGATGTATTCGCTTCCGATCAGTGCCACACCAGCGAGCGATGCCGCATTCGAGATCAGGATTATGCAATTGATCGCAAAGGCAATGGAGGGATGGTAGCAAGTTGCAAAGATCTTATAGTATCCACCGGTAACAGGATACCGAGATCCTATTTCGGCATAGGTCAATGCTCCGCAGAGCGCCACAAGACCACCAGCCACCCAAGTGAGGAAGAAGATAGAGGGCGTGGCGGACGCCGCAGCAGTATCCTTTGCAGTACGGAATATACCCAGACCGATCACAAGGCCTATGACGATCATGGTCAGGTCGAACAGACTCAGAAGCTGTTTGCGGGTGGATGACGGCATGGAAGGAAGATAAAACAATTCCGAATTCGTTGTTTCAATCACATCGCCAACAATAATTGTTGCGGAATATGAATATTCGTCAAAACCTGAAATTCAATCCGGATTCCGGAATTCACGAATTTTTTATTCCCCGTTGTGCATAATCCGTTTACGACTTGTCGCCATGTTGATGCACCTTTGACCCCGCATCAGGTTGGCGCCATTGAAAGTTGGTGCCATTAAAAGGGAAGTCCGGTGTGAATCCGGCGCTATCCCCGTAGCTGTGAGTCCCCCGCACCGTGCGGTGAACCCCGATCATCTAGCCACTGGATCGATTCAGTCGAACCGGGAAGGCGATCTGGGTGGGACGAGCCAGAAGACCTGCCTCATGCGATCTCATCGTATCACGAGCTTTCGGGAGAAAAGCCGGGAATGTGACCGCTGCTTCAGCATCGTACCATTTCTGTTCATCCATCCGAAGGTTCATAGTCATCTATTTTAAAAATGAACTATGAGCAAGGTTAGATCGATCTGTATCATGCTGGCTTTTTCTGCTCCTGCCATGCTTTGGGCGCAACAGCAAGCACTTCCACCAACCCTGCAGGAGGTAGTCGTCACTGCGAACAGGTTCCCACAAAAACAGGATCAGACCGGAAAAGTAGTAACCGTGATCACGGATTCCATACTGCGCTTGAATGCGGGCAGGAGCCTGGCAGACATGCTCAACCAACAGGCAGGCATCTACGTCGCTGACGCTGCCGGTAGCCCCGGTTCCATGTCCGACCTCTATATGCGGGGTGCTGCCACAGGCAACACCCTCCTATTATTGGACGGCATGCCTCTCTCTGATGTTTCTTCCATCAGAGGAACATTCGACCTGAACCAGCTGCCCCTGGAAATGATCGAACGGGTGGAGATCCTCAAAGGTGCTCAATCCACCGTCTATGGCTCTGATGCAGTCGCCGGAGTGATCAATATCATCACCAGGAAGCCAATGGATACACCTCTCGGTATATCAGGATCGGTTGCCGGCGGGTCGTATGGAACACTCAACATCAGCGCAGGAGCTAGCGGAAAGATCAACAAAGGCTCATACTCCATCCAATACCTGAACAACAGATCACGTGGCTTCTCCTCAGCGACCGACAGCACAGGAAAATCAGGTTACGATCGGGATGGAATCCAACAACAGGCAGTTAGGGCCCAATTTGTCTTGCCGATCGGGAACACCATCAAATGGACCACCTCAGGACAATGGGGTCGGTATAAAAACGACCTCGATATAGGTGCATTTCAGGATGAAGGTGATTACCGGGAGGTGAATGATTTTTATAGAATAAATACAGGGCTCACATGGGAAACGGAACACGGGTCAATGCACGTAAGCTACAGTCATGAGCAGGATCAACGTAATTATATGGATGATTCACTCTACAGATCCCCTTACATCACCTTTTCAACCGAACACTATGCAGGAAGATCAAATATCGGCGAGGCCTATGGCAACCTGAAACTTTCAGACAATTTCCAATTGCTGATCGGAATGGATCACCGATGGCAGAACACCGACCAATATTATTTTTCAATAGGTCCATATGGTTCTTACGAGACCTCCCTTTCATCAGACTCGTCACGTATCCGCATAAGCAGCGCATATGCATCTGTTTTCCTGAAGAAAGCGAAGAAAATCTTTCTTGAGGCCGGTGGTCGTTATAATATCCACTCCAGATATGGCGGGGGATTCACCTTCACCCTGAATCCTTCCATGATCATAGCAGAACGATTGAAGATATTCATGAACATCTCTTCCGCTTTCAAGGCACCTTCTCTGTATCAACTTTATGATCCGGTTGTCGGAAGCCCCACCCTCAAAGCTGAAACCACTATCTCAGGTGAAGCAGGACTTCAATGGTCATCTTCCGACAAGAAATGGAACGGTCGTGCGGTGGCATTTGCCAGAAAGACAACGGAGGGGATAGATTACAGTTTCGTGGACAACAAATACTTCAACAACAATCGGCAAAAGGACCATGGAGCAGAGTTGGAAGCTTCTTTCCATGGCCGCAGATGGAATGGATCCGCCGCTTATAGTTACGTTACTGGGATGGTGAACACGATTAAATATAAGACCGATCCAACCACCTTTGAATCCCGGATAGATGGTGATACGACCTACTCCAATCTGTTCAGAAGACCGAAGAACAACCTGGTGTTACAGGCGGGATACCGAATCAGTGGAAAATGGTCATTCAGCATGACCTGTCGACTCACCGGGAAAAGATATGAACCGAGATTCAGTGACACGCCGATAACATTGAAACCCTATGAGGTAACCGACATCTTCATTTCAAGGGATATAAGCAAGCGTTTCCATGTATACTTCGACCTTAGGAACATCTTTGATACCCGATACAGTGATGTGCTGGGCTTCAATACCCGAGGAAGGAATGTGATGGCAGGAATAAGATACAATATATGATATTGCTCAATCAGATGCTTTTTTTGATGATATTGAACTGTTTGGGATAAATTGACCAAAATTTTCTCCATGGCAATCAATATGGATGAACTCATCACGGTCACTTTCACTCTTTTTGCGGTTGTAGACATCGTCGGATCGATCCCGCTACTCATCAGTTTGAAAGAGAAGATGGGCGGCATCCATGAAATGCGCGCGACGTTGATCTCAGGTGCCCTGATGGTTTTGTTTTTCTTCGTCGGGGAGCAATTCCTGCATGTTTTGGGCCTTGATGTCAAGTCTTTTGCCGTGGGAGGATCCATAGTCATCTTCATCCTCGGCCTGGAAATGGTCTTGGGACACGAATTCTTCAAGGGGGATGTGGATCCTCGCTCAGGGATGATGGTTCCTATAGCATTTCCGCTCATCGCAGGTTCAGGCACCCTTACAACCATCATTTCCTTGCGAGCGAATTATCATGAAATGCCCGTGTTGATCGCCATATTCATCAACCTCGTTATTATTTATGTAGTATTGAGATCCTTGAATCGCCTGGCACGATTACTAGGCACCGGAGGGCTTTTAGCTGTACGTAAATTTTTTGGCGTAGTTTTGCTGGCCATTGCGGTCAAGATCTTCACCTCCAATGTAGGTGGGCTGATCCACTGACCTACTTATTGGCCTCGTCGTACAATGGATAGTATAAGAGTTTCCGAAGCTCCAGATACAGGTTCGATTCCTGTCGAGGCTACTTCCACAAAATAATTTGAAGATCAGTGCACAGGTTCCCTGCCCGACTGCGTCGCGCAGGCGGGGATTCCTGTCGAGGCTACTTCCACAAAATAATTTGAAGATCAGTGCACAGGTTCCCTGCCCGACTGCGTCGCGCAGGCGGGGATTCCTGTCGAGGCTACTTCCACAAAATAATTTGAAGATCAGTGCA
>CAIKEH010000037.1 GCA_903826405.1 uncultured bacterium
CATGAATACCGACTCTCTGATAAACCTGTTCCAACAAGGGGATAAGGAAAGGCTGGTCTTATTCACCGTCAACAAATGGGAATCCCTTGGACAGCCCCTTTTCTCCAGCATCAGGTACGAAGTCAACTACAATATCGACCTGATCATCTATGACAGGTCTGGCAGGCCACTCGTCTCCAAAAACACACACGATCATATCAAGGAGGAGAAATCGGATATCGCAACTAACCTGAAATACCTTCAAAAAATGTCCGATGATGTGTTCGAATCGCAGATGAAAGCTTTGCTGAACAATCCGGACGTGAAGGATAAACTCCAATGAATATCCTCTGCTCGGTTCTACCAACCAAACAGATCCTTTTTCTCCAATCTATCGCCTTGTCATACTTCTGGTCTGATAAATTGGGGTGAACTCAGTCAGGAAATCCCCGCCTATCACTCCCATTTTTAACTGCCTTATGATATCATCTTTCAACGATTCATCAGATCCGGGTTAACAACCAGATAACCCACATCTTGATACATTTATGCTCCCTTTGCATAGCATATGTTGAAAAGTTAATTACCTTACTTCGATCATTTGTGATATAGAGGGCAGAAATAAAGACTAGGTACATCACAATCATTTGATTTTAAATTAATTAATAAAAAGCACATCGTTCATTTCCAGATCGGTCGATGGATCCTGATTGTGAACATTTATCGGGGATTATTATGATAATAAAAAAGGTTAAACTTTACTTTTATACTGTTCTCATAAAACCTTGGGATACACCACCATTCGCGACGGACTCCACCAGCAAAGAAGCCATTCATCACCAACATCTGAAAGGATTGATATGCCAGTGACCACCCAATTGCTTCCCTCCATCCCCAGAGAAAGACTCAAAGTTTGGGTACTCGCACCCAGTCTTGTCACTCAGGATTCCAACATCGACTACTATTATGATTTCACCCAGAGTATTGAAGAATACACCAGGACGTTCCGCCAGTTGGATCTTCCCTGGGTCTGGCAACCGGTGACCTTGTTGGACTACTCAGAAGTGATCGACAATATTATCAGTGAGGAAAGATCCGGTCATAGCTTTCCTGTTGTGTTGAACTTGTGTGACGGAGATGAAGTGAATGGAACTCCCGGCGTTTCCGTGGTGAAGTTGTTGGAAGAGAAAGGTCTCGTATATACCGGATCTAACGAGCATTTTTATAGGATCACCACTTCGAAACTCCCCATGAAAGAGGCTTTCGAAGAAGCTGGTGTCCCTACTGCTCCATGGGTGAAGATCACTTCACCGGAGCAGGATTGGGATGCCATCATCCAAAAAGTGGGAGTACCCATCATCGTGAAACCTGCGGTTTCAGGTGGGAGCATGGGCGTTGGCATCCGCAATGTCGTTCACAATGCCGCTCAGCTCGAAGAGCAGGTCAAACAAATGTTCAATGGATACCGTGGCTGGAATCTGACTGCGGATGGTGTCCTTGCAGAAGCTTTTGTGAGCGGTCCGGAGTTCACCACCATGATCACGGGATCGGCTTCCATCCCCTCCTCTTGCAAAGTGTATGCTCCGGTGGAAAGGGTATTCCATGAATCCCTTCCGGAAACAGAGAAGTTCCTCTCTTTTGACAGACTATGGGAGATCTATGAAGAAGAAACACCCATGCCCGGTGAAGCCAGCTTTTTCGAATACAAATCACCGGCAATCGATTTACACGAACCATTAAGGCGGATCAGTCTGGATGCCTATGCGGCTGTGGGCGGGACCGGTTATACTCGGGTTGACATCCGCATGGATAATCGGAATGGCAACCTGTATGTCCTTGAGGTCAATGCACAATGCGGACTGAGTGAGGATGAGAACTACACTTCCATCGGTGCCATCCTCCGGCTCAGCAACAGCACCTATCCCGATCTCATCGTCGAGATCATCAACGATGCATTCCGCAGGAAGCAGAAACGTTCCAAAACGAAAACCACCGCCAGGAAACCCAAGAAAAAACCGGAACCCGCCCGTGTGCTGGTGAAGAAATAGCATGAAAGTCTGCGTACTACAACCCGACTATTCTACCTCAGCAGTCGATTATCAATACTACGATCCCAAGCGGGACCTTTCCCGTTTGCTGCCCGGTCATCAGGTTGATCATGTCTTCCTCAATAAACTCACCACGTACAAACAGATTAAGGCTCTGGAGCACAAGGGATACGACATCTTCGTTAATCTTTGTGAGGGCTATCTGGAATGGGAAGTGCCATCCATTGATGTGATCTTCACTCTTGAATTGCTTGGACTTCCTTTCACGGGGCCATCAACGTTGCTGTACGACCCTTCCAAGGAGTTAATGAAATACGTGGCCTATTGCGAGGGCATCATCACACCTTCCTATGTACTTGTGGAAAGTCTGGAAGAAACGAAAAAAATGGGAGACGAGTTGAGTTACCCACTTTTCGTCAAGCCCGCAAAGGCCGGTGACAGTCTTGGCATAGACGACCGATCCCTTGTCAGGAACAAAGAAGAATTATTAAAAAAAGTGGAATCGACCCTGCCCGAATATCCGCAACTTCTTGTGGAGGAATACATTGATGGCCGGGAGTTCACGGTTCTGGTCGCAGCGAATCCGGACGGCAAAACTTCAACATCTTACCGCCCGGTGGAATACATATTCCCCGAAGGATTCCGTTTTAAGACCTATGCCCTGAAAACCTCTGAGTTACACCCCAATTCGAATGTTCCCGTTCCAGATGGCCCTATTGAAAAACAACTCCGTGAAGCCGCGGAGAAAATCTTCAAAGGATTCAATGGTATGGGCTATGCAAGACTGGATTTTCGCATGAATGGGAATGGCAAACTCTATTTTCTGGAGATCAACTTCACCTGCTCCGTTTTTTATAGTGAAGGCTACGAAGGCTCTGCAGATTACATCCTGCAGTATGATGGCATCGGACAGTTGGGCTTCCTCCAGCAGATGATCTCCGAAGGTATCGCCAGGCACAAAAGAACACACAGGAAGCACAAGATCCGTGGCAATTCCATTGCCGGCTATGGCATCTATGCTACCCAGGATATTCAAGCAGGAGATATCATATTCCAAGGTGAAGGCCGCTCACAACGTATGGTGACAAGGCGTTTCATTGAAAAGAACTGGAGCGAGTCCGAGAATGAAACATTCAGGCGCTATGCCTACCCCATCAGCAATGAAGTGTTCCTCCTTTGGGACGACAATCCCAATGAATGGGCCCCTCAGAACCATAGTTGCGACCCCAACTGTGCTTACGACGGATTGAACGTGCAGGCACTTAGGCCCGTCTCCAAAGGGGAAGAACTTACCCTTGATTACGCTACCTTTCTGGATGAACACATGGAGCCCTTCCAGTGCCAGTGTGGCTCCCTGCGATGCAAGGGATTGATCACCGGCGTGCCGGGCAATTCCGTAACCTTGCGTGAAGGCAGGTTCCATCAAAGCTGAATACAGGGTCCGGTCACAGCCATTATTTAACTTCCCCGTTCAAACTCTAATGAGCATGAGAAAGATCATCCTGGGCATCATCATCACCGCAGTAACTACTGCAAAAGCCCAATCTCCAAAAACCGCAAGCCAGATCGATTCGTTGTATGGTTTTCTATATAAGACAGAACGCTTCAATGGCACTGTACTGTATGCCGAAAAAGGCAAGGTGCTTTTCAAAAAAGCCTATGGCGTTACCGCCCCATCTGGGAAAATCCCATTGACCACATCCTCATCCTTCAATCTTGCCTCCATCAGCAAGCAATTCTTTGCCATGGGGATCATGATCCTCAAAGACAGGGGACTACTGGCTTTTGATGACAAGGTCACCCGTTTCATTCCCGAACTGCCGTACCCCGATGTCACGATAAGGAATCTCCTGACGCACACTTCGGGGATACCGGAATACTTCGACCTGTTCATGCGTAACCGCAGCCCCCTGGATACATTGGACAATGAGAAGATGATCGCACTTTTCGGTATGCTCAAACCAGCTTTGGAATTCCAGACAGGGACGAAATGGAAGTACAGCAACACCAATTATGTGCTGCTGGCATCGGTGATAGAAAGAATATCCAAACAATCCGCTGCCAGTTTCCTTGCACAGAACATTTTCTCCCCGCTCAAACTCAACAATACATATTGTTATCACCTGCTCATGAGGTCCATACCGGAAAATCATGTGATGGGCATGAAAGGTATCAATGGAAGGGTGGAAATGAACGACCTTACCGTTTTGGATGGTGTGGTCGGGGATGGCAATATATACTCTTCCGTAGAGGACCTGCTCATCTGGGATCAGAGTCTGTACAAACCGAAAATCGTGAAACCCGCCACTTGGGCAGAGGCACTTCAACCTGTTCGACTGAAGGATGGAAGCAACTACCCATACGGATTCGGATGGTTCATTGATACCACTAAAGTTCAGCATTATTGGCATACCGGCGGATGGGGTGGCTTCGGAAATATCATTCTGCGTGACGAGAAAAACAAGCGCGCCATGATCGCACTCTGCAGCAACTCCAAACCTTGGGGTATTCATGCAGCACGCTACTTCTTCGATGCCAAACCCTTCGAAATACCCAAACAAACACTGATCAGGAATGTACTGGTTGCCGATGGTACGGGCGGAAAACTACGCAAGGCATCTGTCCGTATCGAGGGGAAAAATATCCTCTCTGTCGGTGACCTGATACCCTTGGAAGGGGAATCGGTAGTAGATGGCAATGGGCAAGTGTTGGCGCCAGGATTCATTGACACGCACAGTCATTTGGGAGGATCCCTATCGGGAAATCCCGATGGGCTAGCTGC
The DNA here is from genome assembly GCA_903826405.1 of uncultured bacterium. GTDB lineage: Bacteria > Bacteroidota > Bacteroidia > Chitinophagales > Chitinophagaceae > Pollutibacter. The sequence continues at coordinate 4,810 of CAIKEH010000037.1, forward strand.
CATCAGCCAAGGCATCACTACTATCGTCGAAGGGCAAGACGGTGAAAGTTACCTCATGGACTCGCTAAACGCCATGATCAAGAGCAAGCCCACAGCTATCAATGTCGCCAGCTATACGGGTCATGCCACATTGAGGGAGATGACCATGGGAGAAAACAATGTCAGGCGCCGCTCCACCCCTTCAGAACTGGAGAGGATGAATGTCATCCTGAAGAATGAACTCGATAAAGGATCCCTGGGACTTTCCTCAGGATTGGAATACGAAGAAGGATTCTACAGCGATTACAATGAAGTGATTTCCCTGGCCAAGACCGCAGCGGCTGAGCATAGCCGTTATATAAGTCATATCAGAAGTGAGGATATACGCTTCGACGAAGCGCTTGACGAGATCATCAGTATCGGCAGGGAGGCAAAAATTCCTGTTCAGATCTCCCATTTCAAGATCTCCATACTCGACCGTTGGGGGCAGGCACCCGAAATCCTCGCTAAACTGCAGCAGGTACGTACCGAGGGTGTGGACATCACCGCCGATTGTTACCCATATGTAGCTTGGCATAGCACCCTTCGGGTACTATTTCCCCAGAAGGATTTTAACAACCTCGAAAGCGCTCAATACACTTGTGACCACCTGATAGACCCTGCGGGATCCATCCTGGCCCGATTCAAACCTGAGCCCGCATATGCAGGCAAGTCCATATCCGAAGTGGCGGTCATGAGAAAACAATCCCCTGCACAAAGCCTGATCGATCTGGTTGCCATGGCCGACAGTTACCGGATTTCCCATCCGAATGAAGGTGGTGTGGAATCCATCATGGGGAAATCCATGAGTGATGAGGATGTCAAGAATCTGCTCGCCTGGCCATACACGAACATCTGCACGGACGGCACCAACGGTGGCCACCCCCGCGGCTATGGCAGTTTCACCAGGGTCCTATCCAAATACGTCCGAGAGGAACATGCTTTTGGCTTGGAGGAGGCCATCCGAAAAATGACCTCACTTGCCGCCGAACATACCGGCATACGGGACCGCGGCATTATCGCCCCTGGCATGCGCGCCGACCTCGTCTTGTTCGACCCTTCAACAGTGAAAGACAATTCAACAGTACAGAATTCGAAAGCACTTTCCACGGGGATCCTGAATGTATGGGTGAATGGAACCCCCGTTTACGATAAGGGAAAATTCCTCGGATCATATCCCGGGGAATTGTTGACCAGATAAGAGCGGAGCATTCCGGATCCATTCATCATTCAATCACATTTTCCTGGTGCTTCCACAACTCACGGAACACAGTTCCATGCTCCCGTAAGTAGCCTAAATTGCCTTCTTCCACCACCCTACCCTGCTTAAGCACATAGATATGATCGAAATGCGTGAGCAGATGTAGCCGATGTAAAGAGGAAACGATGACCTTATCCGAAAATTGGGTGAACAGATTGGAATAGATCTGTCCCTCGGTTTTCGGGTCCACGCTACTGGTAGGCTCGTCCATCAAAACAATATCACTTTCACTTGCTGCCAATATGCCTCTGGCGAGCGCGAGTCTTTGCTTCTGACCGCCGGAGAGGTTCACGCCCTTCTCCTGTATGGAGGATCCAAGCCCTTTGGGCAGTTGGGAAACCACATCCGTAAAAGCCGCATCCTGACAAACTTTGTGAATATCCTGGTCCGTGAAAGGAAGTCCCAAGGTGATATTGTATGAAATGGTATTCTCGAATATCTCCGGTTCTTGTGGGAATAGAGTAACGGTCTGATTGAGGGTATCCATCCCCATGTCTTGTCCATCGATCTGAATGACCGTTCCCGGTTCAGGGACATAGAGTCCGCGTAACAACGCCAGGATCGTGCTCTTTCCGCTACCACTCTCACCAATCAGTGCTACTCGCCGACCACGTTCCAGGACCAGGTTGACATCGTGGATGCTTTGCGGCGCATGGGCATCACTATATGAATCACGATGCGAGAAACTAAGTCCGCTCACAGTGATCTTGCTCCAATTTACCGGCATACCCGCGGGCAGATCGGCACGATGTCCTTCCTGATATGCCGCATCGATACCTGAAGCGGTCTGCACATCTGTATTGTATTGAACGATCTGTGTGTACTGCCAGGCAACATCATGGAATACGCTGGTGAACTGATTCACATAACCGAGCAAAGTGACCAGGCCACCGACATAAAATACTTTTCCCGGCTCCCAGTGCTGCCAGATGAATCCAAAGGTGATGACGGCATAGGTGATGGCTACCAGCGTATCAGCCGTGAACCATTTCCACTCATTGATGATAACATTGCGTCGAAATGGCCGCAGCAGATCCATGACCCGGGACAAAAGTCCTTTTTCCATGCTTTTTTCCAGCCGAAGGGTGATGACCGAATTTATATTGCTGAGGCTGTCGAAAAGCGTGGCGGATATGATGTGCTCCTTCTCGTTCACTTCTTCCTGCGTCCTGATGAAAGGCTTGTCGAATTTGAAAATGACCCAGATGGTGAGCATGCCCAGCGCGATCCCTATAGTGCCGAATAAGGGAGAGAACCAGAGCATGGCTGCAAAGGAGAAGATGAACTTGGACAATGCATGTATGTACATAAAGCCAGCATCGAAAAAATTCTTCAAGGCTTCATAGGCTTTTCGGATCCGGTTGATAGTGGCTCCACTGTGGTGGTCCTGATGCCATTTCACCGGCAGGTGCAAGGCCTGATGGTACCGTTCCTGAAGGAAATTCCTGCTCAGGTTGAAAGCCAGTTTTCTTTCCAGAACACGGGCAGGTCCGTGAAAAGACCATTCCAGAAGTTTGAGCACGAGATAGCCCGATACATAGATCAACGCAAAATGAAGGACCCGGTCATTGTTCTTCTGGATCTTATCGATGAACCAACCGAACAGGATCGGATTAATGGCTATCACCAAATTGGCCATCAGGAAAAGAAAATAAACGAAGACGTATTTCTTCCTTTCCTGACGGGCGTAGGTCCATGCCGTTCGAAGAAGGGAGATGTATGGATTGTTCATGACTGGCGGAAAGGATATATCCTGCCAAAATTACTTGATTCCGGCAACTCAGGATTTCAAGAAACTTCATCATTGCCGCTACGGGCCACCACCATCAGTATTCCAAAGATCAGGAACACGACACCCGTGATCACATTGGCGCGTCCGGATAAATCCTGACTCAGAATGGCGCCGGCAAGAAGTATGATCGACAATAGGATGAAAAAAATTCCGATCACCACATTCAATTCATTGAGTCTTTTCAGCATGGGGTAGTTTTAAAAGAAAATGATATTCAGCAGTATGGTGAGCAATAGGAGTATCACGGCCAACGGCACCACCCTGCGGTACCAGGGTTGCAGCGTATGGTCCGGTCTTGGAGTGAGGGAGACCACCAATCCTTTCAATTCCTCATCCGGTTTCGGCTTGGTGAATAGACTGACGACTATGGTGACCACAAAATTGGCCATCCAGGAAAATGCAGCCACGATGAAAGCCTGCCCCATGCCACTTTTGATAACCCAGATGGGAGCAATCCACCCGCCCTTGCCTTCAGCGATCGTTAGCCCATGTGTAATGGCCGCTGCAACCGTTCCGGAGAGTAATCCATAGAAAGCCCCATGTCCGGTCGTCCTTTTCCAGAACATGCCGAGCAGGAAAGTGGCGAACAGCGGTCCATTCACGAAACTGAAAACAAGCTGCAGGAAATCGTTGATATTATTAAAGCTCCTGGCTATATATGCAGTGACCACGGAGATCAGGATGCCTATGATGGTTACGGCTTTACCCACCATCAGGTAATGCCCATCGCTTTTGTTCCGGTTGATATAGTTATGGTAAATGTCATAGGTGAACACGGAGTTGAAGGCGGTCACGTTGCCTGCCATGCCACTCATGAAAGAAGCCATGAGTGCGGTGATGCCCACACCGAGCAGTCCGCTGGGATAGTAATGTGCGATCAGCGATGGCAGGGTCATCGTGTAATCCACGGCACCATCTGCGGCAATCGGAATGGAATAACCCTTGTGCTGCAAGGCGGGTTGCATCAGGGCCAGCGCGACCACTCCGGGCAGCACGACGATGAGTGGCATGAACAGCTTGGGAATGGCGGCGATGATTGGTGTTCGCTGGGCGGCATTCATGTTCCGTGCGATCATCGCTCGCTGTACCACCAGAAAATCGGTGCACCAATATCCGAATGACATCACGAACCCGAGTCCGAAGATGAGCGACATGAAATTGATGCCCATCGGATTGTCCGTCGCATTACCCATGTATTTCCAGGCATGTGTATACCTGGGATCCAACTGCTGTACTACATTATGCCATCCTCCTGCGTCCTGAAGGGACATGATGACAAGAGGTGAAAGTCCGAGAACGATGAGGAAGAACTGCAGTACCTCATTGTACACAGCGCTGGTGAGACCGCCCAAAAAAGTATATACCATGACGATGCCGGCCGCTACGGCTATGGAAAATCCGAAATCCCAATGCAGGATGATCTCCATCAGTCTGGCCAGCGCATACAGGGATATACCTGAGGAAAAAACGGTCATCACGGCAAAGGTCAGCGCATTGAGAGCACGGGTTTTTTCGTCGAATCGCATGGACAGGTAATCCGGAACGCTGCGGGCCTTGCTACCATAATAAAAGGGCATCATGAATACGCCCAGGAATACCATAGCGAAGATGGCCCCGATCCAGTAAAAGTGTACGGTCATCACCCCGTATTTGGCGCCCGAGGCCACCATGCCCAGCACTTCCTGTGCACCCAGGTTGGCGGAGATGAAAGCCAGGCTGGTGATCCACAAGGGTATTCGACGGCCACTGGACAGAAAGTCGTTGCTGGATCTGATGTTCCGCTTGATCAAGAAGCCTACCCCAATGACAAAAAGGAAATAAACCCCAATGATGAGGTAATCGGCAAGTTGTAATTTCATCTCAGATATCGTTGAATTACGGGCAGTTGTAACAAGTCCTGAACATCAGGAAAATCCCGCTCGTTGAATATAATAAATAATGCCATTCTGTAGGAAATTTTAGGGGAAAAGCGGAAATTGGTGTTCAAAATCAACCTGTCATATCATGCCTGCCGAACCTATAACCTTTCAGCCTGAGGAGATCAACCCCCTCGCCTCTATTGAACTCTGGGAAGAAGATGTGCTGAAACGCTATCCTGATCCGGAATCGATCGCCACTTCGAAGTCTTCCGAGGAATACCGCAACTACGAAGCCCCCGCCCGGGATACGGTGAAGGAATTCTATAGGCTGAATCATACCTATCAGACCTACGAATTCGTCCGCGAGAAACAACGCGAGTACCTGCAATTCAACAAGAAAGAGATGCCTGTATGGGAAGCTTTCCAATTCCTCAACCAACTCGTCGATGATTCCGATCCAGACACTGATCTGGACCAGTTCCAGCATCTGTTGCAGACATCAGAGGCAATTCGTCGCGACGGACATCCCGACTGGATGGTGCTGGTCGGCCTCATGCACGATATGGGCAAGGTACTTTGCCTTTTCGGCGAACCCCAGTGGGCCGTCGTGGGTGATACCTTCCCCGTTGGCTGCGCCTATTCAGACAAAGTGGTCTATCCCGAATTCTTCCATGCCAACCCCGATCACGACAATTCAGCATACAATACCCGTCTCGGTGTATATGAAGAAGGTTGCGGCCTGAGGAACGTACACATGTCCTGGGGACATGACGAGTACGTATACCAGATGATGAAAGACCATCTTCCTGAACCAGGCTTGTACATGCTCCGTTACCATTCCTTTTATGCCTGGCATCGTGAAGGTGAATACAGTCACCTTCTGGACGAGCATGACCGCGAAATGCTGAAATGGGTCCAACTGTTCAACCCATACGACCTCTATTCCAAGAACCCCACGCCTCCGGTATGGAGTGAACTCAAGCCGTATTACGAGGAACTTGTCCGCAAATACATGCCCTCTTCTCTGAAGTTCTAAACCTGCCCGAACATATATTCCCATGATACTACGGCCATTCCGAGATTCGGGATGGCCGATTTTCATTATTTTAGGCAAAACAACCCCAGTCATGAAAAGATACATCCTCCTGCTTGCCGCATTCGCCTCCATCATTATGTTCGCATCCGCACAGGACAGGTCCGCCGCGATGAACACTTACGTTAGCAACCTGATGAAGAAGATGACAGTCGATGAAAAGATCGGACAATTGAATCTGGTCACCCCGGGCGGTGCAGTTACAGGTGCAGTAGTGAGCAAAGATGTTGATGAAAAGATCAGGAGAGGTGCAGTGGGTGGCCTTTTCGGCATTTCCGGACCAGACAAGATCCGAAGGGCACAACAGATCGCGGTAGAAAATTCCAGACTTCATATCCCGCTCATCTTCGGCATGGACGTCATCCATGGATATAAGACCGGATTCCCCGTGCCTTTGGGCATCAGCGCAAGTTGGGACCTGCCGATGATAGAACAGAGTGCGCGCATCGCCGCAACCGAAGCCACTGCAGATGGCCTTTGCTGGACCTTCTCCCCGATGGTGGACATCGCTCGTGACCCACGATGGGGTCGCGTGGCAGAAGGAAGTGGAGAAGACACTTACCTCGGATCGAAGATCGCCGCAGCCATGGTGAAAGGATATCAGGGAACCGACCTGGCACGCGACAACACCATGCTGGCTTGCGTGAAACACTTTGCTCTTTATGGAGCCTCTGAAGGTGGTCGTGATTACAATACGGTGGACATGAGCAGACTCAGGATGTTTCAAGAATATCTCCCACCCTACAAAGCCGCCATCGATGCCGGGGCTGCCAGCGTCATGAGTTCCTTCAACCTGATCGACGGAGTACCGGCAACGGGTAACCGATGGTTGTTGACGGACCTGCTCCGCAAGCAATGGGGCTTCAAGGGCCTGACCGTATCCGACTACACTTCCGTCAGTGAAATGATCAACCATGGCATGGGCGACCTTCAGGCCGTTTCAGCGCTCTCCCTGCATGCAGGCATGGACATGGACATGGTGGCGGAGGGCTTCCTGAACACACTTAAAAAATCCCTTACGGAAGGAAAGGTCACCCAGTCCGAGATCGACCAGGCCTGCCGCCGTGTTCTCGAAGCCAAATACAAACTCGGACTCTTCGATGACCCTTATCGTTATGTCAATGATGCCCGTCCGTCAAAGGACATCCTCACTGCTGCCAATCGCCAATTTGCCCGTGAACTCGCTGCCCGATCCGCGGTACTGCTGAAGAACGACAACAATATTCTGCCCTTGAAGAGATCGGGAAGCATAGCCTTGATCGGCCCACTCGCAAATGACCACAGCAACCAGCTCGGCACCTGGGCCGTTTCCGGAGATCCATCCTTGTCCGTGACCGTCATGCAAGGCATTCAGGATCTGGCAGGTGCGTCTATCAAGATCAACTACGCAAAAGGAGCCAATATCACGGATGATCCTGAACTCGCGAAGAGAGTGAACGTATTTGGCATGCGGGCCGAGATAGATCCGAGAAATGCAGATGAACTGATCAAGGAAGCTGTCACTACCGCATCAGGTTCTGATGTGGTGGTCGCCGTGTTGGGAGAAGCCTCTGAAATGACCGGCGAGGCTGCCAGCCGAACCGATATCAGGATCCCCGGCAGTCAACTGAAATTGCTCGACGCTCTGGTCGCCACGGGCAAACCCGTCGTTTTGGTACTCATGAACGGACGACCACTCGTACTCACTGGAGAACCGCAGAAAGCAGGTGCCATACTGGAAGCTTGGTTCGGAGGTATCGAATCCGGGCATGCCATTGCCGACCTTCTCTTCGGGGACCGTAACCCATCCGGAAAACTCAGCATGACCTTCCCTCGAAGTGTGGGCCAGATACCCATCTACTACAATCACATGAATACGGGCCGGCCCATGCAACCTGAAAATAAATTCTCCACCAAGTACCTGGATGAGTCCAACGAACCCTTGTATCCTTTCGGATATGGACTTTCCTACGCTCATTTCAACTATGGCCCTGTAAGCCTGAGTTCACCTTCATTGAACACGAACGGCATTATAACGGCCACGGTCACGGTCACGAATGATGGCGCATACAGCGGGGAGGAAACGGTTCAAATGTATATTCGTGACATGGTAGGTTCCGTATCCCGCCCACTTCTGGAACTGAAGCAATTCAAAAAAATGTCCATCCCAAAGGGAGAAAGCAAAACCGTCAGTTTTACCATCAGCAAGTCGGACCTTTCCTTCGCCAATGCAGAAGGGAGATCAGTATTGGAACCTGGTGATTTCAAAGTGTTCATCGGAGGCAACAGCAGGGATGCCAAAGGAGCTGATTTCATACTCAAGTAGTCGATATTTTTAGGTACATCAACTCAATGAAGTAATACCTTCGGCCGCTTTGTTCATGGACATGGCATCAATCGGCTTAAACTTTTAACTGATGAAAAGAATACTGATCACGATGTGGCTCTGCTCTGCATTGACCCTGCACTCGATCGCACAGAAGCAGGCAACTATCGGAATAGATGCGCTGAGAGACAAGATCAAGGGCGGTTGGGCAGGACAGACCATCGGCGTGACCTTTGGCGGCCCCTATGAGTTCCGTTTCCAGGGTAGTTTCATCCAGGACAACCAGCCTCTTCACTGGAAACCCGGTTACGTGAAAGAGGTCATGCTGAATATTCCCGGGCTATACGACGATCTATACATGGACCTCAGTTTCGTAGAAGTGATAGACAGGCTTGGGCAGGATGCACCGGTGGACTCGTTTGCCAGTGCCTTTGCCCATGCTGGCTATGACCTCTGGCATGCCAACCAAGCCGCACGGTACAACATCCTCCATGGGATCAAAGCTCCGCAAAGCGGATATTGGCTGAACAACCCTCATGCTGACGATATCGATTACCAGATCGAAGCCGACTATGCCGGGCTCATGTCTCCGGGGATGCCTAACGCCGCATCAGAGATCAGCGACAAGATCGGCCACATCATGAACTACGGTGACGGATGGTATGGCGGGATATACGTCGGTGCCATGTATGCACTCGCCTTCACGAACAAGGACATCAATACCATCGTTGAAAAAGCACTTCTTGCCGTTCCCGCCCAAAGTACCTTCCGGCAATGCATCAGTGATGTCATCCGCTGGCATAAGCAATACCCAAACGACTGGAAACAAACCTGGTTTGAAGTGCAGAAGAAGTGGGCAGATGAGAATGGATGCCCCGATGGTATATTCCACACTTTTAACATAGACGCAAAGGTCAATTCCGCCTATGTGGTCATGGGACTGCTTTATGGCAACGGCGACTTCACCAAGACTCTCCAGGTAGCCACACGCTGTGGACAGGATGCGGATTGCAATCCTTCCACCGCTGGCGGTATCCTGGGTGCTTTGCTGGGATATGATCAGATCCCAGCTAAATGGAAAGCCGGTCTGGATGGCTCACAGGATATACCCTTCAAATACACCAGCACATCCCTCAACAGGGTCTATGACATGGGCCTTCGCCATGCACTCGAGAATATCAAACGCCATGGTGGGAAAGTAACCGATAAACAAGTGACCATTAATTTATCTGACCCCAAACCGGTCAAGTTGGAGATCGGATTCCCCGATATCACCCCACTCGACAAGATCGATTTCAACCACGATGACCTGAAAGAAGAAAGTTTCAGCTTTGAAGGAACCGGCTTCGTCGTGAAAGGGGAAGCCCGGAAAAAAGACACCCAGGACAACTCTTCCGCTTCCGTTGAAGTTTGGATCGATGGCAGCAGATCCGAGACCGTAGACCTTCCGACCGACTTCATCACCCGTCGTCACGAGATCTGCTGGAAGTATCAGCTTCCCAAAGGCAAACATACCATCACTGTGAAAAGGATCGATACGAATCCGAAAGCGACCATCAGAACTTCGGAATTTATCGTTATTCATTAAAATATGAGAAAATAAATCACGATTATCTGCTAAATTGTTTGGTATTTACAGGATCATAATTTTAGGGTATTAAATAGGTTATCCTAAATTTATGATTTTATGAAAGTTTTATACACAAGGGTTAGTTCAATTGAACAAAATACAGATAGACAGAAAGTGAATGAAAAGGATTTCAATTATGTAATAGTGTATTGACCCCCTAAATGGCTGATTCCCTGTCTGCCGACAAGCAGGGAATACTGTCCTGGGCTAACGTTTTGCGGGTTTAAGAAGTTGGCGATTTCGGAGCACTAAACTGTCAACCTGCACAAATGTTTGATTGAAAAACTGAACTTGATTTAACCACTGAACCGCCAATTTCTTAAACCCGCTGTTAGCGGTAGTGCATTTCCCGTTACTTCCAATAATTATTTGCGGCAGCTATGGTTGCAAATTCAGTCGCAACAGTCTGTCCAATGGCAATAATCATTCCTGCATCTTCTGCATAAATTGGTCGTAACTTCTCTCTTACCGTAGCGTCTGGTTGAGTGATTTTAATGATAAGTCTTGCCATTTTTACAGCTAAGTGTCTTCCTTCTTCTGGCGTCTTTGTTATTAAAGAATTGTTCGGAATTAATTGAATTTGTTCGCTCATTTTTTGATTTTTATATTGATTTAGAAATTAAAATTGTTAACGAATGAAACTGTAAGCTCCCCTGTTTTTGACTGCACTCGTAAGTTACAAAAAACGGGTTATTTTTTCAGTTTTATAGGGTCCGGATGTTTTTGGTATTCGCTCGGTGGTACATACACGAGTTATTCATGAGGTCGGTGTTCATCGTAGTCAGTCCTCCAGATCTCGGCCTGTTGTCGCACTTCATCCAGGGTTCTGAACACATAAGCGTTAAGCAGTTCCCGGCGGATGCTTCCGTTGCCGCGCTCCACGTATCCATTCTGCATGGGCATTCCCGGTTGGATGAAGATCAGGGTGATCCCATGATCCTTGCACCAGGCGTCCGGTGCTGCTGAAATCAACTCCGAGCCATTGTCCACCCAGATCATGGTGGGCAGGCCTCGTATGACCTCGAGCATTTCCAGACAGCGTATCAGCCTCAGGGTTGGCAAGGAAATATCTACTTCGACATGGAGCACTTTCCGGTTGAAATCTTCTACGATGTTCAGGAGCTGATAGGCTCTGCCATCCCACAAGCTGTCGGCCATAAAATCTATGCTCCATACCAGGTTCGGTTGTTCAGGTTTGAAAAGGGCTTGCTTGATCCGGGCAGGTAAACGACGCTTTCTCCTGCGACGTATATTGAGTTTCAGGGCCGTGTAGAAGCGGTATACACGCTTGTGGTTCCATGTGTATCCCATCCTGCGCAGACGGAAGTAAGACTGCCAGAAGCCAATAGAGGGGTGCTTCTCCACCAGCTCATGGAGCAGGAGTGTGATCTCCTCATCCTTGCCTTCCTTTCTCCGGTACCGGTGCGAGCTGGAGCTCAGATGGACAGCTTTGCAGGCCTGACGATGGCTAAGCTCATGTTCGGAAACCATGTGATCAACCAGGCTGCTCTTCTCGTCAGGCGCTAGAGCTTTTTTTCAATAGCATCCTTCAGCGCTTCATGCACCAGGCTCAGGTTGGCGTACATCTTCTTGAGCCGGGAGTTCTCCTCCTCCTCCAGCTCCTTGAGACGCTTCACAGCACTGGCTTCCATGCCTCCATAGCGTTGCCTCCACTTGTAGAACGCAACGGTGGATACGCCAAGCTCCCGGCAAATGTCCTCTACTATCCTGCCCGCTTCGTGGGCCTTGATTGCATGGACGATCTGTGTTTCGGTAAATCTCGATTTCTTCATAATGACTCATTTAAAGTTAAATTTTTAGGTAACTTTCAAATGAGCGAAATCCGGGGAAGCTTACACAGTTAGATCGCCTCCCTATGGGTCTAATTTTGACTTTAAATCACGGAAAGAGGTAGTTTAGTTGTGTTTTAAGATTATAGGGTCTAAAAACCACGGGTGGGGTATTTTATTTGTGTTCAAATGAAGACAGGTAATTTTAGGGTATAGGGAAAAAATAGTATCAGTTTGCCGTCTGCCTCGCCTGATGTGAGGCGAGATGAACAAAGGGATTTAAATCATCATGAGAACCCTTACGTGTACAAGTCCGGGTATTTTCCATTTTTCGGATGAACCATGGCCCATGGCGAAGCCGGGATATGCACTCATACGGATACTTCGTGTAGGAGTATGCGGAACGGACTTGCATGGATATGAGGGCACGCAGCCCTATTTTCAATATCCCCGGATCCTGGGACATGAACTTTCAGGCGAGGTCGTTGACCCAGGAGGTGATGATCGATTTTCCATCGGGGAATGGGTTACCATACTCCCCTATTACTCTTGTGGCCATTGTCATGCCTGCAAGCAGGGTAAGACGAATTGTTGTGAGCGCATCTCCGTTTGCGGAGTGCATGAGGACGGTGGCATGAGGGAATATTTTCAAGTGCCCGTTACCGCACTCGTGAAAAGTCAGGGCTTGGGCCTGGATGCGCTGGCGCTCGTGGAACCTCTAGCTGTCGCAGCGCATGGAATCAGGCGGGCATCCATAATGGCTGGGGAAACCGTTCTGATTGTCGGGGCCGGTCCGATAGGCATTGGCCTGATCCTTTTTGCCAAAAAGGCGGGTGCACGGGTCATAGTCATGGAGAAACATGCAAAGAGATCGGCATTCTGTAAAAAAGAGCTTGACGTTCATGCCGTCCTGGATCCTTCCCAACAGAACACCCAGGAATTGATCTATGAAATGACCGAAGGTGCCATGCCGGATGTGGTGATCGATGCTACAGGCAATCTTCAGGCACTGGAAAATTCATTCAGATTCATTTCACATGGCGGACGATACGTGCTTGTTGGACTGCAAAAAGGCGAGATTAGGTTCAGCCATCCTGAATTCCACAAGCGTGAATCAACGCTCATGAGTAGCCGAAATGCAACCAGGAAAGATTTTGAAAACGTGATCGGATCCATCGCCGATGGCACCATAAACCCGATGTCTATGATGACGCACCGAATTCCTTTCCAGGAAACCCCATCGGCTTTCCCAGCACTGCTGCAACCGGATTCGGAGTGCATCAAGGCGATGATCGTGCTTTGAGCATCCCGGATTCCGGATTGTCAATCTTCAAATACGACCCCCTCCTTCACACCGGCTACGAAGTACATGTCAATTTCACCGACATTTTTGGCGTAAATCTTGCCTCTGTAGGTGCAATCGAAGTAATCTTTGACGAGTTCGTAAGTGGCCGAGGAGATGTTGATTTCTTTGGGATCGCCATTGCTTTCCATCCGGCTTGCGATGTTGACGGTTCCTCCCCAGATATCGTAAGCAAATTTGTTTTTTCCCACAACACCTGCCACAACGGGTCCAACGTGAATACCTATCCTCATCTCCCAGCCAATAAGACCCTGCTCTCTTTTCTCATCATTCAGGTTCTTCATGAAGTCACGCATCTCCATGGCGGCACGGATCATCTTCACCGAATGACCCTCGAAGGATACGGGTATGCCGCCGGCGCACATGTATGCGTCACCGATGGTCTTGATCTTTTCCATTCCATACTTATCCATGATCTCGTCGAACTTCCTGAAGCTGTTGTTCAACTCGGCCACCACCTCCTGCGGGGATAGTTTTTCTGCGATCACGGTGAAACCCTTGAAGTCCGTGAAAAGCACGGTGACGCTCTCATAATATTTAGGTGTCGCGGAACCTGTCTTCTGCAATTCATCGGCCACTTCGGCAGGCAGGATATTGAGCAGGAGGCTTTCGATCTCGGCTTTCTGGTTGTCGAGAATCTTGTTCGTTTTGATCTTGTTGCGATAATCCCGGTAAAGCAAACCTACGATGAGGACGATCAGGGAGAGACCGGCCATCAGGGCCCGCTGCATCAATTTCTGACGGCGCAATTCCTCTTCGCCAAGCTTCTTGTCCTTGGTGAGCAAATCAATCTCCTTTTTCTTCAATCCGACTTCATAGTTCCTTTGGATACTATCAGAACTGTACTTGTACAGGGAATCTGATAATTTAGTGGAACGCAATTGGTAATCGAATGCATTCCGGTAATCAGATAATTGTCCGTATGTAGTGGCAAGTCCCTCATATGAGTGTTTGAGCTCAAGCTGCGCATCTGCCTTGATTGCCATGGACTTGGCATCCTGATAAAATTTCAACGCTTCCTTACCCTTCCCGGTCATCCGGTAAACTTGAGCGATCTCCAGCAAGGCTTGGCTGATGGAAAGTGGGTCATCGTGCTTCGTTGCCTTGGCAAGCGACTGCTGATGGTAATCGAGGGCTTTCACATAGTCCTTCCTTTTCTGGTAGATCTTACCGATGCTGTTCAAGCAGTATGGCAGTGCATCAGATTCCTGATCATAAGCATCTTTGGCATTCAAAAAATTGACAAGCGCCGTGGAATCCTGGTGAAGGTTCATGTAGATTTCTCCCATGTTGACATAGGCAGCTCCGATATTGTCCTTGTCATCGATCTCCTTGGCGATCTTGAGAGCCCGGCGGAAATATTCGAATGCCTTTTCATAAGTAGCTGGCTTATTCATGTAGCATAGTGCCACATTGTTCAGGGTGGTTACCAGCCTTAGTTTATTACCCGTCTTCTCTGCCAGATCAAGACCTTTCAAGAAATACTCCAACGCACGAGGGTAATTGGATCGGTTGAAATTGGAAGAGCCGAGATTGTTCAAGATATTGGACATGCCCGTTTCATCCTTTAAGGAAGTATATACATCCAAGGCCTGTTGCCATGAATCATCAGCATCCTGATATTGATTCCTGCGGAAATGATAGAGGCCGATGTTCTTCAAGGCCAGTGCCGTCCCCGATTTGAAAGACAATTTCATCGCAAGGTCACGAGCCTGGGTTGCCACGAGTAGGGTACGCTCAGGATCAGAGCTGCCGATCTCCTTGAACAACTGATTGAGGATGTTGACCTTGCTTGTATCGTCTTTCGACTTTGAAAGAAGTTCAGTAAGACTGTCTGCAGGTGACTTCTGGGCAAAAACAATAGGCCCATCAAGAATAAGCATGATGATCAGGGCGCTCAAAAAGGTTGAAAGTCGCATTTCCATGGATGGTTCAAAATACGACATTCCCATAATCTGTTCAAAATGAAATGGGGGACCACAGTCCCCCATTTATTCACATATAGCATTTTTTATCAGTTCTTGACGATCCGGAAGACTTTGACCCCGACACTACCCGGTACACGAATATTATACTGACCGGTGAGGAGATTACCCAGGTTGATTTCCCAACGACCACCGCCCAATTTCCTGATCCCGGCAGGATGATACAGTCTACCCAAGAGGTCAAAAACCTGAATATTCCTCTCATCCACCCCAGCCAGACCGGTCTCAACAGTGACGGTGCTGCTGACAGGGTTCGGATATGCCCGGTCGGCGATCACCTGATCAACCAGTGTCGATGGCCTTGTAGAGGCCGGCCCGGTTGTGACGGTATTGCTGGGTATGACCACCGGCTGTTGCGACTGACAGATCGTGCTGGAAGGTCCTGCAGTAATCAAGTAATGCGTCGCGGCCCTGACATCAGTTGACCCATCCGGTAAGAATTGGAAATCCCAGGCAAACATGGCATCCGAATTAGCATTAGGTCCGATATTTCTGAAGGGCACCTGGAATGAATGAGTACCTGGTTCAAACTGAGCAGGAAGTTGCGATAGGTCAATCTCACATCCACTCACCAGTACGAATAAATTATTGATTACCGGAGAAACGGAAGTCAAATTATCACTCGTATAGGTGAAATTGGCGACATAGTCGTATCCACCATTGGTCGCAGGATTCGCAGCCTGAATACAACTGAGAGCCGGTAGCACGCGTGTTGGTGGTCCCGCATTGACCTGTCTGAAAAAATATCCATTGGGATCGCTGGGATCATACCCTGAAAAATATGAACTCGCGAGCGTCCAAGTGATGACATCTCCCGGCGCAGCATTAAAGGGTACGGAGAATGTGCCTTTGCCCGGATTGAAAACAGTCGGCAATGCTGAATCATCATATCTAGCAGTTTGTAAGGCTGGGGGCTGGGAGGCAGAGAAGAGTTCGTCTGACTGCAAGGAATAGGTCAACTGAGATGGACGCTTCCAAACCACGCCCAATCCTTCACCACCTCCGTATTCTTGCATACGCGCCTTGAACGTGTAACTGGTTCCCTTTACCAAGGCGATCGTACCGTAAGAATATCCACCCATTCCATGTCCACCATATTGCGAAGTCACCACAACACCATCGATGAGCACATCAGAACCATCATCCGATGTCACGCCGAACGAGTAATCACCGGTCTCTTGCGGCACGAAAGTTCCGGAAACTTCAAAGGAGAAATTATCACCGCCATTGGGGATAGATATCCCAGAATTGGAGAGGTACGCGGCATAATTCCAGTTCAGGATCGTATCGATTGATGCACTACCAGCAGATGTCAGCAGACTAAGTCCATTAGCAGGATTGAACATCGCATCCATTTGTGCTGTATTATCTGCATAATAGGTCAATATATTACCATCAGGCTGATTGGCAAATACCCTGTAATCCAGTTTCACCAAAGGCTTGATCGCAAAATTATTCAGTACTCCATGAGAAGGCAAGTTGACATCAGATCCATTCTGGTTATCGTAGCTGAAATATGCCATGTATGGGTACCCACCGTGGGTTGCAGGATCAACAGCCAAAACACTGTCCAATCCAGGCGTTATATTGTTCCAGCCAGCCATCTGTGGTTGACCTGCATTCACTGTTACATGCTGTGTGACAGTGAATTCATTTCCTGAATTATCTCTGACCGTCCAATGAACTTCTGTTGTGCCAACGGGGAAGACATTGGAATAATTGTTGCCGTAATCATTGAAGACAATTGATACTGCATCGTTATCCGCTGCCGAATAATCAAAATTTACTGTTGCACTATTCTGCCCTGGATCAGCCATATTGACCACATCGGATACTTGAAGAGTGGGCAATTCATGATCAGCAACCGTGACATATTGAGTGATCTGTGAAAAATTATAATTGTAATCATAGGCGTACCAGTAAACCGGAGTCGTACCAATGGGGAATTGATTCACCCCGGTGTTGCCTAAATTATTAAAATAGTTTGCAACCTGTCCGGAGTTATCACTGATCTGCGGGTCAAGATTGACCGTGGCAAAATTTAGTCCTGCATCCGTATTGACGTTCAAATCAGTGACCAAAATATCAGGAGCCTGCATGTCAGATACAATGACCTTTTGCTGGATCTGAGACTGGTTTCCGGCATCGTCATATGCCGTCCAGGTCACCCAGCTATCCCCTATCGGGAATTGGGAAGGAGCATTATTTATAACACGATCCAAATGATAATTATCGAAAGCGATTGGCTGAGTCAAAATTGAAGTGGCATACGATTGACCCAGATCGGTATTCAGATAAACATCCGGGGCACTGTAAAACACTGGCGCCTGATCGTCGTAAACATGCACTTCCTGAGTGGCACTGGACTGGTTTCCATGTATGTCGTATGCCGTCCAGGTCACTATGGTGGTACCGTAAGGCAGGTAGAAATTCTGATCGTCCAGGACAAAGGAAATACCACAATTATCGTGTACATCCGGATTGGGCAAATCTTTTATAGCATAAGCCTGTCCATAACCGAGTGGTATCTCCAATGTGGGCAAGCTACCGAACACTGGACTTTCTTGGTCATTCACCGTTACAGATTGATAAACACTTGTCTGATTACCGGCAAGATCGGTAACAGTCCAGGTCACCATTGTATTTCCAATCGGAAAAATGGATGGAGCATTGTTGGTCACCGATGCCACTCCCCAATTGTCACTTGCATTGGGCTGAATCAGATTGACCAATGCCGAGCATTGACCGGGATCATTTCCAACAAATACAGCTGCAGGCTGGTCGATCGATGGATGTTCATTGTCCGCAACCCAGAAATACGCCCCTACGGAATCTACAATATAAGATTCCCTGCCATTGAATGATAAGCTCGGCCATACGGTATACTGCCCAGGCAAAAGCACTGATTGTGCAGGAATAGTATTACCTACTGCATCCCTCACCTCATAAGTCACCTGATACGCCGGAGGCACTGAGCCATATACGTCTCTATCGAAATATGCTGATGGATCTACCCCATAGTTGACGGTTCCAGGATAATTGAATCGGGCATATACTAATACCTGCGGTCTCACCACCTGAAAATAGGCACCCGAGGAATCAATATTGTAATTCTGGTGGCCATCAAAGGAAATACTCGGCCATACGGAATATTGGCCGGGTGAAAGATGAAGCAGATCGATCACCTCATTTCCTCCTGCATCCCTGACCACATAATTCACCTGATAACCCGCAGGCTTTGGATCACTCACCGTATTGTTGAAGTAAGCTGATACACGATCGTTACCATACCATACCGTATCCACGAAAGGTCCAGCCAAGTTGATGAACTGTGCAGAAACCGTCAACTGTGGCTTCACCACC
The DNA here is from genome assembly GCA_903826405.1 of uncultured bacterium. Classification (GTDB taxonomy): domain Bacteria; phylum Bacteroidota; class Bacteroidia; order Chitinophagales; family Chitinophagaceae; genus Pollutibacter. The sequence goes on from CAIKEH010000037.1 coordinate 23,269, forward strand.
TGAAAATAGGCACCCGAGGACTCAATATTGTAATTCTGGCGGCCATCAAAGGAAATACTCGGCCATACGGAATATTGGCCGGGTGAAAGATGAATCAGATCGATCACCTCATTTCCTCCTGCATCCCTGACCACATAATTCACCTGATAACCCGCAGGCTTTGGATCACTCACCGTATTATTGAAGTAAGCTGATACATGATCGTTACCATACCATACCGTATCCACACCAGGGCTGGAAGGATTTGAAAATCCCGCCGATACAGTCAACATGGAAACGTCAACTGTAAAATTCGCAGGTAAAGAAGTGATGATATAATTCTGAGCCTGATCAAAAAAGATCACTGGCCATAGGGTATAATTACCAGGAAGCAGCTTGGATATATCCTGTTTGACGTCTCCCTGACTGTCATGTACCACATAGGACACCCTTACATTGGAAAGTTGTGCATGATCAGGATACAATTGATAACTGATGTCTTGCTGGTATTTGGGAAGAGAGAGGTCTTCACCATAATTGACATGGCCATTCCCCGAGATCAATGCTGCCACGGACAATGTTGCCTTTTCTATAGTGAAAGGTGCAGGAGCAGAAACAGCAGCAGCCGTATTCGCATCTTCAAAAATGGTGATCACCGCCGTGTAATCTCCCGCATTGGTCGGCAGCGTGGAACTGGGTCCATATACAGTGCCATTCACCCCCGTATAGCTGAATGCAAATGGACCATTTTTGCCTGACAGATCAAAGCCTACGGGACCCTGAGGATAACCATTATATACGTATGGTGGCATGACATTCACGGAGACCGACCTCGTGTCTTTCAAGATCGTGAATGCGAAAGGTGCTGAAACCGCTTCATGATGATTGGCGTCCGAAACTACTGAAGCCACCACCTGATAAGTACCCGCATCAGTTGGTTGAGTGGACGAAGGACCATATACAGTTGTGTCCGTGCCACTATAACTATAACTCACCACGCCGGATGAACCCGTTACCGTTGAGGTCGATGGACCTTGAGGCTGGCCATTATGAGTGTATGATGTTGTACCGGTCACCGTGATGCTGGAACTTCCTTTACCGATGGTGATGACACCGGCAACAGTAGTGAAATTGTAGTTGGAAGCCGTTAGTCCCGAAACATCAGGAGTCAACGTTATGCCAGCAGTACCTGCAGGTGTTGTCGTTGTATAGTTGGTGGTATACACCACTGTTCCGGAAACCTTGGTCGTATATTCTTCACTGTTTACGAGTCCGGAAGGAACGAAAGCCCCGGCTCCGGTAACCGTATTGACAGGCGTAGCCACAGCCACAGTCTGATCGCCGGCGGTGATCGTGACTAATGCTTTGTTGATCCGAATTGGCATCCCGGGATCTGCTACAGATCCGGTGAAAGCCGCTTTTGTGGCATCATAATTCTGCACAACCTCCACGGCTGTCAGGGCACGGCCATAGGTCATGAAGCGTGCAATACCACCGGACCATGCGTATCCAGCGGAAGCATTAGCGCCGCCAATGAACAGTTCCGCAGAAGTATTGGATGTACGATACGGTGCAGTCGCCACCATAACACCATCCACATATAATCTCGTGACAGAAGGGGCATCGTTGACCACCGTATAAAAATGCCATGCATTATTGTTCAATACACTGGTATTATATGTTCCGAACCTGTTGGAGTAACTATCCCAGGTATTCCAATAAACATAAGGAGCAGGGAAGAACAGATCCGGTCCTCTTCCATCGGGACCCGCGTTGAATAACATGCCGGCAGCATTCGTTGTCTTGGCCCATGCCGAAAAAGTCATGGTCGCTGCTTTCGCAGTTGGCAACGGTGCGCTGATAGCCCCTCCGGGGAAGGTGAAATAAGATGCAGGGCTTGCTGAATTGAATACAACACCCGGATTAACCACTCCGTTATTTTGATTTCCCGAAAGATCATTCCATGTTGAACCTTGCCCAGCATAACTCAATGGATCATTGGCGTCCAGATTTTGTACCAAACCACTGGTCACCAGCGTAGGAATTGAAGAAGTGCTGGCACCGTTATAATTCACATCAGGAGCCACCGTCGCCCTCACTTTATAGGTGCCCGTCTCAGTTGGCGCTATGGGTGATTCAGGATAAATGGTAGTACCGGTGCCCGTATAGGTATACGTGATGGCCCCTTTTGATCCGGTCACTTTCGCTAACAAGCCTTGAGGTTTGCCGGTATATGTGAAATCATAAGGAGCATTCCCGTCGAAAACAATAGTTGAGCTTGCCTTACCCACCGTGATAGTACCTTCAACATCGGTGAACGTGTAATTATTTGAAATCAGGTTGCTGGACTTAGGCATGATGGTTAGTCCAACGCTTCCAGCAGCTGAACTTGCGGTATAGTTAGTCGAATAGGTCACTGTGCCATTAATGACCGAAGCTGACTCATTGTTGACCAGGCCGGAGAGAGTGTAGTTGCCATTACCGAGAACAGTGTTCACACTCGTTCCATAAATGACGTTCTGATTTCCAGCATTTACCATGATCGAAGATTTTCCGATCGTGAAAGGATATGGATCCGATACAGCCTGTGTATGGTTCCCATCGGATGCTAGCGTAGCCACCACCTGGTAAGTACCCGCAGATGTAGGAGCAGTACTGCTGGCCTCATAAGAAGTAGCGCCCAAGCCAGAATATTGGTAGCTCACCGCCCCTGTTGAACCTGTAGCAACAGAAGTGTTAGGTCCCTGCGGCTGGCCAGTGTACGTGAACGAGGTGGCACCTGTCACCGTCACTGTGGAAGGCACCGAACTCATCATGATCGTGATGCCGCCATTAACCGCCTTGAACCTGTAATTATTCGAAGACAATCCGGACACATCGGGTATGATGGTGATCCCGGGTGTTCCCGTAGCCGTGCTTGCCGTATAGGTCGTACCGAACGTCACCGTGCCTGTAACTACAGACGCAAATGATTCATTATTCACGAGACCTGAAGTGATGAATGTTGCATCACTAGTGACCGTACTCGAAGCTGTACCGTAACTCACAGATTGATTTACTGCCGTGATGACCAGCTCAGCTTTTCCTATTGTGAAAGGCAATGCCGATGAACTTGCACCCAGATAATTGGAATCCTCTACCACAGAGGCAACCACAGTGTATGTGCCGGCATCCGTCGGTGCCATGACACTCGGACCATAAGTCGTTGCAGTTGTTCCCGTATACAGATACTTTACACTACCTGAAGAACCGGTCACACTTGAAGTAGCCGGACCTTGAGCCTGGCCGGTATAGATGTATGAAGTGTTGCCCGTGGCGCTGATGCTCGAGCTCGCCTTACCGATCGTGAAGTCCAATGGTGCCGAGCTGGCCTCATTGTAGTTGGCATCGGCAGCTACCGTAGCCACCATCTGGTAAGTTCCAGCATTAGTGGGCAGCGTGGAAGATGGGCCATAGGCTGTTGTACCCGAGCCACTATAACTATAACTCACCAAGCCGGAAGAACCGCTGACAGTTGAAGTAGCCGGACCTTTTGCCATTCCATCATAAGTATATGAAGTGTTGCCTGTAGCGGTTACCGTCG
>CAIKEH010000038.1 GCA_903826405.1 uncultured bacterium
GATCGGGGAGATGGTGGAAGATGCTGAAGTTGTGGGAGGTGCCAGCCCGAATTCATTGGCGGTGGGATCAAAATATGCCTATGTCACCAATGCCACCAACGACAACATCAGCATCATAGATTATCGTGCGCACAAAATAATCGGTGCCATACCCATCAAAGTGGACCCTGCCCTGGACAAATTCAGGGGTCTATTGCCCTTCGGGATCACCCTCAGCCGAGATGAGAAGACTTTGTATGTGGCTTTACTGGGATTCAACGCCGTTGCCGTGGTGGACGTGGCGAGCAAAAAAACCCTCGGACTCATTCCCTCCGGATGGGGACCCACCCGAGTTCGTCTATCCAAAGATGAAAAAGATCTGTATATCATTTCCTGTCGGGGTTACGGCGCTGGCCCCAACGGAGGCCCGGCATTCATTGAGGGGCCAAACGGCACCTACATCGGCGATATACAATTGGGTACTTTCCAGAAAGTTCCCATGCCGGACAGCAAACAACTCGCATCACTGACTGCCCGGGCATTAGACAATACCCGGTCCCTGGTGGGCGTCAAAGATGATGGCACGAATCCGCTGCCCCCCATGCAGCACATGCGGAAAAGCCCCATCAAATACATCGTCTACATCACCAAGGAGAACAGGACATACGATGAAGTCCTGGGCCAATTAGAAACCGGCAAAGGAGAGCCTTCACTTGCCCGTTTCGGCAATGATATCAACTTCATGGCCAAAGACAAAACACTCGCGCATATCAGCATCACCCCCAACCATACCAAGATCGCCCGGCAATTTTCTTACTCCGACAATTTCTATTGTGACAGCGACGCATCCATCCATGGTCATCACTGGATGATGGGCGTGATCCCCAATGAATGGGTGGAGGCGAATTCCAATACCGACAAGACGGCAAAACCCATGTCGAAAGCTTCGGGACGTCGTTTCCCCGGAAGCACCGGAAGCATGGATCCGGAGGATTATGCAGAACGGGGAGGAATATGGGAAGCCATGGAACGCAGTAAAATTCCGTTCTACAATTTTGGTGAGGCCAATGAAACCGCGCACAACCGGGAAGATTGGGTGGATACCGCCACCGGCGGAGGCCATGGCGTGATGGTGCCCATGCAGAAAGCATTATGGCCGCGCACCAGCCACAACTACGCAGGTTTCAATATGAATATCCCGGACCAGTTCCGCATGCAGCAATTCGAATCTGAATTCACCCGGCTTTGGCTGAAATCCGGCAAGCCCCTCCCCCGCCTCATCACCATGCAGGTTCCGAACGACCACACATCAGGTCCAAGACCGCAGGACGGTTACCCTTACCCACATTCTTTTGTGGCTGACAATGACCTCGCCCTGGGAAGAATACTGCATTTTCTGTCCAGGACCCCATACTGGAAGAACATGTTGGTGGTGGTTACCGAAGACGACCCGCAAGGTGGCGTGGACCATGTGGATGCCCACCGCAGCCTGCTGCTGCTGGCAGGTCCCTATGTGAAGAAAGGATACACTTCGCATACCCATGCCAATTTCGGGTCCATCCTCCGCATGATCTATACCCTCCTTGATGTTCCCTTTGTCAACCAGTACGATGCTACGGCCACCCTGCTGACCGATCTGTTCACGGCAAAGCCCGATTACACACCGTATTCATTAGAGATGCCCAGCAAGGAGGTATTTGACCCTGAAGTCTCGATGAAAAAATACCATAGGGGCATCGACTGGAGATCGATCATGAAAGGTCCCGAAATGGACGACGTCGATGATATGCGGAAAATGCACAAAGAGAAAAAATGATGCAGCGTTGGAGAGTTGATCCTGGATGATATAACGCCAAACATCCATTCTGGAAATACTTTTAAAATGAATCACCGCATTCAGGCATGAGCCTAATGGATACGGCGTTTCGTCTCGCCCCAACTGACCTGACTTTATCCATAGCGGTAAAAAAATGCTGGATCCATTCGGGATTTCATGGAACATATGTTCCAAAAAAGAATCAGCTGAAGCCCTGCATCAGGTAAGGACTATACAAAGTATATCTTTATCTCGATGCGTCTGACCCATTTACTCTTCTTATCCGTGTTCTGCACCACCTGTCTTGCCACCATTGCACAAGAAGAAGCAGTGGAAAGCGTACAATCAATAAGAACAGACACCCTCCAGGAACAAAAGGACCTGCCAGACCTCTTGCGCGCCCTGTTGAAAAAACAAGAGCCCAGAAAGGCCAATACAAGTTCCAGTTTAGCCGTGTTACCAGCATTGGGCTATAACCCCAGTGTAGGTTTCCTATTTGGCGTCAATATCGCCAAAAGCTACAGTAACGGTGATCCTCGTCTGAACAAAATCTCCGTGATGCAACTGGATGTGTCCTATACAACGGAACAACTATTCATTGCTCGTTTCCGGCATAATGTATTCAGGCAGGAGAACAAATGGAACTTGCAGGGCAATTGGCAATTCATGAAAGGTTATGCCATAGACTATGGACTGGGCGATGTGGCACGAAGAGATCCGCCCATGGCTTACCCCATACGTTACAATTACTTCCGTTTCACGGAGAAAGTATACAGACAGATAGCCCCTGATCTGTTTGCGGGCCTCGGAACCAGTATCGATATCAGGAGCAGGATCAATGATGAACGCCTCGACACGGGCCGTGCCACACCCCATTACAGATACAACAGTCAGTACGGATTCGATCCGGCACAATACAGCGTCAACGGGCTCATGGCCATCATTCAATACAATACCCGCGACCATCCCAATAGAGCTTACAAAGGCATGTACGCCGACCTGAATATCCGGGTCAATCCAAAGTGGTTGGGCAGCACTTCCCCATCCGGACAATTATATACTGAATTAAGAAAATACATACCGCTATCCCATCAAAATCACGACCACACCCTTGCGTTATGGTATTATGGGTCATACTTACTTTGGGGGAAACTGCCATACCTGGAACTACCGGGCACGGGATATGACCATTACAACAGGAGCGGACGCGGCTATACCATCGGGAGATTCAAGGGACAGGATTATTTTTATGCCGAGGCGGAATATCGCTTCCCGATCACGACCGATAAACTCCTTTCCGGTGTAGCCTTTTTAAATCTTCAATCGGCCTCGGAAAGGGGAAAGACGCCATTATTCAAATATATCGAACCCGCAACCGGGGTCGGCCTTCGCATCCACTTCAACAAGTTCTCCAGGACCTATGTCTGCATTGATTATGCCATTGGCCGATATGGCTCAAAGGGCCTTTTCTTTGCCCTGAATGAAGCTTTTTGATGATCGACAAGTGCATAACCAAATGGAATTCATCGAAATGTCCAAAAATGGCCACCACACTACAGGATACTTGTCCTATGATTATAAAATTGGACATATCTCCGGACCCATGATCAGGTTCAGGTACGGGTAAGGGCTAATTTGGGGCATTGATTCACCAAAAAATCACCAGATGAAAAAAGCGATCTTTTGCCTGTTCCTCAGCCTTTCCTTTTATGTTTCTTCCCATGCCCAGGCCCAAGCTCAGGCATTAGCGCAAAAATGGAGCGCATTGTCCGATGAAGAGAAACTACTGAAGGCGGAATCATTCCGTAATGACAATCAGAGCTTTCTGCAAAACACCCTCAAAATGAGTGATGACCAGAGAATGGACATCGACAACGTGAACATGTGCTATGTAGCATCACTGGATCGCATTGCCCGTTACGGAAAAGATGACGCTGCCAAAGAGAAGTGGGCAAAAACCTCCACTCAGGCCCGCAATGCCCAACTGGATGTGATCATGGGTGCGGATAACCATAAAAAATATGCGGAGTATATCGTAGGCAAGATCAAGAAAGCTGCCGGTAAATGATCTGAAGTTGATCAACTGAAATGATATGGGAAAATCCCATCAGCCACCCTGACAATCAGGGTGGCTTTTTTGTGCCTATCCCTCTTCACCTATTGAAGTCAAAACGTTTCACTACTTATTTCTGGAGAAAATAAACCGCTCAAGGTCTGTCTAACCCCTCTTGCATCTCCCCTAAGCAGGTGAATTTTGGGATATGATGAATAGTAAAAGAAACGTTTTGCAGGGCAGCTCAGAAAGAATGCAACGTATGCTGAGGTCCATTTGTGGAAATACCTGGGAAAAAGAAGATGGAATGGTTGGAAATTCTTTAGACAGCATCCCATCAGTTACACTCGAGGTGGATCGATCCGGCGTTTTTTCATTGCCGACTTTTTTTGCGATCAGCAGAAGATCATCGTCGAATTGGACGGTAATTCCCATATCGGGAGAGAGGACTATGATTCATTTCGGGATGCCATTCTCCGTGAATTGGCTTATCGGGTGGTCAGGGTCAGGAATGAATGGGTGTAACAGGATATCGATGCTGTGCTGAAGTTGCTTACCTCCCAGACTCCCTCCTTTTTTGAGGGGGCCTGGGGGATAAGCTTATATAAAACTTATTTCGCCAATCGTACTTTGGTTGCCAGAGGTCCTTTGGGACCTTTTGCCATTTCAAAATTCACTTTGTCGTTGACGGAGACCGCTTCCATCAGTTCATTGACGTGGACGAAAATGCTTTGACGGCTTTCTTCGTCCCTTATGAAACCATAGCCTTTACCGTCGAAAAAAAGAGTGACCGTTCCGGTCCTGATCAGGTCGGCCGGATCAACAGGTTCCTGCTTGGGTACGCCGATGACGATGTCCTCAATGGACAACTTTGGTTTTTTGCGCGGATCGGCAGGGGTGGAGGAAAGATCCCCGTTCTCGTCGATGTAGGCCATCATGGAATCCAGATCATTGCCATTTCGGGCCTGATCCTTACGTTCCAGTTTCTTTTCCTGTTTTTCTCTCTTGAGTTGTTGCTTCTTTTTTTCGCGCTCACGCTTGTTCCAGGTTTCTGCCATATGTGCTTTTCGATTTGATGATGATTATGACCCGATTCAATTTTCAGTCAACCGGGTGAAAGAGGCTCCGTTGTATATACGAGCCAGGTTCATGTCTTTTGTCTTACCCCAGGCTTCTGCATGGGTATTGTTCACGATGCGCCAAAAATTCTTGTTTTTGAGCTCATCATAATCCATTCCCTGAATGAAAATGCCGGATACGGTGCTTCTCTCTTTGAAATGGATGTTCACCGGAACATTTTGGCGTTCGGGCTTCTCTACGAATTTCTCGATCATGTCCTGCGTCATAGTGAATTAAATTTTCGTTTTCGGGATATCCCGTTACCCGACAAGAATCGACGGGTGTTTTCTGTTTCCTGGGACGGAACTACTCAGAAGAATTGGTCTTGGTCGTTATTTGAGAGGAATGCCGATGTATGTGAGGTGAAGGATGATCGCCTGCAACGATACAGTAGCAAAAGAATCAAATCAGGATATAAAGGTACGTATTGCGCAGGGGACATGCCGATTTTCTTTCCACATTGGTACAAACACTGGTGCTGGAAAAACAAAAAGGAGGAATCCATCTGAATGGCCTACCTTTACGGCGGTCCAGTAAACACATCAATCAGTCCAGATCAGCATCGATCGATACGCCTCTCACCCGTTATCCATCATCTCCTCTTCACTTTTTGCTGCCCAATTATTGCGTTCCGTCATTATTTCATTTATTAAATGATTCGTCATGAACATGTACGTCAGCAACTTGAGTTTCAGCATTTCAGATGCCGATCTCAGCAATCTTTTCAGCCAGTATGGAAATGTATCTTCCGCCAAGATCATCACTGATCGCCAGACCGGCCGCAGCCGCGGATTCGGATTCGTCGAAATGGATGTGGTCACTGAGGCCCGCGAAGCCATGGAAAAACTGCACAACAAGGAAGTCGAAGGCCGGGCGATGTCCGTTGCCATCGCCAAGGAAAAGGAAGAGCGGAGCCCACGCAGCAATTACTGAGCCGTCCCATATTTTCTGGTCGAACTTGATTTTTAAAGCCTCCACGGAGGCTTTTTTCATGCTCATCCATCATCCATTCAACAGTCAAGAACATTCCTCAAAGCGGGCAGGGTGGTTGCATGGTTCGATCAGAAATGGATGCCCATGCGCCATGGAGCATATTAAAATTCGAATGAAGTATCAATAAATAGTTGGAGGGGCCGGAATATCCAGGTGGACTTGCCTTCCGTTTAGCTTTCTTATCCGTAACTGTAATAAATCATGAACGACTGTTAAAGTTTTCATTCCTAAAACAAAATTCAAAAGCGGCATGTTTAACAATTATATAAATATGTTAAACATCATAAATCACGGTAAATTTTAATTCCATGAAAAAAATCATCACAGGGAAAGCCGCCCTACTCGC
>CAIKEH010000039.1 GCA_903826405.1 uncultured bacterium
CACGTTACCTCACCCCCCGACCCCCTCTCCACAGGGTGGAGAGGGGGAGTCTTAAAACACAATGGTCACAAGGACATGATCCATACGGAATAATCACACCTGGTGTCGTCATTTACACAAGGATCGGCATTCCCTGCTTTCGGAATTTGGGTTATGATCACCAGAGGACAGAGGCTGTATGCAAGAGCCATGAGAAAAGCACCGACTAAACAAGAAGCGTTATTATGGGTAAAGCTGAAAGTGAAGAATTTGGATGGCCTCAAATTCAGAAGGCAGCACCCCATTCAGATCAACTCAATGCATGGGCGGAATGATTTTTTCATCGCCGACTTTTACTGTCCGTCCATATCTCTCATCATTGAATTGGACGGCGGCATCCATGAAAGTCAAAAAGAATATGACACAGTCAGAGATGCTCTATTAAAGGACCTTGGCTACGAGACCCTACGCATCCCCAACACAATGGTTGAAAATGACTTGTCAGGAGTGTTGGCGCTGATCCGAGAGTACATGATGAAGGAGGATCAACCCTGACCCTACTACTTTCGACCCATTATTTTTTACTTCCCCTCTGCACTGCGTGGAGAGGGGTGTCCGGACATCCGACGAAGGAGGATCGACCGGACGGGGTGAGGTAACGCGATTAAAATGAGTAGAGGTCATTGGATTCACGACAGGTACTTCCCCACGATCGGCACTCGCCTCCCTACTCCGAAAGCCTTGCTGCTGACCCGAATGATCGGGCAGAACTGATTCCTCTTGTACTCATTCAAGTTGACCAGCTTGAGTACACGGGCGACCAGCGCCTCGTCCACCCCCATGTCAATGATCTCGCGTGGACCCTTCCGCTTTTCGATATATTGATACAGCACCTTGTCTAGCAGGTCATATTCCGGAAGGCTGTCGGAGTCCTTCTGTCCAGGTCGCAATTCGGCGGAGGGTGGCTTGATGATGATATTCTCTGGGATGACTTCTCCGTTCCGATTCAAATGACGGGCAAGGGCGAAGACCTGCATCTTGTACACATCACCCAACACACTCAGCCCGCCAGCCATATCCCCGTATAAAGTACCATACCCCGTTGCCAGTTCGCTCTTATTGGATGTATTCAGCAAGATGTAACCGAATTTATTGGCGATGGCCATGAGCAGGTTACCCCGAGTTCGACTTTGCAGGTTCTCCTCTGCAAGACTGAATGGAAGACCTTTATAAATGGGTTGAAGTGCGGTCAGGAAAGATTCATAGATATCTTTGATCGGGATGAGATCAAATGGATTGCCCAGATTCCTGCTCAATTGCTCCGCATCGGTAACGGAATGTGTGGAAGAATATGGTGAAGGCATCAGGATCGCCCTTACATTCTCCGCACCCAGCGCTTCACAGGCAAGGGTCAAGGCAACGGCACTGTCTATGCCCCCGCTACTACCCAGGATCGCTTTAGTGAATCCCATCTTTCCGAAATAATCCCGGATGCCGACGATGAGCGCCTGATGGATCTGCGAAATATGATGCTCAGCAGTAAGGTAAGGGATCACCTTGTCTGGATCCACGACAGAACTCACGCGCACTTTTCCCTGCGACTTCATGATGTCATCAGTTGAAACAGTATCATCCCCCACATACAAATGCTCGGTATCGGCCAGGTATCGATCTTCCTCGAAATACTTCAGTTCCCTGACCAGATCGCCACGGTCGTTATAGACCAGACTCCCCCCATCGAAAACGATCTCCGTCTGTGAGCCCACTGCATTGCAGTAGATCATGGGAAGTCCATATTTCAGCACGTTCCTGCGGACGATATCTTTTCTGTCCTCATCATGGTCGTAATCGAAAGGAGAAGCGGAAATGTTGATCATGAGGTCGGGATGTTGCTGCATCAAAAGGTCCATGGGGCAGATCCTGTACAGGGGATTGTCGCCAAGATTCCAAATGTCCTCACAAATGGTCAACGCTATCTTCTTTCCTTTGAAGGAAACCACCTTCCATTCAAACGCCGGTTCGAAATACCTGTATTCATCGAAGACATCATAGGTAGGTAGCAGGGTCTTGTGCACAACAGCCTTCACTTCACCCTCATGAAGCAGCCAGGCAGCATTGAAAAGATCCTTGCCTTCCGGTCTTGTATTCCGGACGGGAGCACCGATGATCACGCCGATATCCATCGTCTCCTGACAGATCCGGTCGATCGTAGAGCGGCACCTGTCGATGAAATCCCCGAACTCCAGGAAATCACGAGGTGGGTAGCCGCAAACGGAAAGTTCAGAGAAAACGACCAGGTCAGCACCTGCTTGGCGTGCCGAACCTATGGCATCTATGATCTTTTCCGTGTTCCTTTCGAAATTCCCGATATGATAATTCTGCTGCGCCAGCTGGATCTTCATGATCCAAATTTCACGAATAAATTCCACTTACCAATCCTGGCGTCGTTCGGAAAAGCGTTTAACGGGGATTCGCATACTTTTGCAATCGCCGTCAGGGCTTACCATTGTATAACGGAAAAACAACTTCAGCACATGAACCGCATCACCTCATCCATTTTGCTCATACTGACTTTGTTCGTTGCCTGCAAAGGTGGAAGGAAGGGCCCCGATGTCTCGGGCATCAACATAACGCTGACCACCCTTAGATTCGAAAAAGACTTTTTCGCGATCGACACCACTAATCCCGGGCCCGGGCTACTTGCCCTGCAACAAAAATACCCCGGCTTCAGCGCAGATTTCTTTGCCAACATACTGGGCATTCCACCGCAGGCTTCGGAATCCGATAAACTCTTTGCGGTGCGTCAGTTCATACATGATTACCGCCCCGTGAAAGAAGTGGCCGACAAGACCATAGGTGATATGAGCAAGGTGGAGAAGGAAGTGAGGACGGGGCTCCAATACCTGAAATTCTATTTTCCTGAATACAAAGCACCGGGCAAGTTGATCACTTTCATAGGACCCATGGATGCCTATGCTGAAGGCGCTACCGGAGGTTATGGCGATATCATCACGACCGACGCATTGGGTGTGGGACTGCAACTCCACCTCGGCGCACAATCCACATACTATACCAGTGAGATCGGGCAGCGTCTATATCCCACCTACATTTCCCGCCGGTTTGAACCCAATGCCATTGTGGTGAACTGTATGAAGAACATCATCGACGACATGATACAAGTTACCAATGATCCAAGTCTGCTCGGCATCATGGTGGACAAAGGCAAGCGACTCTACCTCCTCGACCAACTCCTGCCTGACGCAGCAGACTCCGTAAAAACCGGTTATACCTCCGAGCAACTGAAAGGCGCATTTGCCAATGAAGGTCTGATCTGGAATTTTTTCGTCGAGAACAATCTCGTCTACGAGACAGATCCTCAAAAGATCAAATCCTTTGTCGGTGAAGGCCCAAAGACGGATGAACTGGGAGATGGATCACCGGGTTACATTTCTCTCTTTACCGGCAGGCAGATCGTTCGAGCCTATATGGACAAGTTCCCCAAGACAACGATGAAGGAACTGCTGGCCTTGGACGCCAAAAAGGTCCTGACCGGCTCTGCATATAAACCCAAATAGAAAAAGATAATCGGGAACCGAAGTCAAGGTCTTTTCCCGAGATCATTCATGATCCGGAAGTGAGAGGCCACGGCACCGCTCATAGTGGGAAAATAGTTGTACCGTAATCCGAACTGCTCGCAAGTCTCCTTTACTATCCGGCTGATTTCCGGATAGTGGATATGGCTGACCCGTGGAAAGAGGTGGTGCTCGATCTGGAAGTTGAGCCCGCCCAAACACCAAGTGACAATAGGATTATCTGCGGCGAAATTGGCCGTGGTTTTGATCTGATGGATAGCCCACTCATTTTCTATCTTGACCGGCTCCATGCCCGCTGAAGTGAATTCAGCATGCTCAACCACATGAGCAAGCTGGAAAACAACGGCAAGCGTAAGTCCCATCACGAAATTCATCACTAGGAAACCGATCAGCCAGGGCCCCCAGCCAAGAATGGAAATCGGAATCACACCATAGACCACCACACAGACCACCTTACTGATCCAGAAGATCATATGTTCCTTGAAACTCATGGGCTTCAAAGGAGTTGTGTAGACCTTTTTCTGGAAATATTTTATGAAATCAACGAAGAAGATGAACAAGGAAGTAAGCCCATAAAGAAAGAACATGTAATAACCCTGATAACGATGCATGGGCTTCCAGGGCTGCGTCTCACATTCCCTCATGAAAGGCATGTTGTTGATGTCATCATCGATCCCGTCGATGTTGGTATACGTGTGGTGTACGATATTATGCTTGAGTTTCCAGAGGAAGGCATTTCCACCAAGAGCATTATTGGAGAGCCCCCAGAAATCATTCACCCAGGAGCGTCTGGAATAACTTCCATGGCAGGCATCATGCATGACATTGAATCCGATGGTGGCCAGACAGAAACCGAGCACACCGCAGATCGGCAGAGCGATCGCCCAATGCATCGGCACACTAAGCAAGAGAACGTACAGGGCAATGGCTCCAGGCACAAGAACCGCTGTTTTCAGGTAGAGTTTCCAATTCCCCGTCTTCCGGTTTCCTGTTGACTGAAAATACTGGTCAACCGATGATTTCAGGGCATCGAAAAAATCCCGATTCTTATTATTGAAGGTGACTTTGTACATGTTGGATAGGCTATACCGCCCCCCGGCGGAATTTGAAAATTCAAGAAATCGATGCACAAAGATAAACCAAGATGGCCAAAAAGGGGCGTTAATTAATTCATTTTGAAGGGGACTATCATCTCGAAAGCAGGGATATTCACCTCAAAAGGGCGTTTGTCATTGATATTCTCCATGGTATATGAGCCATACATCCTGCCCATCTCCGTGCGCAGATTGCAGCCACTTACATATTGGTAACGATCGCCGGGCTGGATCGTGGGTTGTACCCCAACGACACCCTCCCCCTCAACCTCACGATGCGAGGCATTACTGTCGAATATATGCCAATGGCGGTGTAATAGCCTGACCGGGAAAGGGTTGTTGTTCTCGATACCAATCCTGTAAGCGAACATGTATTCACCATTCACGGGATTGGAATAATCCGGCTGATAATATGTTTCCACGCTGACCGTGACACCTTCCGTGACTTTGGAGACCATGTTCCGGATGATTTAGAGCGGATCTTGTGTAAATATAACAAGACCGGAGCTTTTTTGTTCCGATTCATGAAACAGTAATGCCCGGGGGGTTTATTTTTGCATTCCGCGGCTTTAACAAGTGACCGTAATTCAACCGCCGATTCCCCAAAAATCATCAAACGCATGAAGATCGCAGTAGCAAAAGGAGATGGCATAGGACCGGAGATCATGGAAGCCGTGATGACCATTTTCAATGCCAATGGAGTGCAACTGGAATATGAATACGTAGACATGGGCAAATGGGTCTTTGACAAAGGTTATTCCAACGGGATGACCCCGGAGGCGCAGGAGACCATAGAACGTCTAGGCATATTGTTCAAAGGTCCCATGGAAACGCCCAAGGGCAAAGGGGTGAAAAGTGTGAACGTGACCGCACGTAAAACATGGAACACTTATGCGAACAAGCGAGTTTTCCAGACCCTCCACGGCGTGGACACGGTTTTCAGCAAAGCCGGCATTACTATAGACATCACCATCGTCCGGGAAAATATAGAGGATACCTATGGAGGCATCGAACACATGCTCACCCATGACGTGGCATTGAGTCGTAGATTCATCACCCGTCCCGGAAGTTTGCAAGTGATCAAATACGCCTTTGAAATGGCTCGCAAGAAGAATGCTCGACGGATCACTTGCGGTCACAAGTCCAATATCATGAAGATCACCGACGGTCTTTTTTTGGAATGCTTTCATGAGGTGGCCAAGGAATATCCCGAGATCAAGGCTGACGATGTGATCGTGGACGATCTCTGCATGAAGCTGGTCACCCGGCCTGATCTTTTCGACGTGATCGTACTCACCAACCTGCAAGGGGATATCGTGAGCGATCTTTGCGCAGGTCTCGTTGGTGGACTCGGATTCGCCCCTTCTGCCAACATCGGCGACCACATCTGCATTTTCGAGGCCGTACATGGTACCGCACCGGACATTGCAGGGAGGAACATCGCGAATCCGACTGCACTCTTACTCAGTGGCATCACCATGCTCCGACATCTTGGACTCATGCAGAATGCCGCAGACATAGAAAACGCATTATTATATACACTGGAAACAGGCAACCACACAGGCGATTTCGGCGATAAAGGCACTGCTTCACTGAACACGACGGACTTCGCACAGGCCATCATCAACAACTTCGGCAAAAAGCCCGAGAAAGGTGCCAAGCCTGACCTTCCGAACAAGCCCGTGACCCCAACGAACTTCCAATTACTGAAGAACCCGCTCATCATGACTCGCGAGATGCAGGATGAAGTGATCGTAGGCGTGGACCTATTTATTGAGAGCGAACTACAACCCAAGGAAGTGGCAGACAAATGCCTCAAGCACACATTAGGCCTTTTCAAGTTGGTCACCATCAGTAATCGGGGCACTCAGGTATGGCCCACAGGCTCCATCTTCACCAACCTCGTCAACCAATTCCGATGCCGCTTTGAGAGCATCGGTGACGCAGCGGTAACACAGACGGACATCATCGAACTTTATAAACGTATAGCCACTGAATTCAAGATCTGCTCTTCCGAGTTGCTGAACATGTGGGGCGATAAGAAGGCTTATAGCCTGGCACAAGGGCAATAGCCCTACCCCTTGAACCTATACCCGTTCTTACTCAAATAAGACCGGACCTTCTCCCTCTGATCTCCTTGTACTAAGATGATTCCGTCCTTGGCGGAACCACCCGTGCCGCAAAAAGTCTTTAGCTTACGACCTAGTTCTTCCAAGGCTTCCAATTTCCCAATGAAGCCATCAATAACGGTCACCGGTTTTCCGCCGCGATGCCTGGTCTCATATCTAAGGCGCAGGTCCTGCTTTTCTGGAGGCAGGGTTTCCGATGAGGAAGAACCGGAATCGAAAGAAAAACCCGGGTCGGTACTATATACATATCCTCTGTCGTCTGGTTTATTCTTCTTGGACATGTGCTTAACTTCTGGAATTTGTAATGATCATGATTTGACTGCTTTCAAGCTGAGGTCTAAACTCCGTGCTTGATGGATCAATGCCCCCACGCTAACAAAATCCACGCCTGTCCGGGCATAGGCTTCGATATTCCCCAGATTGATTCCCCCACTGGCTTCAGACTCGAAATCCTTTCCTATGAAAGGCAAAGCTTCTGCAACCTGACTGGGGCTGAAATTGTCGAGCATGATACGTGAAACTTTGCCTTTACTGTGAGCGACCACACGCTTGACCTCCTCCACTGATCGTGTTTCCACTTCTATCGCAAGACCAGGCTTTCTTACCTGAATATATTCCCAAGCGCGATCGATCGCTTTTTCCAAACCACCTGCGTAATCGATATGGTTATCCTTCAACATGATCATATCAAAAAGGCCGAAACGATGGTTGGTGCCACCTCCGATACGAACGGCTTCCTTTTCCAGAAGCCTGAAATTGGGTGTGGTCTTTCGCGTGTCCAAAACGCGCGTATGATATCCCTTCAGCATGTCCACATAAGTACGGGTGAGCGTAGCGATTCCGGACATTCTCTGCATGCAATTCAGCACGAGTCTCTCACCTTTAAGAATGGTATGTACCAATGCCTCCACCTCGAATGCTTTTTCACCATTGGTCATTTGATCGCCATCGTGCTTGAATGCATGAAAACCGGCATCGGGTTGAAGCAATGTGAATATGCGGCTGGCGACTTCCATACCGGCAAGTATACCATCCTCCTTGATCTTCAATACCGCCTTGCCCCAAGCATCTGCCGGGATGGAACTCAGTGTCGAATGGTCGCCATCTCCGACGTCTTCAACCATGGCTTCCTGGACAAGGTGGGAAAGTCTTTCATCAAAAGAGATCATAAGGCAAATCTAAACAAAAGGGGGATTCCCGATAATGGGATCAGTATTCACGGAAATGATTCATGATCACCGCCATCAAAACTGATTTCCTGTATAAGTTTGCGGTCACCGCGATACTTCAGGGAGAATGAAGTACGAAATTCCCCATGCTGGGTATGGAGTTTCCCCATGCAATATTCCATACCTGCGCTATTACCTTTATAGACAATCTGAAAATCAGTCACCGTATTGCTGGAGAAGAAGTCGCGAATGACCAACTCCGCTTGGCTTTTGCTGTAGGAATGGCTTTTATCATTTAGGGAGATCTCAACCAGATTATCGAAATACTTGGACATTCGGTTGGAGTCGCCCTGCTTCAGCGCCGATGCCACATCGTTCAAATTCGCAGTCCAGTTGAACGCACAAACTGAAAACAAAAGAAAAAGCGGCGATATGTAGCAGAAAATTGTACGCATAAGGGATTGCCGATCATACAATTGCCAAAAATGTGCCAAACTCTTCATCCGGAGGATCCCGCATGCCTCAAACTGTTCATTCAAGAAAGTCATTGAGGGGAATGCACTAAATTTGCAGGATGGAACAAAAACGCGCGATACTCATCATCATGGATGGGTGGGGGCTGGGAAAGGTGAGGTCAGCCGATGCCATCCAGAACGCCCAAACTCCCTACGTAACTTCCTTATATTCAAGCTATCCGAATACCACTTTGGTTACCTGGGGGGAGGCTGTCGGCCTACCGGAAGGACAAATGGGTAACAGCGAAGTGGGACACCTGAACCTGGGTGCAGGACGTATCGTTTATCAGGAATTGCAGCGTATCAATGTCGCCATAAGGAATGGGGAATTTGCCAAGAATAAAGCCTTGTTGACTGCGATCCGGAAGGCAAAAGAAACGAACAAGGCCCTGCACCTGATCGGTCTGGTCAGTGACGGAGGGGTGCATTCCCACATCAATCACCTCAAAGCCATCACCGGGATTTGTCAGAAAGAAGGATTGAACAAAGTTTTCATTCACGCTTTCACGGATGGCCGGGACACAGATCCTAAAAGTGGCTTGGGATACATCCGCGACCTCAAAGATCATCTCCATGCCACCTGCGGGGCCATCGCCACGATCACAGGAAGGTATTATGCCATGGATCGTGATAAAAGATGGGAGAGAGTGAAACTCGCCTGGGATAACCTTGTAAAAGGAAAAGGAGAGACGTATTCTGATCCTGTCGAAGCGATGGAAGCCTCATATGCAAGTAATGTTACCGATGAATTCATCAAGCCGATCGTCATAACCGGTCAAAATGGTGAGCCGATCTCCCGTATACAAGATGGGGATTCGGTGATCTGTTTCAATTTCAGGACAGATAGATGCCGCGAGATCACTCAGGTGCTCACTCAGGAAGACCTGCACGAATATGACATGCACAAGTTGGACGTCGACTATACGACCATGACAGAGTATGACAAAACCTATCAGCATATTCGCGTGATCTTCGATACGGACAATCTGAATAAAACGCTGGGTGAAGTGATGGAGGACAATGGACTTCGCCAGATCAGGATCGCAGAGACTGAGAAATATCCCCACGTGAGTTTCTTTTTCAGCGGTGGTCGAGAGAAACCCTTTGAAGGGGAAAGACGCATCATGGTGCCCTCCCCTAAAGTAGCAACCTATGACCTCAAGCCGGAAATGAGTGCCGATGAAGTGACCGCATCCATACTTCCGGAGATAAAGAATAAAACCGCAGATTTCATTTGCCTCAATTACGCCAATGCGGACATGGTGGGTCACACCGGTGTTTTTCCAGCCGCCATCATAGCCGTTGAAAAAGTGGACGACTGTGTAAGGCAGGTGGTGACAGCCGCCTTAGAGAATGGATATGGAGTATTCCTCACTGCCGACCACGGGAATGCCGATTACATGATCAACGAGGACGGAAGCCCCAATACTGCACATACCATGAACCCGGTTCCCTTCTTTGTGATCGACAGGGATTGGAAGGGACAATTGAGCTCGGGAAAATTAGGGGATATGGCACCCACCATACTGCATTATATGGGTTTACCCGCCCCCCCCGAGATGACCGGGACGGTCCTGATGGGCAACTGATACTGTCCGGTTCGGACAAAATCCGACCCGTTAAGCCCCAAAATCACCAATCAACACCCGCAAAGATGGATCGCAACAACTGCGATCCATCTTTTTTTGATTCATAATGAGGGGATTGTATGAAAAAGAGCTTGATCTTAACCCAAATTTTTCAGTGCCATACGCAGCACGCGGAACCAAAAAATTGTCTAATTTACAAGGAATGAACCCTGTATTCATTTCGGATGAGGC
>CAIKEH010000040.1 GCA_903826405.1 uncultured bacterium
CGGATTATCGGATTGATGGATTAACGGATTGATTTAATATGAATAATCATACCTACAACGAATTTATCCACTTATTCATTAATCCAGTAATTCACAAAACCACCGGCTTGCCGACCCATTTGCGGAGGCGAAGGAAGAGATCGTCGGGGTTGAAGGGTTTGCTGACATAATCCTGCATGCCAGCGCTGGTGACTTTTTCCCTGATGTTGGTGCTGGCCGAAGCGGTGAGCGCCATGATCGGAGTATGAATGTTGAATTCCCTGATCTTTTGCGTGGCCGTATAGCCATCCATCACGGGCATTTGAAGATCCATCAAGACGAGATCATATTCCCTCTGTTGCATCTTCACCACGGCTTCAAGACCGTTCTCTGCAACATCGACAACGGCATTCCATCCTTCCAGCAGTTGCACAGCGAGTAAAATGTTGAATGGGGTATCCTCAACAACCAGCACTCGTGCACCACCCAGATCCTGATCGTAGACAGATATGATTTCGGCTTCGTGGTCCTCGGGTCGGATGTAGCCGAGCTTCAGTTCGAATGTGAAGGTAGACCCCTTGCCAGGTTCCGTTTCCAACAGGATGCTGCTTTCCATCAATTGAAGCAGTTCGGAAGTGATGGCCAGCCCTAGTCCGGTTCCTCCGTATTCCCTGGTGATCTTGGTGGAGGCTTGGGCGAAGGGTTTGAAGATATGCTCCAATTTACCCCGTTCAATTCCCACTCCCGTATCTCTCACGGAGAAGGAGATGACGCAGTGGTCTTCTTCTTTAGCCTTCAGCTGAAGGTCCATTCGGATGCGCCCATCCCGGGTGAATTTAACCGCATTCGACAATAAGTTGTTCAGAACCTGCATGAGTCGCAAGGGATCTCCATTGGCCCACTCGGGTATCTCATCGTCTATGTTCAGTGTCATGATGTTTCCACGCTCCTGCGCTTTGATACTATGCGCCTGAAAAAGGTCATTCACCAGTTTCCTGATGTCGAAAGGAGCCGCTTCCAGATCGAGCTTTCCTGCTCCGATCTTGCTGAAATCAAGGATATCGTTGATGAGGGTGAGCAGCGTGTCTGCCGAGGTCTTGAGCACACGCATGTTCCGTATCTGATCGGCTCGGGGATCTTGCCGGAGCAGTATATGTCCAAGCCCTATGATGGCATTCAGCGGGGTTCGTATCTCGTGGCTAATGATGGAAAGGAACTCTGATTTGGCAACATTCGCTTTTTCCGCCTCCACTTTAGCCTTTTCAGCTTCCTCCTTGGCTTTACGCATGGCCTCCTCCGCTTCATTACGTTTGGCAATGATCGTATCCAGGTACTCCACCACGTCCAGAAGGTTCTCCTCGCCTTGTCGGATCACATGGGTGTTACCAGGCTCCATGTTGCGGATGGCCTCCATGAGCTTCTCAATGGAGATCTTCCTGACCTCCACTTCCTGTTTCAAGCGAGCATATATATCCAGATAGTCATTCTCACTCACCCTGAAAGCGTGCTCCGACATCACCTTGTCCCTGTCGAAAGCATTGAATGCGACATCCATGGCGTGGATGAAAGGCTGTAGAGAGGGTTCCTGCTCCCAACCCGGGGGCAGATACCTTTCCATATGCCTGGCAAGAAGTTTGTTATACGCCATGATCCCGATCTTTAAGATTCATCTAAGGTGGTGATGGTCATGGTCTGATTATGCAATTGACAAGGTTCGCATTTCATCAGAGGCGATATCTCCCCGTAAGAATAGAATCCAGTCAGGAATGTGGACTCGCCAAAAATATCGGCGACGGACTCCACCTCCTCCTCGATACGTTTGTCCAATATGATCTTCCTTCCCACACAACTGATGAGCAAGGCCAATTTAGGAGACTTATGGGAAAGTTCATTGTAATTATGATCCGCTGCAATGGCCGCCGCACCAACGAGTTTATCGAAATTCGCTTTCATGAAGCGTACCAATGATCCTTGCGGAACATCCCCGGAAAATACCATGCCATCATCTTCTGGATCGATGGAAAGTATGGTACGTACGAGTGGTATGTCATGACCGGGTAATTTCACGGACAAGGGGAAGAGCAGAGCGGCACCCGGCAACTCATTCACATGATTACCCAGATAGATCTTGTACAAATCAAGTGCGCTGCGGTTGTCGATCCCGAATAATTTATTGTCTATGGATTTGGTTACAGTTCTTTCCGGTCCAAACATGTCCCAACCACCCATGGAAGAATGAGTGACCACCAGATCTTTCCCATAAAATCCCATGGCGGCGATGGTGCCAGCTTGCACAGGTCCGTTCAAGCCTACCACTGACTTTTCAAATCTCACGCCGTCACCGGCCATACCGCCAGTGATCGGCACTTTGCGCCTATTGGTTTCCTCCATGCCAAGTACCAGCTGGCTTCCATTGGCTATACTCCCATCCGAAAGGATCAGCACATAGGCCAGATCATCGGCATCCAAGGCCTTCATGATATCTTTCCCTGCCTGAAAACTATCAGAGAAACCTTGTATGTTCACCGAAGTGCTTTTCAGTTTTGTCTTGTTAAATGTGATGGCCGTGATGGAAACGGTATCTTCATATACATATTTGGCGAGGATCTCCCCCGCAGTGGAACATAACATGATCTGTGCTGATGGATATCGCGAAATCATCAGTTCATAAAATCCGGGATCGCTTAAGATCAAGCGTTCGCCAAAACACAGGACCAGACTGGCCTCTTTCGGGTCTGATGGGTCGTTCAGTTCGTTGGATGTGAATTTTCCGTCCTTATATAATTCCTGGGATACTGTCATGGGTTTTTAGGGGTTGTTCAGCTCTACGACTACAGATTGTATTCCTTTTGCAATCCACGGATGACCTTGTCCGAGGTATACTCCAGATGGTCAAGCAAGGCTGGAAGTGTTTCCAACCCCTCCCCGTTTCTCCCGGATCGTACGATTTCGAATATGGTCTCCTTTAGGCTGTGGATACCCATGGAATGAATGCTTTGTTTCAGTTTGTGTGCCAATGAGGCCATGGCCTGCAGATCGCCTTGATGATGATGATGCAGAATACCTTCAACGATGCCCGGGGTCTGCTCGACGAAAAGCTTGACCATGGTCTTCAGAAATGTTTCATTACCCCTGCTGATGGCACGAAGTTGAGTCAGATCGTAAAACCCGGAGTCATTCCGGTTTTCAGCCACGCCGGGCATCAGTAAAGTGTTCATGGATGTCATGTTCCCAATTTTAAGGTCACTGATGAAGCCGGGATCTTTAACTTATATCCCGGCTTCTTTTACTTGATAAGAGATGGATCAATCTTCAGAAAATGTCGTGATGGTCATGGTCTGGTTGTGCAATTCACAAGGGGTGCCCATACCGAATGGAGAAAGACCTCCATACGTATAGAAACCGGTAACGGCGCAATCCTTGCCCAAAACCTCGCCTGCAGCCTGAACCTCTTCCTCCGACTTGGCATCAAGGATGATCTTACGCCCTACACAGCTCAGGAGCAGGGACAACTGGGGCTTATGATTGTCCAGACCCTTCATGGAGTCCTTCGCAGCAATGGCGGAAGCCTCGATCAACTTCTGGATGTTCCCACGCATCAACCGCACCGTACTGCCCTCCGGCATGTTCCCGGCGAACGTCATCGATTTATCATCATCGCTCACTGCCAATACAGTCCTGATCAGGTATTTCTCAGCATTCTGGACCTTCATGGAAAGGGGGAATAACAGGGCGGATCCAGGTAGTTCGTCGACGAAAGTTCCGAGGTATTTTTTGTACAGGTCCAGTGCACTTTCCTCGTCGATTTTGTACAGTACATTCTTGGCCGACTTGGTGATGACCCTCTCATAACCGAATTCATCCCATCCGCCCAAAGAACCGTGACCAATATGAAGATGCTCGCCATAGAAACCTACAGCGATGATATTACCCTGACCCGGTATCTCATTCAGCCCGGTGAAAGTTTGCTGGAACCTCGCGGCATCACCGGCAAGTCCGCCAGTGATGGGGATCTTTTGCGTATTCCCTTCATTGAACCCGCGTACCAGTTCGTGGCCTTCAACCAGCAGTCCATCGGAAATAATGAAAATGCCTTTCAGGTGGTCCCCATCAAGTTGCTTCTTAATGGCGACACCAGCCGAATAACTATCTGCATACCTGCTGATGCTGGTGTTGACGCATTTCAACTGAGATCTCTCCAATTCAATGGCCGTTGCGACAACACTGTTATCCTGAACGGAGCCATTTGAGATCTCACCTGCGGTGGACGACATGAGGATGTCCGCCTTGGGATAGGCTTTGCGAAGATGATCGAAGGTTTCAGGGGCGATAAGGAGTTCTGAGGATCCAAATGCCAGTACCAACTGACATTTTGCAGGATCAAGGTCTGATACGGAGTCCTCCCATTTGTTGTTGAGGAATTGATGCTGTCTGGTTTTCATGCGTTTGGCTTTTTTATGGTGATCATTATTAAGGCTACTATTCGGACCCGCGAACATACCCACTTACATTTTTGTGGTCTATGATCATGGTCAGGTGGCCAGCTAAAAAAAATAATTAGCGCATTACAACCTATACGTAATGGATGAGATCACGGGTTGGTAGAATGGGCGCGTCTTCCACGAGGAAAAACGTGGTTCAGGGGATGAACACCCCGGATTCGTGAAAAACAGGCCAATGGCCAGGTACGGTTAGGATTCGTGAGTGTATCAAGATAGGGCAAGCTTTAGGAAAAAGCAAGGGGAAATGGGTATAATTGCGTATTCTTTTTGTAAAACGCTACAGATCAAGAGTTTGATCTTTATCACCGATCATTACAAATATTTGATTTTCAATGTGTTATTAAATTCCTAGCGCGATGGAATTAAAATACCCATTCACGGGTAAAAATCAAGATCAGACCGGTGCTATATATATAATTAAGGCAGACTATCTGTTCAACCAGGCTTCCCGGGTCATCAAAAAAACCACATTCGTCTTGGCCGGCTCCCCATAATACGCCACTTGCTCCTCCCCGATTTGGCTTGCCCCCAATTTCTGCATGGCTTTTCGGGAACGGATATTCAAAGCGCCAACATGGAAAACGACCCTCTCCAATCGGGTGAAGGCATGATCCAACATGAGGGTTTTGACCTGACGATTGATGGAAGTTCCCCAACATGCCCGAGAAAAAAAGGTGTATCCGATCTTGACCTCACCCTGATCAGGAAGCAGGTCATAGAACCGGGTGCCTCCTATAGCCCGCCCCGACCCTAAATCCCTCACCAGAAACGCACCCCCGGAAGCCATCGCCCCTTCGAAATAAGTCGTGAAAACATCCTCCTTGTACCTGTCCGGATTCGGATGTTGCTCCCAGATCAAAGGATCGGATGCCACGGCATACAATTCCACGAAATCCTCCTGCTGAAGAGGTTCGAGAATGAGGTGTTCATTTGAAAGGCGGGATTGAAGGTACATGGGGATTATTGGTTTGGCGAATTTACGAATTTACGGAAGGGTGGGCCCATTACAAGTTCATGATTGGGTTCTTCTCTATTCGAAATGTATGGGGCAGAAATTAATCATACATTCAGGTATACTCCCAAAAAATTACAAGGTATGGCTCTACATAAGTTGAAAATGCTCCTTTCACCCTTAGCGTCTCTTCCCATTTTCCTTGTTTTGGTATCCGTAGGTTTTTCAGCTGCAACACAGGATAGCACATCAAAGAGCTGGATCAGGACAAACCTTCTCGGATATCCGGAACAAGGCTTGAAGAATGCGGTATGGTGCACCCAAAAAGAAATGGTCGCCTCTAAAGCGGAGTTGAAGGAAGCAAATAGTAATAAAACCGTTATGAAGATCGATATGGGAACGGATTTCGGGGCCTATGGCCCGTTCCGCCATACCGCCAGGATCAGCTTCTCATCCTGGGAAAAACCGGGCAGCTATTATCTATCTGTGAACGGCACGAGATCGCCTGTTTTTCGGATCGACAATGCCGTCTATCAGGGAACGGCGGACTTCTGTCTTCGATATATGCGTCAGCAACGCAACGGATTCAACCCTTCCATAAAAGACAGTTGCCATACTCGCGATGGGTACACACTCTATGGTCCCATGCCGGATAGCACGCATGTCGATGTCGTGGGAGGATGGCATGATGCAACGGATTACCTGCAATACAGCACCACGAGTGCAAATGCCACCTGGCAACTGCTCTCCGCCTACCGCGATTTTAAACCCGTTTTCGGCGACACCAAACAGGCCAATGGTCTCGAGGGATCAAACGGCACGGCCGATGTATTGGACGAAGCCAAGTGGGGGCTGGACTGGCTAATGAAAATGAATCCCTCGGATGGCATCATGTTCAACCAGCTCGGTGATGACAGGGACCATAAACGCATGCGCATGCCTGGGCTGGATACCAACTACTATGGTAAAGGGCTGGAACGTCCAGTATACTTCGTATCAGGCAAACCTCAGCAACGGGGGAACTTCATGAATGCCACCACAGGAGTTTCGTCCATCGCAGGAAAATTCTCAAGTGCCTTTTCACTGGCCTCATCCATGTACAGGGAACAGGAACCCGTATTGGCCGGCACCTTCCGCAATCGATCGTTGGGGGCATATCGATATGGTCAGCAATTCCCGGGATTTATGCAGACCGCTTCCGTTGTTTCACCATACATATATGCGGAACAGAATTGGGTGGACGATATGGAACTTGCGGCGGCGGCGATGAACAACCCTTCAGAAGCCATGACCTATGCCAGGCAGGAACCCATCACTCCCTGGCTGGGAAAAGATACTGCCGCACATTATCAATGGTACCCTTTCATCAACATCGGCCATTATGAATTGGCAAAAAGAGCATCAGGATCCCTGAGGGATTCCGTGATCGCGATGTATAGGAAAGGCATCGATCTGGTCTGGCAAAAAGCAAAGAATAACGCCTTCTACAGAGGGATCCCCTTCATCTGGTGCAGCAACAACTTCACTACCTCCTTTGCGATCCAGTGCCTGTGGTATCAGGAACTTTCCGGTGATCACAGTGTGGATGAATTCGGCCAGTCGAATCTGGACTGGATATTCGGGGTGAACCCCTGGGGGACCAGCATGGTATACGGACTCCCTGCGGATGGCGACACCCCTGTTGACCCGCACTCCGGATTCACCCATATCGGTAACATACCCATAGACGGAGGATTGGTGGACGGACCCGTGTACACATCCACATTCTCCAATTTGATCGGCATTTCATTATCTCATCCAGATCAATATGCCCCATTTCAAAGCGGTCTCGCCGTTTATCATGATGATTATGGCGACTATAGTACCAATGAGCCAACTATGGACGGGACCGCTTCACTGATCTATCTACTCGCTGCCAGGGAATTTGAGAATCGTCATAAAGCATACACTCTCGAGGAAGGAGCCGTCACCCGGGGGGACAGCACAAAAAAAGAATTGTCCCTGGTCTTCACCGGAGATGAGTTCTTCGAAGGGCTGCCGACCATAACAAAAACCCTTTCCTCCACGAAAGTACCGGGGAGCTTCTTCTTCACCGGCAGGATGTACAGGAACAAAAAGGCACAGCCATTCATCACCCGGCTTGAACAGGATGGCCATTTTCTCGGTGGACATTCAGATCAGCACTTGCTCTATAATGATTGGGATCGGCGAGACAGCTTATTGGTGAGCAAGGATTCTCTGGTGAGTGACCTCATAGTTAATCATGCCGCCATGCGGTCCATGGGGATCAAACATGGCAATGATTACCTCATTGCTCCATACGAGTGGTGGAATAAAGAGGTTTCAGCTTGGTGCCGTGAGCTTGGCATCCAATTGATCAATTTCACGGGAGGCACCAGATCCAATGCGGATTACACTTACCCTGACATGGGCAAGTCATACATCAGCAGTGATGAGATCATCAAACATCTTCTTGCGATGGAGAAAAAAGGAGGATTGAACGGCGCTATCATCCTCATCCATGCAGGAACCGATCCACGCAGAAAAGATAAACTCTATGATCGCTTGCCGGAACTGATCCGAAGCCTGAAGCAGAAGGGATACACATTCAAGCGTGTCGATAGCCTGCTCGGAAGATGAAGATCTCTTAGCGCACAAGCGTTGTAGGAATAACTTTTCTGTTTCGGGTCTACCCTTTGCAGCAAAACACCCATCATTGCTTCCATGCATATATGGTCGTTGTCTTCTTGCCGAAGTCAAAACTCCTCATCCAATCCGCAGTAAGCTTGTCACCATCAAAGGTGAAGAGATATTTCTCGGAATGCGGACTCTCAATGTAACGTAACACCACTTCCAGAGTCTTGTCGTCCTTCCATCCATAGCTACCATCGAGCTTGGCGGGATATAAGAAAGAGAGATCTTCCTTCAATGGCGAGGTGAGCGTCTGTTGTGGTTTCCGCGTCAGGGTCTCCATCCATTTGCTTTTGGCGAGGTCGATGGTGTAAGAAGCCGTGTCCGTTGTGAGCGTGAAGTGGCAGACATCCCGATCAAAGTTGAAGGAATATCCTTTTATATTACTCGAATGGGTGGTTGTCAAAAAGACTTTCCCATTCAACCCCGATATCATGGATGAGCTGGTACTTGAAGGCACAGGGAGGGCGAGTGCTTGCAGACGGGATTGGAGCTTACTCCAGGATGGGCCATCCACATTCAGCTTGCCTTCCTTCATCGCAGGAAGAATGTATTCCCAAACCAGATTCAGTTCGCTTTGCATATCTGCCGTTTCAGAAGTGATGGCCATCACGGCATCCTGATCGGGCATGACGATCATATATTGCCCGAAGGCACCATCACCACGATATGCATTATTCCGACAGCGCCACATCTGGTAGCAATAGCCTTGAAGCCAGTCGCTAGAATCCTTCTTCGATTCTGGCGCCGCAGGGTCCTGCATGATCTTCATGGTACTGGCTTCTTGAACCCAGTTTGCAGGAAGTATGGTCTTGCCATTCCATTTTCCTTTCTGCAGGAAAAGTTGAGCGAATTTTGCCATGTCCTCCGTGTGTATCCGCAAACCCCAACCACCCGAGTTAATACCCTGAAGATTCTCTTCCCAATCCACACCCACGATCCCCAGCGGGTCGAACAAACGGGGCTTCAGGTAATCGACCATCTTTTGACCGGTGACTTTCTGAACGATGGCGGATAGCATGAACGTGCCCATGGAATTATACAGGAAAGTGGTGCCCGGCTCCTGTAAGATGGGGGTTCTGAGAAATCCTTTAACCCAATTCGTCGTGAGCGCCCCTACTGTGCTTGTCGGATCGGGAATCATCCCGTCGCTCATCATGAGCAGATCTCGCACCGTCAGTTTATCCAGAAATGGCCTGATCGTATCCGGCTGATCCTGAGGGAAGAAGGAGATGACCTTGTCATCCAGATTCAATTTTTTCTCCTGGATGGCGAACCCCACGGCTGTTGCCGTGAAACTCTTGCTGCAGGAATACATCGAGTGGCGCAATTCACTCCTGTATGGGTTCCACCAACCTTCGGCCACCACTTTGCCATGTCGCATCAGGATGAAACTGTGCATCTCGTGCTTGCTGGCGGCGATGGCATCCAGGAATTTGATGATGCCGGCTGAAGATATGCCCTCTCTTTCCGGTGTACTCTTGGGGAGGGAACTTCCCTGACCCAAAGATGCCAGATGGAGTGATAAAACCAGGATAGTAATCAATGACATTGCTTTCAATACCGGCATGATCGATTTATTTATTGCTGTACGTTGAGGGCGTTGTTGTTTTGAATAGAAATGAATGTAAACCATATTTACGAAGCCGGAAAATCAGGTTGCCCTGGAAAGGGAATATATCAGGGATCAAGATGTTCTGTGCGGATAAACGAAGCGGAAAGAGCAAGTTCTGGGGAGCAGGGGCTTTTTTGGCTACCTTCAAGAAGTGTTTCCTAAAATACCAGTGGCATGAAGAATAAACGGCGTGAATTCCTGAAAAACATCAGTGCCATGAGCGGGGCTGCCATACTGGGTCCGATATCCACTATCGCCACTACGCAGACCAAGGATGCCGATCCTGTTTCCCGGGTGAATGCGGACGGATCCATCTCCATAAACATTCTTCAGACCACAGACGTGCACTGTCAGATAGACCCCCATGATGAGATGTTCTGGGAATCCGAGAGGCCTGTTTTCCGTAAAACAGGCGGATATGCACAGATCGCAGGCTTTTTCAAAAAAGAAAGGGCAAAAGATCCCGAGACTTTCATCATCGACACCGGCGATATGTTTCAGGGCAGCGAACTTTCCATGAAGACGACCGGGAAATGCATCGTTCCCATCCTGAATGCCATTGGCTATGATCTCTTCCTCCCGGGGAATTGGGAAGTCATCTATTACAAAAAGGTCATGCAGGAACTGTTAGGTGCGCTGAATGCGCCCAAGATCTGCGCCAACATGTATCACGACCTTGGCGGGGGGAACCGGGGTGAACTGATCTTCCCGCCGTATCATGTCAGGTCGATCAAAGGTGTTAAAATAGGATTCATCGGGTATACGGATCCGCTAGTTCCTACCCGACAACCTCCCAACCTGAGCAAGGGTATCGCCTATTCCAAGCCGGAAGAGAACCTCGCTAATTATGTGGATGTCCTGAGGAACCAGGAAAAATGTGCCGTGGTCATCATCATCGCCCACCTGGGCCTCTCTCAACAGATTGGTCTGGCGGACATGGAGGTTTGCAAGGGTGTCGATTATATTCTTGGAGGAGATACACATGAAAGGGTACGCGTGCCCATTCCATGCAAGTATGCGAAGGTGGTGGAACCTGGCGCATTCGGGTCTTTCGTCGGTAAGTTGACACTCACGGTGAAGGACGGCAAGATGATCAGGGATGAATACGTACTACATGAAGTGGAGTCGGGAAAATGGCCGGCCGATACGGCGGTAGCAAAGCTGATTGATCAGGTTGAAGTGCCTTACCGAAACGAGATCGAAACTATCAGAGGATACAGCACCATACCCTTGTATAGATACTTTGTTGTAGAAAATCCGATCGATACGATGGTTCTGGATGCACTGAAATGGCGGATGCCCGAGATCGACATCGTCCTTTCCAATGGATTCCGCTTCTGTCCGCCCAGGGTCACCCCGGACAGCACGGGAAATATTCCGATCACCGAAGGATACATATTTGACATGTTGCCATTCGACTCGAACATCAAGACGGGAAAAGTGTCCGGGCAACAGATCATGGATTGGCTTGAGAAAGATCTGAACAATATTTTTGCGAAAAATTCCGCTGAGCGGATCGGTGGATGGATGGTCAAATTCAAGGGGATGAAGATCTCCTTTTATGCCTATCACGAACTGGGGAATCGCATTCAGGAAATCACCATCGGTGGGCGACCTCTGGATGCCGGAGCCACCTATACGATTTGCGCCTGCGACAGGGATGGTGATCCGGTGGACGTGATCTGCAGGATCAGAAAAGTGGCTGATACGAAGGTAGTCAGCTACACATTGCATTCCACCATGAGGGATTATCTGGCTGCTCATTCTCCAGTTACCCCATTGCCACCGGAGAATGCAAAGATCCTCGATGCGCCTCGAACATTACTCACCCAAGTGCGGGGAGTGGATTATCAATTCCGATGATGTGATAACGGTTCTGAACGATTGCAACATGCATTCCGTAAAAGCTCATGTCTCCCGGGCATGATCTGAATGGAATAGTCTGGAGACCTGTGGCAAGAGTATCAGGCCAGCTATGGCTGCGCCAGTCCTCACCGGCCACCATTCCGGATAATGGAATAAGACAAGAATGCCGAACAGGGGTTCGCCACCAGCAGCACTTAATAACTATGAAACCAAAAAGGTCGTCATCAAACCCATACGTTTGGCTTTTTATCTTTATTGAGGGGAATGCTGAATGCCCACGTAAAAGCAGGAGGTCGGCTTCCGGTTCAAATCACCGAACTTCATGAAGTTCACAAAACAAGGATATGAAGATGAAATGCCATCCTGTTTTTTTACTGATCCTCAACATGGTCGCGATCTCTTCGCAGGCACAGACAACCTCCTTCGGTCCGGGACATCAGGTAGTCGTCGATCTGTACAGGGAATGGCGTGTGTTCGAAAAACCTCCGTTGGTTGACGGTGCGCCAGACTATCGAGCAGAGATTTTCGATAAAAGACTTCCGAAATTCAGGGCTCTGCAGAAAAAATTGCTTTCTCTAGACACTACCGGCTGGCCGATTGAACAGCAAGTGGACTGGAATATCATCAGAGCGGAGATGAATGGTTTTGATTTCAATTACCGCGTACTGAAACCTTGGGCACGTGATCCGGCATTTTATAAATCGATCTGGACGGAAAGAAGTGATGTGCCTGCACACGAAGGTCCTACACATCATCTGACGACTGAACTTTGGACATATTCCTTCCCGCTGAGCCGAGACGTGAAAACCAAACTGATCAACGATTTAAAAGTGATACCACCGTTGAACAAGCAGGCCATGTCCAACCTTACCGGCAATGCGCGAGAACTCTGGATCGCGGGTACGAATGATATCCGCATGCAAAGCACCGACCTCCGGGACCTTCTGCAAAAACCGGGCGTGAAAGGAGATATGGAATTAGAGAAAACAATCAACGAGGCCATCACTTCCACCAATATTCTTGCCGACTGGCTGGACAAACAGGCCGCTTCCAAAACAGGAGCTTCCGGGATTGGCAAGGAGAACTACACCTGGTACCAGCAGAACGTCAACCTTCTTCCCCTCACCTGGGACGACGAAGTGCTGTTGCTGAAACGCGAACTTGCCCGTGCATGGTCATCATTGAAACTGGAGGAACAACACAACCGCGACCTTCCACCGCTCACTGACGTCAAGAACCCGGAAGAATACAAGGCCCGAGCGGAAGCATCCGTACACAACCTGATGGATTTTTTGAAAAAGAAAGAAATCCTGACCGTGAAAGACTATTTCGAACCTGCGGTGATGGAGCACATCGGGAGTTTCGTTTCTGCTGACAGGCGTAATTTTTTCCTGATCACCTCACACCTCGACCCTCGCCCATTGTTCTCCCATTTTTATCATTGGTTCGAGTTGTCGAGTATGGACAATGAACCACATCCTTGTGAAGTACGAAAAGGCCCACTGTTGTACAATATTTTCGCTGCACGCAACGAAGGCCTTGCCACAGCGGTGGAGGAGATCTTCATGCAGGCCGGGCTGTATGATGACAGTCCCCGCAGTCGCGAGATCGTCTACATCATGCTGGCCAACCGTGCTGCACGCGGTCTTGGCTCACTCTATGCACAAGCGAACCTGATGACCATGGCAGAGGCTGGATCCGTTCACAAGGAATACACACCCAGGGGATGGATGAAGGTGGAGAAAAAGCTTGCTGCCTTCGAGCAGCAACTCTATCTCCGTTTGCCCGGATATGGCACAAGCTACATCACCGGGAAATACCAGATCGAAGAGACGATGGCCGACTATGCCAAACAAAAAGAATCAAAAGGAGAGTTTTTTTCGATCAAAAAATTCCTGGATAGCATCAACACCATGGGATGCATCCCCGTATCCTTGTCACATCAGGAATTGACCGGAAGGAAAGATTTTTGATACTGTATTCCTGTCGGGCGAACTCTATTGCTCACCACCAGAAATGGGAACGAGCTTCGCCTTGAGGTCGGGATCTTTCATGTTCTTGTCCAACGGGTACATGGGTCTCTGGATATGTTTGTAAGGTAACCGCTCCAGATCCTGATCCACACCACCGGGGGTGAGGGCCATGATCCAGTCCGCCCGCATATCATAGAGTTCAGGTTGCAGATAACCGATCTTGACCACAACGATATCTGTTTTACGCGGAGCAAGCCCCAGACGGGTGAAGTCGGCTTCATAATGGTAGGGCTTTCTTTTCTTCGTAACGATGACGTGTACACTACCCACCTGCACCAACACTTCCACTTCGGCATCCTTGTCGCCATACCGGATGGCTTCCACTTTCCCCATGATCCGGACGGGAGGAGCATAGCGGGAATCAACAGCTGCACCGGCATAGCCATCAACCTGCCCACCTATTCCCGCCGAGATGGCTTTTTCGACCAAAGCCGGTCCGGGGATCGAAGCATAGATGAGTGAGGGGCCATCGAAGCGTTGGAATTCCTTTCGGTTCAGGATCTGCGTGAGCGTCCACGACACATCACCGGCACCACCCGCTGTGGGGTTATCACCCATGTCGCTTATGAAAAAAGGATGCTTATTGCTTTTCAGCGCACTGTCCATGCATTGTTCATAATGTAGTGTGGGGGCGACGAAATCAAATTCTCGTCTCGCCTGCCAGAAACTCTTTGCCAACATTTCTGCGTTCTCCGTGACGGCCTTCCTGTCATCACCGGTGACCATCACGGCAGCATGGTTGCGTTCCTCATCGGCCCAGGCATAACCGATCCAGATGGCGGCGTCCGTGATCCCCTTCTGGCTCGTCAAGGGTGCGATCTTTGCATAAATGCTTTTTGCGGGTTCAATGCGGGTGCTCGTCTTCTCACCGGGTAGCAAGACCGGGATCATGACATAGGCCTTGAATCTGGGTTTGCCCTTGCCGGTGGTTATCCTATCGATCAGGTTCTCTACAGCGCGCTGCTTGGTCTCCATCTCATCTTCATGTGGCGCCATCCGGTAGCAGGTGATCAGGTCTGATTGTCCTGCGAGTCTCCAGGAGACGTTGCCATGAAGGTCCATGCTCGTGGAGATGAGCGTCCGGGCGCCCACGACTTTTCGAATGCGCGTGATCATATCCCCTTCAGGATCCTCCAAACCCACCACGCTCATCGCCCCGTGAATATCCAGAAAGAGCCCGTCCAACGGCAGGTGCCTGTTCAGGGAATCCAGTGTTTTTCCCAACAGCGATTCATATGCCTCTCGGGTGACCGCCCCTCCGGGCAAGGCATGACCCTGTATGGCAGGGAACCAATTGGCCTTTTTACGAATGGGGGAGTCGGGCGAAAGGAAAGGATAATTATCCAGTATCATTTCTCCATAACTGGCATGAAAGGCTGCTTCATCGGTCAGTGCCGGAGAAAACGTACTCGATTCGATCGCAAGACCTGCAATAGCGATGCGTGGTTTCTGCTGCCCGTTGGCTATCAAGCAATGTGCCGTTAAAGTGAATAGCAAAAAGATCGATGAACGCATGGTGGAAGGGTTTATGGTTTGCATGTTCAGCAGAAACAAAATCAATCGACATCACATTATGATCTACACTCAATGGAAGATGGTCAATTTATGATTAAAAAATCATTTCCCCTCGCAAGTGCGAAAACCGATGTACTGTCCAGGGCATCTCATTTGCTGATCCTGTCGACGGTGGCGGAAACTCTTTCCCGCCAAACTTCAGGTATTTCGGAATAACCGCTTTTGCTGATGGCGGTCACCCAAACATGAGGATCCTTGCTCCCCTTGAGTTTAGGATAGAACTTTTTACGGGAGACCACATTGCAGAAATGAACGAATGATGCGGTGGCATCCGGGTATGCCTTGTATCGCGAACTGATGCCTTGCGTTTTTTTCAGGTCATTCTTTCCCTCCATGCCGAAATAGTTGTTCAGCATGTGACAGTTCTTGCTGGTGCCCGCGGCGGATTCGATGATGGAGACGCTGAGGATCACCGTGGAGGGGATGCCGTATTCCGCGGATAAGGAGTCCGCCAACGGGGTGAATTTCTTCAGGAATATGGGCTGACCTAGTGTTGTTTGCAGATTCGTAAGCAACAAAATCGCGGTAATCAGGACAGGTACACGCATTGTTAAATATTTAGATCATCCCCCAACTGCAAGAAAACTCATTTCAGATGGGATAGGTTATATCGGCCCATCGTGAAAAATAGTGCAAATCACCCGTAATTCACAATAGGAATAGAATCCGATTTTTTTCACCTGTCATTCAGACTCTTCAGATTTGTTATGGAGGATGTGTTCATGAGCAGGTTTCTCGTCTTGCGAGATTCGAATGAAGAAGTAAACAGGATCGATCCATTGGTGATAGGATTCGATATTCATTCGAGTCTTGGACTTTTCCCGTAATTTAAAGTTCAAGGCCAAAAATGGAACGACGTCATTTCATCCGCACATCAGGGATCTTTACTGCCGGCATATATGCCTCAAGGGCACATGCCATTGCCGGACCTTTCAAACCAGAGGAGATCATTCATAATATTCCCACAGACAAGAAACTGGATCCGAAATGGGTGAGATCGCTTTCCCAAAGAGGAGCGGTCACTCGCTACCGGAAAAGCAGGAATGAACTCCGCTATATAGGAATGCCGGTGGGAGGACTGTTCGCAGGCACGGTCTATCTGGGTGGTGATGGCAGACTTTGGCTATGGGACATCTTCAACGAAAATCAGAATGGAATAGACCCGAAAACCATCGAATGGGGAACAGATCTTCATGTGGGCAAAAAGGTCCGGCCACAAGATGGATCAGCATATGTGCAACCGGCACGGGACATCCGCCCGCTCGATCAGGGTTTCGCCTTTCGGATAGTTGTTGATGGAAAGACGATCATGAAAAGGATGGATGCCGCAGATTGGGATGATATCATTTTTGAAGCGACCTACCCCATGGCGCGGATTACATATGTAGACAAGGATCTCCCCGTTGACATCAGCGTGGAAGTATTCTCCCCTTTCATACCCCTCGACGAGAAGAATTCATCCCTCCCCTGCTCGATATACGATTTCAAGGTTAGCAACAAAACATCAAGGGATGTAACGGTTGAGATACTCGGTTGGCTGGAAAATAAAACATCACCCCGCTCCGCAAAACCTGCGGACAGCAGAATCAATGAATACAAGGAAAGGGGATGTCCGCATATCCAGTGCAGCCTCCAGGATGGCGGTGATGCCGAGCAGAAAACCCTACCAGACCATGGCACGATGGCGATCTCCTGCTTTTCTGCTGTAGCGGCATATCAAACCGACCTTTTAGATCCGGGGACAGACGCCACATTCGCATCAACAAACAGGGCAAAGACATCAAGATCGGTTTCGGAGCAATTGAAAGCATCGGTGAGGGATACTGTAACGCTATCGAAATCTTCGACAGGTTCTTCGCGTTTCATATTCGCCTGGCATTTCCCCAATCTTCAATTGAATAAAGAGATCAAGGATAGCGGAAGGTATTACAGCAACTGGTTCGCCTCCGCTTCAGATGTCGTAGCATACGTGCAACAGCAGCAGGAAATGCTCGTCTCCAAAACACGTCTCTGGAAACAGACATTTTACGATTCAACATTACCCTGGTGGTTCCTCGAACGTACTTTTGGTAATACCTCCATACTGGCAACCACCACGGCCCATCGGTTCACCAGTGGACGTTTCTATGCCTGGGAAGGGGTGGGATGTTGTGAAGGCACCTGCATGCATGTCTGGCAATATGCACAGGCAATGGGAAGGATGTTCCCTTCCCTTGAACGCGATACCCGGCAACGTGTCGATCTGGGTCTCTCGCTTCAACCGGATGGCATGATCTGGTATCGGGGCGAAGTAGTGAAGACCGCAGCCATAGACGGACAAGCAGGTACGATACTCCGCATATACCGTGAACACCAGATGAGTGCAGATGATGATTTCCTGAGGAAAAATTGGATGAAGATCAAACTGGCAACTCAATGGGTCATCAACCAGGACCGAAACGGGGACGGCATGGAGGATACGCCAGTGGAAAACACCCTGGATGCGGTATGGGATGGCGAGATCTCCTGGTTGGTCGGCTTATGCATCGCTGCGGTCAAGGCCGGTGAAAGCATGGCCTTGGAAATGGGTGATGCTGAATTTGCGAGCAAGTGTGCAGATTATGTGGCCAAGGGTCGAAGGAACATGGAGGAGAAACTCTTCAATGGAGAATATTTCATTCACCGGCCCGATCCCATTAAAGGAAGAATGAATCTGGGATCTTACAACACCTGTCATATTGATCAGGTATATGGACAGAGCTGGGCCTTTCAAGTGGGGCTGGGCAGGATTCTGGATCAGGGAAAGACGGTTTCTGCACTGAAGTCGCTCTGGAAATTTAATTTCACGCCGGATGTGGGGCCTTACATCAAAACACATCTCGGCGGCAGACCTTATGCACTCCCCGGCGAAGGAGGATTGGTCATGAACACCAACCCGAAGAATGAAAAAAAGCCTTATGGAGAGAATGTGACCTGGCAGTTGGGTTATTTCCATGAATGCATGAGCGGCTTCGAGCATCAGGTGGCCGCGCATATGATGGCGGAAGGTTTGATCGATGAATCGCTCGTGATCACACGCATGATCCATGACCGTTACCATGCCGCGAAAAGAAATCCCTTCAATGAGATCGAGTGCAGTGACCACTATGCCCGCGCCATGGCCAGTTATGGGACTTTCCTCTCGGCCTGCGGTTTTGAATATCACGGCCCCAAAGGTCATATCCGATTCTCTCCAAAAATTAGTGCGTCGAATTTCAAAGCCCCCTACACGGCTGCAGAAGGCTGGGGAAGCTATTCGCAAAGATCATCAGCCGAATTTTTTGAGGCAGAAATATACGTCGCCTTCGGGAAATTGCGGCTGAGCAGGATTACGGTTACCCATGGACGTAATACCACAAAGGCCAAAGTAAGTGTAGCCGGAAAGATCATCCCTGTATCGGTGAGCATGGATGGGCAGGAATGCCACCTCCAACTCAGGGAATCGATCGTATTGGATCCGACATCATCACTAACCATACTAATCTGAACTCATGACCGTCTCCGCACATAAAGTGGTTTCCATACATTATGAATTGAAGGACGATTCAGGCAATCTCCTTCAAAGCAATGATGGTCATGCCCCTGAAGATTACCTGCATGGTGCGGGAAATGTCATCCCCGGTTTGGAACGCGTGCTGGAAGGCTCCACGATCGGACAGGTCATCGAGGCCATCATTCCGCATGAATGGGCATATGGACCCAGGGAACTCAGTCTTGTCTTTGAAGTAGCTCTCGCTGACATCCCGGATCCAGCGGTTTGTGAACCCGGGGAAGTGGTTGAGCTTTTTGATGGCACCGAAGCCCTGGTCATCGAGAATAAAGAGGATCTTTTAATAGTAGATGCCAATCACCCTTTGGCAGGCATGTCCCTTCATTACACCGTCAGGATATCCGGCATCCGTGACGCCACGAATGAAGAGATCAGGAATGGCGAACCATATGCGCCGCTGCCCGGATGTTCCGGTGAACCCGGATGCTGCTGATCGAAGCCCATTGATCGCACTCTCTTGACTTCTGGCTTAACTTCGCTTACATGTCCAGCGATTTATCCTTCACCGGATTCCAGAGACTCACCGATAGTTTCCCTGAACAAGGTGATCTGATGCCCGTTTTCTTCATCGGCCACGGCTCTCCCATGAATGGCATCGAAGACAATGAGTTCAACCGAAGCTGGGCCTCCATGGCTGCGGAGATCCCCACCCCAAGGGCGGTTCTGGTGATCTCTGCCCACTGGCTGACCAGAGGAACCAGGATCACGGCGATGGACAACCCAAAGACCATACATGACTTCGGTGGATTTCCGGAAGAATTATATCGTGTACGATATCCTGCCCCTGGAAACCCGGCTCTGGCCAGAGAAACAGCGTCCTTGATCCACTCCACCAAAGTCGGTAAGGACCATGAATGGGGCCTCGATCATGGCACCTGGACCATTATCAGACATATGTACCCAAATGCAGACATACCCGTACTGCAACTGAGCATAGACTTCACACGGCATGCGGATGATCATTTTGAGCTGGCCCGGGAGATCCGTGAGTTGAGAAAACGTGGAGTTTTGATCATCGGAAGTGGCAATATGGTCCATAACCTGCGGTTGGTGGCTTGGGACAAACTCGACGAAGATGCTTATGGTTTCGATTGGGCCCTGCACATGAATGATACCTTCAAAGGGCTTATCCGGAATGGCGCTTACGACAAGTTGATCAAATATGAGCAATTAGGAAGGGAAGCCATGCTTGCCATCCCCACTCCGGATCACTACCTGCCTCTGATCTATACCTTAGGTCTAAAGAAAGAAAAAGATCAGCTCTCCTTTTTCAACGACAAAGCCATCGGCGGCTCAGTCACCATGACATCGGTAAGATTCGGATAGCTCTCATCGAAGGTGTTAAATCCAGCTTTCTGCAGAAAGCAATAGCCTGATCATCAACTACCCGGCAAAATGACGGAAAATTCCTTAGCTTGGCATCCAGACACCCGGAACCACGATTGAAGTGCGATTCCGAACCTCCATTGAGATCCCCCTTTTTCCCCCAACACCCGATCATGGAAAGTCCCATCGACAGGAGATCATTCTTGCAACAATCCGCCATGGCAGCAGCGGTGATGATCATACCCTGGCTGGATTCATGCCGCAACCAAAGCATCGTTGCCGGACTTGACAGACCGGATTTCATCTCTCATGCACTGGATAGAACAATGATGACTAATATCGGGAAGGCATACCTGAAAAGTTTTCCAGATGAAAATACGCCCAATGGGCTTTCTGATCTCTTGATGAAGAATCATCCCGGAAAAGATCAGATGGACCCGGATTCTCTAAAAACCTATTTCAAACAGGAGATCGCATCGGATTTCCTGAACGAACGAATGGTCGTTGTCAGCGGCTGGGTACTCTCCCGTACCGAAGCACGCCAATGTACCCTCTTCACCCTCACACATCCTTAATCAACACACCATGCATACGGATGCCCGAAAGATCGACAACCATTCCGTTATAGAGGGAGATATCTGCATCGTTGGTGCAGGTGCAGCAGGCATCAGCATTGCTATGCAGTTCGCAAATACCCCACACCGGGTCATACTGCTGGAAGGTGGTGGATTCCAGTATGAGGACCGCATGCAAGAACTCTATTCAGGTACAACCAGTGGCCAACGCTATTTTCCATTGAAGTCGATACGCTTACACTATTTCGGAGGTACCACGGGTCATTGGGCAGGATTTTGCTCCACCTTTGACGATATAGATTTTCAGAAACGAGACTGGATCGAACACAGTGGTTGGCCGATCACAAAAAAAGATCTAGAGCCTTTCTATGAAAAGGCGCATTCGATACTCGATCTGGGTCCTTACAACTATGACCCGGCTTTCTGGCAAAAACGCGACCCCTCGATGATCCCCCTTCCTGTGGACAAGAACATCGTGTGGGACAAGATCTGGCAGTTCAGCCCTCCCACGCGTTTCAATTCCAAATACAGGGATCCGGTCACCCACTCGAAGAATATCCATTTGTACACATACGCCAATGTGACGGACATCCTCACGGATGAGCAGGTGGGTCAGGTCCGTGAAGTGACGATCAAAAACTTCGAGGGCAAGACCCATACGGTAAGGGCGAAGAAATTCATACTGGCCTGTTGCTCCGTACAGAATGCACGATTGCTCCTCGCCTCCCGAAGCCAGGCTCCCAAAGGACTCGGCAACGACAACGACAATGTGGGCCGCTACTTCATGGAACATGTGGAGATCAAATCGGCGGAGATGTGGATGGCCCGGCCCGAACAATTGCAAATGTATCAATGGGAGATGGGGACCAAGGCA
Organism: uncultured bacterium; assembly: GCA_903826405.1. Taxonomy (GTDB): domain Bacteria; phylum Bacteroidota; class Bacteroidia; order Chitinophagales; family Chitinophagaceae; genus Pollutibacter. Next base: position 21,557 of record CAIKEH010000040.1, read on the forward strand.
AGAGCCGAACTGGCCATCTCACCACAGGAACAGGCAAGGCATAAGATATTGAATGGAACATCCTCGTTCACTCCATTAGAAATGGCGAAAGGCCAGAAGTCGATGATCGACAATTGGGAAGATGAGAAGGGTAATGGCATGGCCAAACTGATGCGTGAAGATTCCAAGGAGAACTCCTTTGTCCTAACCAAAGAACAGAAGGAAGCTGCTAAAAAAGGTTTCCGTGCTTTCCAACTATTCACCCGCATCGAACAAGCCCCCAATCCGAACAGCCGCATCACCATCTTGGACGAAAAAGATGAGTTGGGAGTGCCCCGTTCCCACTTGCATTGGGAACTGACACCACTCGAAAAACGGAGCATCCGAAAGATATATGAGATCATTGGCAAGGAATGTGGGAAGGCCGACATTGCCCGGGTGCATATGTTGGATTATCTGCATGATGAACAGGACGAATCGTGGCCATCCTTCACGGGTGGAGGCTGGCACCACATGGGTACGACACGTATGAGTGAAGATCCGAAACAGGGAGTGGTGGATCCCCAATGCAAAGTGCATGGGATCGACAACCTGTACGTCGCCGGCTCATCATGCTATGTCACGGCTGCGGCTCCCAATCCCACACTCACCTTGGTTGCACTTTCTCTTCGCCTCGCCGATCATATCAAAACAAAACTGGGCAATTGACCTATACCGCGCATGACTTGATATACGCATTTCTCAGATCAAGGGATATAGTTGCATTTCTCTAATTTCGACGAATGAAACCTTATGCATGGGTGTTGGCAGGTGCTGCATTGTTGATGATCATGTGGCTGTTCATCCCCAATATGCCCGGAGGCAAAAAGCAGACCGATGCCAAAGAACTTTCGATGCGCTATTGCAGCTCCTGCCATCTCTACCCCGAACCCGGCCTGTTAGGAAAAGATATCTGGGTTAAAGACGTATTGCCTGAAATGGGCTTGAGACTGGGAATAGGTGATAAAAACGTTCTGCTCAACAGGATGTCCTATAAGCAATACAACAACCTGATCAAACTCGGACTCTACCCCGACACGCCCCGGATACCAATCAAAGATTGGCTGAAGATCGTTGCCTATTACAGAGAGCACGCTCCGGCAGAACCAACACAACAACAAAAAAAGGATCCCGTTCAACATGGTGGTCAGTTGTTCACCCAGCTGACAATACCCTGCGATTCCGGACAAGTGGGCATGACGACCATGAGTCATTTCATTCCACAGAGAAAAGAAGTCTGGTTGGGGGTCAAGAATAATGAAATTCAGGTCTACGGTCTCGATCTGAAAAAGAAAAGGTCCTTCCGTACACCCAGTCCGATCGTGGATATGATGGAACAGGAAAAACTTCTTTTTCTGGGTATCGGGAATATGTTGCCCAATGAGGATAGGAATGGAAGGCTGTTCAGCATGGATGAAAAGGGCGATCATGCCAAACTCATTCTGGATTCTCTGCACCGGCCTGTACAATTCATTAGAACGGATCTGAACAACGATCATGTTGAAGACATCCTCATTGCGGAATACGGATTCGAGACCGGACAAGTTAAATGGGTGAACGGCAGAACGGGAATTACGGATACATTGACCACTCAGGCCGGAGCAAGGAATATCATCTTACGCGATGTCAATAAAGATGGCCTTCCGGACCTATACATACTTTTTGCACAGGCTCGTGAGCAGGTTAGCCTGTTCATGAATAAAGGCGCAGGAAAATTCAATGAAGAGGTCCTGCTGCGTTTCCCACCCGTCTTCGGGAGCAGCTATATGGAGCTTTCAGATATGAATGGCGACGGGCTGGAAGACCTGGTGATCACCAACGGGGACAATGCGGATTATTCCCTCTCCCCTAAATATTTCCACGGGATACGCATCTATCTCAATGATGGCAAAGGAGGATTTACGGAGAAATGGTTCTATCCTGTTCATGGGGCTACAAAAACCATCGTACGCGACTTCGATCAAGACGGGGATCCGGACATGGCCATGATTGCATTCTTTTCGGATAAAGGCAATGGCGAATCCTTTCTGTACTTCGAGAACACCGGTAAAATGGGTTTCCAGATCAGCGATATGGGGGTTCCTGAAGGTTTATGGATGGTGATGGAAGCGGATGATATGGACGGGGATGGCGATACCGATATCATTCTTGGGAATTTTCAATTCGGCGCTGAGCAGGAAGCCAGGCAAAGCAAGGATCTCAGGGCGCTCATCCTGAAAAATACAACCAAAGATCATCCCTGAACCCATTCATAAAAATGCACGAATCAGATGATCCCATTTGTAAGGCTTCAGTTTATATATATCTTTGAGGAACAAAAGTATATTCATTCCTATTCTGAATGCCATGAAATACCTGATCGCAACAGTCCTGTTGATGAGTTTTCTCGCTTGCAAGAAAAAGGAAACCACCCCCCAACAGGACCCTAATTACGTTTTCAATGTACACAAAGACCAGATCCTGAAATACGTGAATGAGGCCAGGGTGAAAGGATGCGACTGTGGTGATTCGATCATGCCGCCGGTGAGTGTGGTCGTATGGAACGATACACTGGCCAAAACCGCCTTCCTGCACTCGGACAACATGAATAAGAACAACTTTTTCTCACATACCGATCCGGCAGGCAATAAACCCGGCGACAGGCTTCATGCGCAAGGATATGATTGGGCAAGTTATGCGGAGAACATATCTGTGGGGGAGTTCTCAGATTCGGCAGTCGTCGCTGATTGGCTGAGCAACAGCGGAAACTGCAAGAACATCATGACCGCAGAGTACAAATATATAGGGGCAGGCATGCAAACCTTCTATTGGACACTGCTGCTCACCTCTCATAAATGATTTTCAAAGGAACCTACCTTACATATACATCATGAAAGTTCCCGGGAGCAGATCTCCTGAATCATTAGATACCTGATCAAAACGATCATCATGCAAACATTATTCACTATAGTTGCCATTTTGCTGATCCTATTCCTCATCTTTCAAAGCCTAATTAAAATGTCCACATCCGGGACGGAGAAACAACCTTATCGTGTGGTGAAACGGGAGAAGGGGATGGAGATCAGGTTCTATCCTGCTGCCACACTCGCCAGCGTCCAAACATCTGCCAGAAATTACCGGGAACTTGCCAATAGTAGCTTCCGCCGCGTAGCAGGTTACATCTTCGGCGGGAACGACGCCTCCATGAAGATAGCCATGACATCACCCGTTCATATGGATATCAGCGACAGTGGTTCATCCATGGGTTTTGTGATGCCGGCAGAATATCATGCAGATGACCTGCCCAAGCCGAATGACCCGGGAATAAGCATCTTGAAAACACCCGATGAATACGTGGCAGCGATCACATTCAGTGGCTTCGCGACCGATCAAAGCATCTCAGAACATGCCCATGAACTGGAAAAGATGTTGCGAGAGAAAGGCATCCCCTTTCATGGACATTTCCGTTACCTCGGATACAACCCACCATACCAGATCATCGGGAGGAAAAATGAAGTGATCGTGACGGTGGAGTGGAAGGAATAGCCGAGTGATCATCAGTGATTGACCAGCCCTAATCAAAATCCCAAACATGCTTTACAGAACCCTAGGTGGATCTTCCTTGCGCATCTCCGCCATCGGCCTTGGCTGCATGCCTTTCAACCATGGATACGGGACCCCCGATGAATCCTCATCCATCGCAACGATGGAAAAAGCCATTGAACTCGGGATCAACTTTTGGGATACGGCCGATTTCTATGCCAATACGAAGAATGAGGAACTGATTTCAAAAGTACTGAGATCGAACCGCGACAAGATCATCATCGCCACCAAGTTCGGTTTCATCCCCAATGAACGCAATGTCATAGCCGATCTGGATGGTTCGCCCAAATACATGCGTCAAGCCATAGAGGGCAGTTTGAAAAGATTGGGTACGGACGTCGTCGACCTATACTACTTGCATCGCGTTGACCCTAAAGTCCCGATAGAGGAATCCGTGGGAGCCATGTCAGATCTGGTAAAAGAAGGCAAGGTCAGATACCTCGGACTTTCGGAAGTATCCACCATCACCTTGCGTAAAGCAAACGCAGTGCACCCCATCAGCGCCCTGCAAAGCGAATACTCCTTACTTTCTAGAGATGTGGAACAGGATATATTGGGAACCTGCAGAGAGCTGAAAATCACATTCGTCCCCTTCAGTCCACTTGCCCGAGGACTCATGGCCAATCGCGTGGACCCGACCACACTTCTTGCAACTGATTTCAGGAAGAACCTGCCTCGATATTCAGAAAAATATCGGGACAATAACACCCAGTTGGCATCTGCCTTTGAAGAATTGGCTGACGGATTAGGGCTCACTCCTGCCCGCCTGGCACTGGCCTGGCTGCTTGCGCAGGGCGATCACATCGTTCCCATACCCGGGACCAAGCATGTGGCATACCTAGAAGATAATGCGAGGGCTGCTGAAATAAAGTTGAAGCCTGAGGAAATCGAGTTGATCGAAGAGCTTATCAAAAAATTCCCCGACACGGGACCGAGATACAACGAAGCCTATCAAAAATTCGTGGAGAAAGATTGAGGGAATGAACCCCTCCCTTTCCCTGCCCTAGATCTCTAAAAATATCAACTCGTGATTCCATGAAACAGACCATCCGCTTCCTGATCGGCACCGTAGTTCTCTTGCCGATAGCAGCTTGGTTCCTGGGTACTCATCCCAATGAACTTCAGATATCCATACTGAAACAAACAGCATGGATAGTGGCCGCAGTGATCGCATACACCTTCATAGTGGGTCAAATTACCGGGAACAATTCACAGGTGGATAAACTTTGGAGCATCGTGCCGGCAGTATATGCCTGGCACATGACTGCAAAGGGAGGGTGGGAGGCCCGGATGGTATTGATGTCGTTTCTTGCTACGATCTGGGCCGGAAGACTCACATTCAATTTCGCACGCCGGGGAGGGTACAGCTGGAAATTCTGGGAAGGTGAGGAAGACTATCGTTGGGAGGTACTGCGGAAACGTCCGGGATTCGGCAATCCGATCGTATGGATGCTCTTTAACCTTCTCTTCATCTGTTTCTACCAGAACGCACTCATCTTCCTGTTCACCTTGCCAATCCTGGCTTCTTTGCATGTGCAGGCCGGTCCTTTAGGAATAATTGACTATACGCTCGCATTCATTTTCATCGTCCTTGTCGTGATGGAATTCATCGCCGATCAACAACAATGGGAATTTCAAAAGGAGAAATACCGCAGGATAAGATCGGGTGAGGACTTGGGGATTTATGCTGATGGATTCGTGTCAACAGGACTCTGGTCGAAGATGCGCCACCCCAATTACACCGCAGAACAGTCCATCTGGGTAGTATTCTATCTATTCAGTATCGTAGCTACAGGTGAATGGCTCAACTGGACGATCGCCGGATGCGTTTTATTGATCATTCTTTTTCAGGGTAGCGCAGATTTTTCCGAAAAGATCTCTGCAGACAAGTACCCTAGGTATGCAGAATATCAAAAGAAGGTGGGAAAGTTTTTGCCGAAGTTCTTCTGAAGAATTTCCTTGCAGGTTTGAATGTTAAAATGAAAAGTTCAAATCATGATTTCTTCAATGCCCCCTGTTGGATCATACTTATCGCCGTATCCACGATTGTATCTTGTACGTTCATGGGCGTCCATCCCAAAACATTCCTGGCTTTATCATTAACGGCGGTATACGTTTTACCCAATTCTGGCAGAATCTGACGCACGGGCGGATCGAAAAGGGCAGCGATCTTCAACAAGAGATCGGGCAAATTTCGAGCAGGAACCCTCCTCGCCCGATCTCCCAGTCTTTCCTTCAAAGTCAATGCGATCTCTTTTACGCTCCGGATGCCTGCGCTGGCGATGAAGCGTTCCCCTTGGGCCAAAGGGTTCGTCATCGCTGAAACATGCAGTTTCGCTACATCACGAACATCAATTATATTCAGATTCAGTCGCGGACATCCCGGAAGTTCCCCATCCATCAGCCGACGAACGATTTCTAGCGAAGTGGAATAATCTTTTCCGAGTATAGGCCCCATCACCAAAACTGGGTTGATGACGGATAACTCCATCTTTCCGCCTTCTTTTTCCATGAAGGCCCATGCTGCCCGCTCGGCCAATGTCTTTGACTTAGTGTAAGGTGCAACGTGCGGGCTTCCTGTATCTGTCCAATCCTTTTCGTCGAAAGATGTCCTTGCTCCCCCATGCCCGTAACCAATAGCGGCATAGGAAGAGGTCTGTACCACCCGTTCCACGCCGGCATCGCGGGATGCACGCAATACACGAAGGGTCCCTTCGCGTGCCGGTATGATCAGGTCATCTTCTTGCTTCGGCAAGGTGAGCGGGAAAGGTGAAGCCACATGAAGCACATATCGACAACCCTCGACGGCTTTTGACCATCCGGAATCTGACATCAGGTCGGCAATCGCAAAGCTCAATCGTTCTCCCGGTATGCAACCGCCATTCTTCAACAAGATGAGCACATCTGCTTCTCCTCCGGTTGAACGAACAGTCGTACGTACCCTGTACCCTTGCTCCAGCAGTTGGATGATACAGTGTGTGGCAATGAAACCTGATCCACCGGTAACCAGTACAAGATCACTTGGGGTCTTATTATGCATAATCTGCTTAGAAGATGATTGCCAAAGTTACCACGGATGGATGCTTAGCCATCAACTATCTTTTCAAAACGCAATATCTTCATACCCGTGAATCTGAATACGTTGCTTTTCATTGCCATACTCATACGGATCTTCGCAAATCCTGTAGCCAATCTATTCCAAAAGAAACTGATACGCGAACAACACCCCTTGTTCATCAACCTGACTACATATTTCCTGCTTTCCGTTTTGAGTTTATTCCTCATATATCCAAAACAGACAGTAGCACTAACGAAGGATTTCTGGACCTTCTCCATACTGGGCGGAATTGCCGGAGCACTGGGCAACAGTTTCATCGTTAAAGCGCTGGTGACGGGCGACCTTTCCGTGCTCGGTCCGATCAATGCCTATAAAAGCATAGTGGGGATCATCATTGCTTTTCTCCTGATCGGGGAGCTTCCAAATCCCTGGGGCTTCCTGGGCATGGCTTTGATCATCGCAGGTAGTTATTTCGTGCTGGATACAGGACCGGAAAAATTTCATTGGAAGATCATCAGACAACCCGCCATAAGATACCGTCTGATGGCATTGGTGTTGACGGGGACCCAGGCCGTATTCGACAAGCGCATCATCCAGGCTTCTGACCAACGTATGGCATTCGCCAGTTGGTGCATCTTCGGCTTTCTCTTCTCTCTGTTTTTTTCGCTCTTGGCCAAAGTAAAACTGCGAGATCAGATCAGGAACATCACATCCGCCACCATTTTAAAATACATTCTCCTGGCCGTCGCAGTGGGCATCATGACCCTTGCCACAAACTACTGCTTTGCTCATATGCTCGTAGGCGAAGCACTGGCCCTCTTCCAGCTCTCCATACTAATTTCCGTCTTCTTCGGATATCATTTTTTCCAGGAACAGGCTCTTTGGAAGAAACTGATCGGTGCGTCGATCATGATCTGCGGGTCTCTGCTGATCATTTTACCTAAATGACCCAAAGGGTTAAGATCAACCGATCAGGTCAGTTGTTCTTTTGATGTCCAAAATCGCATCATACAAGATATCCAGATCGGCTTGTGTATTGAAGGCTTGTATGGAGTACCGCAGGAACACTTTATCTCCGTGTGGCATCACGGGCACTTCGATGCCATACTTTTCGAAGAGCAGGTCTTTCAAAGCAACGGGTTGGTTTGTTCGAAGGGGAATACTATACAGTTGTAGGATGAAATCTTCGCTGATGGGTGCAATAGGTTCGGTACCGAGCAGTTCCAGGAACCTTGGCGCATTCGCACGGGTCAGTTCTCGACATTCCTGTGCTACCTCATGCCAGTTATACCGATCCATGAATGCAATGGCCTCTGGGATACACAGGAAGGCGGAGAAATCACGCGTGCCCTGTGTCTGATGATAGTCAAGGAAGCGTGAATGCGAAGGAGTGGTACTATTATAACCCCAGCTCACCACCAAAGGGTCTAAGCGGTCCTGATATTCAGGCTTCACATGCAGGAAGCTGCTACCCTTGGGCGTCATCATCCACTTGTGACAGGCGCCAGTGTAGAAATCCGCTCCAAGCTTACTCAGGTCCAATGGGAGCTGTCCTGGAACATGCGCTCCATCGATGAAAGTCATGATGCCTTTTGATCTCGCATAAGCGATAACTTCCTCAACGGGGAAAAGCATTCCCGTGGAGCTGGTGATATGATTCATGAAAATCATCTTGGTATTGGCTGTTACGCCTTTGACAAAATGATCGATGAAATTTTCTTTGGACGTGATAGGCAGCGGTATCTGTTGTCGTATCAAGGTCGCACCGTCCTTTCGGCAATAAAAGTCGAGTGCGCGGTCGCAAGCACCATATTCCCATTCGGTGGTAAGGACTTCGTCGCCGGGTTTGAGATCAAGGCTCCTGGCGACCAGGTTGACGGCATGGGAGGGATTGATCAGATAAACAAGGTCATCCGCTGGAGCATTCAAATATTTTCCAAGTGCCTCGCGCGATCGCTTCAAGTATTCCATACCGGTCTTGACGATGAATTGAACCGGTTCCTGTTCCATTTCCAGCTGATATTGCTGGTACCGATCAAACACGGGCCGCGGGCATGCTCCGAAGGATCCGAAGTTGAGGAAAGTGATGTCTTTACGAATCAGGAATTCAGAGCGCAGTTGATCGGTTATCATTACGGTAGTCTTGTGGGATTCGATGAATATGCCGGCCAGTTGCCGGATGAATCTAAGTTAAGGCAATCCGAACGAGGTTTTACAAGTTTGTCTCTTTCGGCATTTGCTTGACAACCTGCATTGGACAATAAAGCTTACATTCATTCCCATAAAAATCATCCCCATCATGTCCAACAAACAAAGACGCCGCGAATTTCTCCGAACCAGCGGACTGGCGGCAGCAGGCTTTTTCATCGTCCCCCGTCATGTACTCGGCAAAGGCTACACCGCTCCCAGTGATAAGCTGAACCTCGCCGCCATCGGCGCTGGCGGAAAAGGTCAGTCCGACATCTTCAATGCTTGGAACAAAGGAGAGAACAATGTCGTGGCCTTTGCCGATGTGGATTGGGGCCAATGCAAGACATCGATCGAGCGTTTCCCGAATGCAAAAAAATACCGCGACTTCAGGGTAATGCTCGATGAGGTGGGCAAGGATATAGATGCCGTCACCATCTCCACCCCCGACCATTTCCATGCTTATGCGGCCATGGCCTGCATGCAACTGGGGAAACACGTTTATGTCCAAAAGCCACTCACACACAATATTGCAGAAGCCCGATTGCTGACGGAGACAGCACGCCGATTCAAAGTGGTCACACAAATGGGTAATCAGGGCGCCTCCAATCCCATGCAGAAGACCGCCATGGATTGGTTCGACAAGGGCCTCATCGGGAATGTGCACACCGTGAACATTTGGACCAATCGTCCCGTATGGCCACAAGGAATACCCGTACCGACCGACAAGCCCACGCTTCCCGCCACCATGACCGACAAGGAGTGGGATATCTGGTTGGGGCCGGCTTCTTATGTTGATTATAATCCGCTCTACCATCCATTCAAATGGAGAGGCTGGTGGAATTTCGGAACCGGTGCCCTCGGCGACATCGGCTGCCATACCATCGACTCCCCTTTCCGTATCCTCGGCCTCGGCTATCCCACCGAAGTGGAATGCAGTGTGGGTGCTGTTTTCCTGAAAGATTGGAATCCGGAATACATTCCGGAAGGATGCCCCCCATCATCTCATGTGCAAATCCAGTTCCCCGCTACGAAAAAGAACAAGTCGCCCATGAAGATGATCTGGATGGATGGTGGTATCCGCCCCATGCACCCTGACCTGATCCCAGCCAATGAACCCATCAGCAATGATGGAGGGCAGAATGGCATCATCCTTCACGGAACCAAAGGCCTCATGACCATAGGTATGTATGGCAACAATCCAAAGCTTTACCTTAATAATGGCGATAAACTGGAAGCTCCGGTGGAAAAGCCCAACGACCGCTATACCGCTGAGTATGGCCATCAGGTGAGGTGGACCGAGGCCTGCAAAGCGGGTTTCAACACCAAAGAACATAAGGAACTCACGTCCTCATTCGATTACTCTGGTCCGCTCACCGAAACCGTGCTCATGGGCAATCTGGCCATTCGCAGCTACATGATCCGCAAAAAGGTCGAGGGTGGTACGGACCAACGTTCCCGCATGGACTGGCCCGGCCGTCTGAAATTGCAATGGGATGGAAATATGATGCGCATCACCAACTTCGACGACGCCAATGCCTTTGTGACGAGGGAATACCGGAAAGGTTGGGAGATAGAGAAAAAGTAGAAATGAAGCGGTAGAAAAATAAAACCCGGCGGATGATATCATTCGCCGGGTTCTTTTTAGGTCGCCTCTCGCCACAGTGAAGATGGAATTGGGTCAGTCCAACGACGCCTTCGCATAGGCCAGGCATTTGCCTACCTCAGTAACAGGATCGGAACCCGCCGGCACTTCATATTCCAATTCTATGGTTGCCGGGAATTTGTACCTCTTTCTCTGCATCAATCTCAGGATGTCTTTGATGGGTGTATCTCCATTACCCCAAGGGAGGTTCCCCGCACCATGGTCCTTGGTGGTTCGGTCCTTGATATGCATGGAGGTGATGCGATCGTGTTTTTTCTCTATCAATGCCAATAGTGTCTCTTTCGTATTTGCACCTCCGGCGGCTATGTAGTGTCCGCAATCCAGGTTCATTGAATTGTATGGCGATTGTGCCAGTGCTTCATCCCAAGCTGTATCGGTGGCTTGCGTGTGTGCATGGTATCCCACATAAACCTGGTGTTTCGAGGCCAAGTCACCAAGACGTTTGGAATGCGATATATCCTTGGGTAATTCTACCGTTACGGAATCGGCCCCAAGGGCCTTTGCGGCCTTCATGGCATATTCGATTTCAGCATCACTACTGTCCGGGTTGAGTGCATTGGGTTTGTACGCATATATGCTCACGCCTGCCTTGTTGTACATTTTCCTCAACTCCTCGAACTTATCCATGCCAACGCCCTCTCGCCAGCTTTTCGCTTTGGCGTTTCGTTCCTGCATCATCTTCCGAAAATTGTCGTCATACTTGAAATTCGGGCCCATGGGCGGCATGAGTCCTGCCGGACTTCCTGCAAAAGCTTCAGCTGTATCACCCATCAACTCAATGTTCGATATGCCGGCTTCCTTACAATATTTCAAGACGCTTTCTGCATCACCCGGCAGGCTTCGAAAAGAATAAGTGATCGCCCCGATGCGTACACTGTTTTTCATGGAGGGGGCAAGCGCCAGCAGTTCCCGCGAGATAGTTAGTCCGAATCCCGCCATCGCGGTCTTGAGCAGAAAATGTCTACGGGATGTAGTGGATCTGTTCATGTTTTCGATTTGGTTGTTGCCGAATATAATGATAATCAAGTGTGACTACCTCAAATTCTTTTGATCTTTCAGACAGACCGATTTCTGGTTAAGTACTCCGGATGATACTATCTTGTCAACAGTTTACCCTTCCGATCAGTAAAGTATGGATACCGGAGGGCTTGGGGGGTTCTGCAATCATGAGATCCCTTGGAAAAGGACAGACGGAACCCACCATCTTTTTTTAAGTCACTTGCTATGCCAATGCGGAATTCGCATAGGCAAGGCATTTTGCCACTTCCTTCACTGCATCTGATCCTTCAGGTATGTCGTATTCAAGTTCAATGGTTCCGGGGAATGTGTATCCTTTGCGTTTCATGAGCTGGAGGATCTCTTTGATGGGCGTATCCCCCTGTCCCCACGGCATGTTGCCTGCACCATGTTCAGGTGTTGTCCTGTCTTTGAGGTGCATGGAAGTGATGCGGTCGCTTTTGGCTGCGATAAGTGCCAGCAGACTCTCCTTGGTATTCTTGCCACCCGCAGCGATATAGTGACCACAGTCCAGATTCATGGAATTGTAGGGGGACTGGGCCAATGCCTCATCCCATGCCGTATCGGTAGCTTGTGTATGTGCATGATAACCGACATACATGTTATTGGCCAAAGCGATATCACCAAGTCGTTTGGAGTGTTTGGGGTCCTTTGGTAATTCCACGGTAACGGATCCGGCACCCAGGGTTCTGGCAACCCTCATGGCATAATCGATTTCCCCGTCTGAATTCTTGGGGTTCAATGCGTCCGGCTTGAATGCGTAAATGCTCACGCCCGCCCTATTGTACATGGCCTTCAAATCTGCGAATTTTTCCATGCCTACGGACTCCCTCCAGGCCTGCATCGCCGTTCTGTGTTCCGATCTGATCTTCTTGAAGAAACGTTTGGTCTCTTTGGGAGGCTTCTGCCATTCTGGAGCACCTGCATAAACCTCCACCGCATCACCCATCAATTCAATGGCCCGGATCCCCGAATCAACACAATATTTCAGGGTCTGCTCAACGCTTCCCGGCATGCTGCGAAAAGAATAAGTTATGGCGCCGATCTTGACATCAGCAAGTATGTCATGGCGTCTACCCATCGCCAGGATCTTGCGGGAAAGGAACAGGCCGGACCCGGCTAATGCGGATTTCATGATGAACTCCCGCCGAGAATTGATTTCAGGTTTCATATGCATTCATTAAGGTGAGCCCAAATTAAGCATTCTCCCTTTCGATTTGACTTTTGTGAACAAATCCCCTGAAAGGCATGCTGATCTATGCGCTATTTTGGATATCAGTCCGAACCCTGTACCATCCCGTTCACAGAAATCTACAAAGACCAACCTCCATGGCTCCTTCCCAGATTGAATCAAGGTTCATAACGCTTTCGCGCATGACCCATTTCCTATTGATTTGGATATTGTCTTGCATGGCCTTAACCGTACAGGCACAAACGAATAAGCGGGACAGCCTGAAATCAATCAGATCCATCAAGGACGCCTATGACAACGTCAAGGTCACGGATGAACATTTCCCCCTTGCAGGTAATGATACGGCCATAAAAATTCTGGAGAACATACAGGACAAGACGATCAGGCTCGAGGGAGTCAAGACCATTCTGGAGAACAGGCTTGACACCACGGACATGCGCGAGACCCTGCCGAAATACATGTCCATGATCGATATGCTCATAGCCAATTCCAGGGAAAATACCGGGAAATTGAACATGCGTTATCTGATGGGTCTGGAAGTACTCGTAAAAACCATGTTGGAAAATACCAATTCGTTCAACCAGCAACTCAGGGACAATTTGAAACAATTGAACCAGGTGGAAGGCTCCCTGGTTTCGCTTGGCCCTGACAGTTCAATGCTGCTGGGCGGGAAAGATTCGATCGCCATGGGCCGGTTCAAGGATAAGGTATCCTCTCTCGAATCTTCTGCAAGGGAACTGACAATTCGTTACGAGGAACAAAAGCTGGTCATTGCCAAATACCAGACCACGGTCAGCGAGCTACAGATCAAATTGCTCGAATTGCAGAACATGATCCTTGCTGAAAAAAAGAATGTACGCTCCTCCATTTGGAAGAAGGAGATCAACTATCTCTGGGAAAGTCCAAGTTACCCGAGTGAAGATTGGAGGGAGAAGGTCAGCACTTCCAATCTGCTGAATGGGAAGATCCTGACGAACTATTTCCAAAAAAGCATCGGTCAGACCATAAAAGTCTTGATAGCCGTGCTCGCCATCTTCATTCTGGCTTTTTATTTTCTCCGGAGGAAATGGGGAAATACACAGAACGGGGCTGTGCTGCAGAAAAGGGTCAGGAACTTCCACAGGTATCCTTTTTTGTCAGCCATCGTACTTGTACTGCCCCTATCTTACCTCATTTATTCCGATATCTCGGTGATCTTCATGGCTTCGATAACCTTGATATACATACTCAGCAGCCTGCCGCTGGCATTTTTGCATTTTGGACACAAAACACGGGTCGCACTGATCGCAGGATTACCGGCTCTCTTCTACTTTTCCTATAGCAGATTATTGTGGGAGACCATATTCGAATTCCGATGGGCACTTCTGTTCTTCGCACTATGCTCTGCAGTTCTTGGCGCCTTCCTCTGGAAACATGCAGACGAAGAATGGAATGACGGGAAAAAGAATACTGTCCTGAAATATTTATCAGGATTCCTGTTCGTCTTTTCCATCATCGGTGTTGTGGCGATCACTTTGGGGAGATTCAATCTGGCAAAAGTGTCCGCCACTACCGCAATCGTTTCTTTTTATCGAGGGATCGGACTTTATTTCTTCGTTCAAGTGACTCTTGAAGCCATTTATCTTCTTTTGGAGGGAAGCAAGGCCAGTCACGAACAGGCGGCGTCCGTCATGGAATATCAGGAATTCCATAATAAGGTCAGGTATATTTTATCCATCCTGGCGTTTCTGATATGGACCTATTTCACCCTCTTTTATCTGAACTGGTTAGACCCCCTGATCAAAACAGCAAGCGACTTCCTGCAAAAATCAAGACGAGTGGGCGATATGGAATTCACGTTCAATGCCATCGCACTATTCATCGGGATCATCCTGCTATCCTACTTTCTGGCCAATACGATCGCCTACTTCACTTCTTTGCGTGAACAACGTTCCGCCATTTCAAGAAAGAACAGGATCGGAAGTTCGGTTCTGCTCATCCGACTGGGTATCATGATCGTTGGTTTCCTGCTTGCCATCGCCGCCACCAAGATCCCATTGGATAGGATCACCATCGTATTGGGTGCTTTGTCCGTGGGCATCGGATTCGGATTGCAGAATATCGTCGACAATCTGGCGTCGGGAATCATCCTTGCACTGGAAAGACCCATCCAGATCGGCGACCAGGTGGAGGTGGACAACAAGGCCGGAACCGTGAAAGAGATCGGCATCCGCTCCAGCATGATCCGCTCTTCAGATGGTTCGGACATCGTATTCCCCAACAGTCAACTGATTTCACAAGGATTAGTCAACTGGACCTTGAAAGACAACTTCAAAAAAGTGGAGATCACCGTGGGGGTGGCCAACAGTTCCGACCCCATACGGGCCAAAAAGATCCTGGACCAGATCATGGAACACAAAGAGGTGATGAAACAACCCGCTCCAAAAGTCACTTTCCATGATTTTGACAAATTCAGTGTGAACCTCAGGATAAATTTCTGGGTGAACCATCCGAGCGAAGCCTCCAAATGGAGGTCGGAGATCATCTGTGAGATCGTGGAACGTTTCGCCGAAAATGGAATACGTATGCCTGAAAAGGAAGATTGAATAACAGATCATCTTTCCCTCCATGGAACGGCCAGAGCATTCTGGCGTTCTATTACGTGATGCTCGAAAAGAACCGGACATCCTGAGCCTGGTTCAACGGGAATGCTTATCTTAAATCGATCAAAAAACCGAGCATGACCAGGATTTTCAAACCCTATTACCATTTCACCCTTATATTGTCCATATTAAGCATGAGCATGATGGCACAACCTAAAGTGATCCCGCTTTACCCATCGGGGAAAGTACCCAACTCTAAACCCTCACAAGTCAAGGAAGAGAATAGTGATGCCGAGAATGCGGGCACACCTTTCACTTTCACCATGAAGGTTTCTGTTCCCGACCTCACCGCGTATATCCCTGAACGATCCAAAGCTACTGGTATAGCCGTCATCATCTGCCCGGGAGGTGGATACATGGGCCTGGCATCTCATGAAGGAAAGGACATCGCCATCCGATTGAATGAAGCAGGAATTGCTGGCTTCGTCCTGAAATACAGGATGCCGGATCCTGCCTGGGAGGAGAACAAGGAGATCGCTCCGCTCCAAGACGCACAGCGCGCCATACAGTATGTACGGGAACATGCCGGGGAATGGGGCATAAAGCCCGATCATATAGGTATCATGGGAAGTTCTGCTGGCGGCCATCTGGCATCAACCGCAGCCACACATTACGACAGAGAGAAGATCGACAACCCAAAAAAGATAAGTCTGCGTCCGGATTTCCTTATCCTGAACTACCCGGTCATCAGTTTTGCAGACAGTCTCACCCATATCGGTTCCCGTTACTGCCTGCTGGGCAGCAAGTCTCAGGATGAGCTGATAAAAGCCAATCCGGGCAAGGACATAGAAAAGATCATGACCGAAGAACCATTGGCCGCAGAAAAGATACGCGAATACTCCAATGAACTTCAGGTGACAGCAAAGACACCCCCCACGTTCATCAATCATGCGGTGGACGATGAAGTCGTCAAGATCCAGAATTCCCTGCTTTTCCTTGCGGCTCTGAAACAGAATAACGTTCCTGCCGAATCATTCTTTTATGCCAAGGGGGGGCACGGATATGGTCTTAACAACCCTACTGCCAAGGTACAGTGGATAGGAACATGTATAGATTGGTTGAAGAAGATCAATAAGTGATCTAGCGATCGCTGAGCGCGACTCCTTTCACCGGATCAACCACCAATTCGGTATTCTGCAGTCAACGGTGACGACCAACCGTCATTTCAGTGTACATTTAGGTAACATCACTGAACAACATGAGCCACCTCCCCATCATAGATCTTCTGATCATTGCCATCTACCTGCTGGGGCTCATCTTAGCTGGCCTTCACTTTTCCAGGAAGAACAGGAATCCCGAGCAGTTCACCAAGGCTTCCGGCAAGATCCCCAGCTGGGCGGTTGGCATTTCCATTTATGCAACTTTCCTCAGCAGCAATACCTTTCTGGGCGTTCCGGGAAAATCTTTCGGCACCAATTGGAATGCGTTCGTTTTCAGTTTGTCCATGCCCATTGCAGCATGGATAGGGACCAGATATTTCATTCCTTTTTATAGAAGCAAGGGGGAGATATCCGCATACACCCATCTGGAAGAACGCTTTGGGCCATGGGCACGGACCTATGCGGTCATCTGCTTTCTGTTGACGGAACTGGCCAGAATCGGGTCCATCTTTTTCGGTATATCACTCAGTCTTCAGGCGCTCACCGGATATCCAATGGCAGGTATCATGGTAGTGACCGGACTCATCATCATCCTATATACTTTTCTCGGTGGCATGGAAGCTGTCATATGGACGGAAGTAGCACAGGGCATCATCAAGTCTCTCGGAGCCGTGGTCATCCTGTATTTCATCATCCGCAATATGCCGGGGGGCTTGGACAACATCATTTCCATTGGAAAATCCGCAGACAAATTCAGTCTGGGCACCATGAAGCCAGTATTCACCGCACCATCCTTCTGGGTCATATTTCTGTACGGCTTATTCATCAACATGAATAATTTCGGAATGGATCAGAATTACATTCAACGATATCAGACAACGGGGTCACTCCAGGAAGCCGCAAGTTCGCTTTGGCTTTGTGTGAAGATATATCTGCCTGTATCCTTTCTTTTCTTCTTCATCGGCACCTCTCTTTTCGCATTGTATGGAATGCATCCAGAATGGACGGAAAGCATTAGGCTGGCGGCCGCTACGGAAAGAATGCCGCATGGCAGCAGTATGCAGGACATCGCCGCTTATGCGGCCAAACTCAAGCCATCAGATTACGGGGATAAGGTATTGCCTCACTTCATGGTGCATTCCTTGCCCACCGGGGTCACGGGTATCATCGTCGCGGCGATCCTTTCCGCCGCAATGAGCACCATCAGTTCGGGAATGAATGCATCCGCCACCGTATTCACTTACGACATATACAAGCGGTATGTCAATACCAATGCCAAGGAGTCGGGGTTGATGCGCGTACTCCTGACGACCACCTTCGTGGTTGGTATGCTGGGCATCGTCTCCGGCATGGCCATGATCGGGGTGAAAAGCATACTTGATATCTGGTGGGAGCTCTCTGGCATATTCGCATCCGGGATGCTGGGTCTTTTCCTGCTTGGTCTGGTCAGCAAAAAAACCAAAAGCAGTGAAGCATTCCTCGCGCTGATCATCGGCATACTCGTCATTCTTTGGATGACCTTCCCTAAACTCATACCGGAGAATCTATCCAATCTGAGAAGTGTTTTTCATACCAACATGACCATCGTGTTCGGCACGCTTTCCCTTTTCCTTTCTGGGATACTGTTCAACCGACTGAGAAGCCTGATCAAAAAATGAATTGGAAGGTAGTGGTGCAGGGTAATCCGAACTATGCAACGGATTCTCTACCAAATGAAATACGGAAACCCTCGTCTGGAGAGAGTTTCAAGGAAAAATATCCTCTCGAAAAATGAGGTTGTTAGCGGGTGTAAAACACCCCTTTTTTACCTTTTAAGGATCAGGAAGATGTCGGTCCCTGGAGGTATAAAGCGGGTCAGGATGGATCCAAGTAACTGTTAAAATTCAGTAATTTGACCAGGTCCAACGGGTATCTGAGGAAAACGTGCTTGTTTTGTTTTGTGGGGTCAATTGATTTCTCTGACTTTTATTGAATTGGTGTAGTAAACAGCCTGTAGTATAAAAAATCATTTCATGGAAAAAGCGATGGCATCACTTTTGGAGTTTCGTGACAGACGAGATTGGGCGCAATTTCACAATCCTAAGGATCTGGCGATAGCCATATCCACTGAATCCAGTGAATTATTGTCGGAATTCCTTTGGAAAACACCCGAACAAGTGAATGTTGAGAATGTGAAGGATGAGATAGCTGATGTGTTGTCATATTGTTTGCTCCTTTGTAAGTATTATGCGCTGGATCCGGAGACCATTATCTTGGAAAAAGTAGCCAGAAATGAAATCAGATACCCTGTCGATAAGTCCAAGGGATCTTCAAAAAAATATAATGAATTCTGACTAATGATAGTCTATAAGAACACCAAATCACTTTTCCTTGAGGATGTTTTCTCCAATGACATAGAAGGAATAGTTTCTGCAGCTGTAAGCAAGATACTGGGCATGCGACCAGCGCCAAACGAGGTCAGGTCTTGGAAGAATTCACTTTCTTATATGCACAGGGTATTGAACGACGATGATATTCCTGAAGATTCAACAGTAGCCATTGAGTATCGAATCCCGCAAACCTCAAAAAGAATTGATTTCATCGTAGCAGGAAAAGATGCAGACAAGAAGGATAATGTTGTCCTAGTTGAACTCAAACAGTGGGATCAAGTTGAATTAACAGCAAAGGACGCCATAGTCAGAACGTTCCTCAATAAGAGCATGCGTGAAGTAAATCACCCTTCTTATCAGGCTTGGTCCTACTCTGCCCTTATTCAGGATTATAATGAGAATGTATATACCAGTGACATCAGTTTGCACCCATGTGCTTATCTACATAACTACACTTCGGATGGAGTCATTGACAATGAGTTTTACAAAGAGTATATCGAGAGGGCTCCATTGTTCTTAAAAGCTGATGCCGTGAAGTTGCAGTCATTCATTAAGCAGTTCATCAAATATGGTGATGATAAGGATGTGCTGTACAGGATTGATCATGGTAGGATCAGACCGTCTAAGAGCCTTGCAGATAGCCTGGATTTGATGATGTTGGGCAACCAGGAGTTCGTCCTTATCGATGAACAAAAGGTAATTTTTGAAAAGGCTCTATCTCTAGCGAAGGAAACAAATTCCGAAAAAAAGAAGGTGCTGATAGTACACGGAGGACCTGGAACTGGTAAGACCGTAGTGGCAATAAATTTGTTGGTTAAATTTACAGGACTTGGTTTGGTCACCCAGTATGTTACCAAGAACTCGGCTCCAAGGGCGGTTTATGAAGCAAAACTCACTGGGACGTTTAAAAAAGGTAGGATCAGCAACTTATTCAAAGGGTCAGGCGCTTATATCGAGGCAGATCCGGGTGTTTTCGATGTCTTAATCGTCGACGAGTCACATCGCCTAAACGAAAAGTCGGGGCTGTATGGTAACCTTGGGCAAAATCAGATCAAAGAACTCATTTCCGCAGCTAAATTCACTGTATTCTTCATAGACGAAGATCAACGAGTGACTTTACAGGATATAGGAACCCGTGAGGAGATACTGAAATGGGCAGAATTCCACGATTGCGAAGTTTTGGAAGATGCCTTATCATCTCAGTTCAGGTGCAATGGGTCGGATGGATACCTCGCATGGATCGATGATCTGTTGGAGATCAGGGAGACCGCTAATAAGGAATTAAATCGCAGCGAGTATGACTTTAGGGTTTTTGATGATCCGAACAAACTTTTTGAAGCCATTTTGGAAAAGAATGCCGTTAATAACAAATCTCGTGTTGTTGCGGGTTATTGTTGGGACTGGAAAAGTAAGTCCAATCCAAAGGCCTTTGATATCCTGATTCCCGACTATGATTTTCGGAAAAGATGGAATCTGGCATCATATGGTAGTTTGTGGATGGTGGATTCAGGATCCGTTTCCGAGGTCGGTTGCATACATACGTGTCAAGGGTTAGAGATGGATTATGTTGGTGTGATTATAGGCCCGGACTTGATTTTCAAAAATGGTCAAATGAAGACGGATGTCACAAAGCGATCCTCCCGCGACAAGTCGATACGCGGGTACAAAAAAAAGATGTCTGCAGATAAAGAAGGAGCAGAACGAAAGCTGGACGGGATCATTAAGAATACCTATCGGACTTTGATGACGAGAGGCTTGAAGGGTTGTTTCGTCTACTGCACCGATAAGGCATTAGAAAAGTATCTTCTCCAGAGATTGAAAATTAAAAGTTACTTGGAATCCGATGGTAAGTTGAGTATGGCTGCGGAAGATTGATTGGTGATTCGGATGGTAGCATGTCTGTTATTTTTCAAATTTGATCCAGTGTTGTATTGACCCCCTAAATGGCTGGACAAAATTGCAAAAACAATTAAGTCACTAAATTTAGGAATCATGACAAGACAACGAAGGAGTTTCTCGGCTTCGGAGAAACTGGCAATCATCAATGAAGCAGATCAATTTGGGGTTACCCAAGCACCTCGCAAACACAATCTATCCCATTCTGTATTCAGGCGATGGAAAGAGAACTTCAACTCGGGTGGGGTATCGAACCTTCAATCCTACGGCCGGCAGCGAAATCCGGAGGTAGACGCCCTGGAAGAACAGATTCGGTTGTTGAAGAACATTGTTGCAAAACAACAAATCGAACTGGAGTTCAAGTCGGAATTATTAAAATAAAGTCAATTCCTCGAGCAGAGGCGGTCGAAGTAATGCATCATTTCCAATCCCATTCCATGGTCAGCAAACAGGATCTTTTACAGTGGTCAGGTGTACCCCGCAGCAGCTTTTATTACAAGCGGGGAGACGGTCTACGGGGTCGTAAGCCCACCGAGATGACCGTTACACAAGACGGTGATCTTGTCGAGAACACGGTTGTCCTGAGCGATGTTGAAGCCATTCTTCAGCAGGAGTTCTGCTGTTACGGATACAAGAACTTTTGGGATGAACTGAAAGTGAAAGGGTATGTCATTAACCATAAGAAAGTGTATCGGCTGATGAAAATCCACAATCTCCTGTTCAACCGCAGGATTGGCTCGATTGGTGTTCCCCGGCAGTTTGTTCGTTTCAGAAAGATAAAGGCTGAAAAACCGTTGGAACACCTTTGTATGGACATCAAGTACATCCATATCCATGGAGGCCAAAGAAACGCCCTGTTGCTGATGGTGATCGATGCCTATAGCCGTAAGGTATTGACGCATATGCTTCGGTTCAACATCAAAAAAGGCGATGTGATTGTTTTGTTATCGCTTTTACTGAGGGAATACAAAATCGAAGGTATTACCCTGCGCAATGACAATGTATCACAGTTCATAGCCAATGTGGTGCGCCAGTTTTTGAAAGAAAAGGGCGTCAACCAGGAATTTACCCATGTGGCAACGCCCGAAGAAAATGCCTACATCGAAGCCTTGCACAGCAATGTGCAGCGGGAAGTAGTAGAGCGTTTTGAATTTGAATCCATCTATCATGCCCAGATGATCTTTCAACGCTATTACGACTGGTACAACAAGGAACGAAAGCATGGATCCTTAGGGAGAAAATCTCCGGAGCAGTATCTTCGAGAAAAGAATTATATATCCGATCCCTATAAAACTGAAAAAAAGGAAGAAATCGTCTCAAATATTAACCCGATTCTGTCCAAGAATTAAGGGGTCGATACAAAAGATGCAACTACCCTAACTCACTGATAGGCAAAGCAAAAGCCCTGCAAAATGCAAGGCTTTTCTTTTGTGCTCCCCTTAAAGACGAGAGATGCAACTATAATGCGATGATTGAGTATGTGAGTATTAGAAAATTAAAGGGTTAAATTTCTTCTATTATTGAAGTTCCTGATGAAAAATCTTCTGAAGTCCATTGCCAGGTTTCGTGTAAACGAATTTTCCCGTTAACTAATATTTCAGGTTTTGAAAAGCACTTGCCGGTCATAATTTCGTTGTTGATATTGATTTGATGATAACACATTTCAATACATCCATCTTCATTAACAAGCCCAATTAAATGGCCGTGAATTATTTTACCCCCTTTATATTCAGAAGAAATGATATTGCCATCTTGTTTGTAATAAAATAGGGTTTCTGATGATGTTTCCCCGTTATCAGTATTTTGAATAGGTCGAAATGACTTGTGATTGTAGTTAATCATTCTGTTTTCAGATTTTTTAATAAAGTTAATTAAAGAAAAAATGAAAAGATGGAACTAGCCTAACTCACTGATAGACAAAAAAAGGCGACAGAAATGTCGCCTTTTGCACTCTTGCTCCCCTTACAGTCGAAAGATGCAACTATATTGCGATGATTGAGTATGTCACTATCAATAAATTAAAGGGTTGAACTTAGTACAATATTGCAGGAAGTTCAACCTTGAAATTTATCTTTTAAATCTTTTAAAGAATGTCCAAATGACTTCACAGCCATTCATATCCTGACTTGTTTTCCCAATTATTAATTCGCTCAAATACTGATACCCTTGTGGCCAAGTATGCCCACCATTTAAAACTACATAACTTACCACTTCGCTACCATTTGTCCCACCAGTATATATTCTTTGTTTTATGGTTGTTCCGTCAGTTGCTATGTCTGGTAAATCGGTTACAGTTGGTGTAGGATTACAACCATTAATTGTAACCCATTTGTCTATCGCTTGAAAATGAGACAAAACCGTTCCTCCCGCTGTGCCCCCTGCGGTCATTAGTCCACCAGTGAATGGCACAAGAGGGTCAGCTGTACCGTGTATATATAAAGCTGGGACTGGACGACCCGGATTGCAATTGGGTGCAATTGTTGTTGCTTCAATTGTAGCCGCATCTACTGCAATGGCAGCAATTCTGTTGCTCAATTCGCAACCTAAACGTGAAGACATAAAACCACCATTAGATATTCCAGTAGCATAAATTTTAGCCCCATCAACTGAATAATTTGTAATCATGTAATCACAGAGTTGATTAAAGAAACTAACATCATTTATACCTAATTGATTGGGTGTTGTGGGTCGTCCATCATTCCAATTTTTTTGAATTCCTGCTGGATAAACCAATATAACCTTGTCTCTATCTGCGATAGGTTTAAAATTGGCTATGTTTATCATACCTTCTGGAGTACCACTTCCACCGTGAATCGCAAAGATTAAAGGCATTTTACCAGCATTGTTATAACCCGTTGGTAAATAAACTATAAAACTTCTATCATTTCCATCAATTGTCAAGTTAATGGTTTTCTGCTCACTTGGTTTATCAACAGATAAAATTGTATTATCCTCTTTTTTACAAGAAAAAAGTAAGATTGATAGCAAAAAGAAGTTGATTACTACTTGCATAATGGACTTAATCAAGTTGAAATTTAACCTAATAACTCATTAGACACTAATGTGACTGAATAGTTTAACAATAATTAACTGAAAAAATATTTGATTGATTGTACCAAAAAGATGCAGCTACCCTAACTGACTTATAAACAACAAAAAAGGCGACAGAAATGTCGCCTTTTGCACTCTTGCTCCCCTTACTGACGAAAGTTGCAACTCCTTTGAGGCCACTTCTTTTCAGATTAGGGGGGCAAACTGGAGATATGCGGTGAATATGCTGAATGCGTCAAACATTCATGACTTACCCAGAATTGTGAGTTTCCTGGACTTACACAGATCCTAGTTCATCCTTCGGAATTCCTGTGGCGTCATCCCAACCTTCTTTTTGAACAGTCTCGAGAAGTGCTGGGGGTAAGCGAATCCCAATGCGTAGGCCACTTCGCTAATGGATTTATCCACATCGAATATTCTTTCTTTGGCCAAATCAATGACTTTGGTTTGAATATAGTCCTGTGCCGTCCTTCCAGTCTCTTTCTTGATCAGATCACCAAAGTAATTCGAGGAGAGATGAAGTTGCTCAGCACAATAGGCTACAGACGGCAGTCCTTCGTGGTGAAGTTTACTGGTGAAATAACCATTCAATAGATCTTCGAATTTCTCCAAAATGCCTTTGTGCGGACTATCCCTCGTTATGAACTGACGGTCATAAAACCTGACGCAGTAATTCAGCAAAAGTTCGATATTGGAAGCAATGAGCAACCGGCTGTGCTTGTCAATGTTCTGCTCCAATTCATATTGGATCTTCTTGAAACAGTCCACTACGATCACCCTTTCCTTCTCTGAAAGATGTAACGCCTCGTTGACACTGTAACTGAAAAAGGAATAGTTGTGGATGTGTTTCCCCAGCGGGGTGCCTTTGATCAGGTCTGGATGAAAAAGCAATGCCCAACCTTTGGGTGCAAAAGTTTTTACGCCGGGCTGCACGCCTAAAATCTGACCCGGACCAACAAAGACCAATGTTCCCTCCTGGTAGTCATAATGACTTCTGCCGTATTTCAGTTCGCCACAATCCAATTCTTTGAGGTAAACGGCATACAAGCCAAAATTAAAAGTCTGAGCCGGCATTGGTTTTGCCTTGGACAGGTCGAGCATGGTGACCAGAGGGTGAAGCGTAGGCACTCCCCGCATGGTATTATATGATGCTACGGTGTCGATCTTGACTATCTTTTCCATCGAAAAATATTTACACCACAAATATATAACCTCTCAGGGTGTCTGCCCCTTCAGGAGTCAGAATCAGTAATTATGGTTAGGATCCCCGTGATGGAGATACTTCCGACTCACTGATACGGTCGGATCTTTGCGCCATGGAATACGTCTTTACGATGGTTACTTACACTGAGAAATATCAAATAACATTACCATGAATAAAAGGATCTTAGGTAAAGACGGACTCGAAGTCTCCGCATTGGGGCTCGGCTGTATGGGACTGAGTTTCGGTTACGGTCCGGCGGTGAGCAAAGAGGATGGCATCAGATTGATCCGCGCCGCGTATGATGCTGGTGTGACCTTTTTCGACACGGCAGAGGCCTATGGGCAATTCAACGAAGAGTTACTGGGTGCCGCGGTTGCCCCGTTCCGTGAAAAAGTGGTGCTGGCCACCAAATTCGGGTTCAAGAATGGGTTGACCGCGCAGGGCATGGACAGTTCGCCCGCGTCCATCAGGAAGGTGGCGGAACAGTCGCTGAAAAACCTCGGCACGGACCATATCGACTTGTTCTATCAGCACAGGGTTGATACGAACACGCCGATAGAGGAAGTTGCCGGAACCGTGCAGGACCTCATCCGCGAGGGCAAGGTGCGCCATTTTGGGTTGTCCGAGGCCGGGGCACAGACGATCCGAAAAGCGCATGCCGTGCAGCCCGTTACCGCATTGCAGAGCGAATATTCGATCTGGTGGAGAGAGCCTGAAGGAGAGATCCTTCCAACGCTTGAAGAATTGGGCATCGGCTTCGTACCCTTCAGTCCGCTGGGCAAGGGATTCCTTACCGGGGCCATCAACGTCGATACCGAGTTCGACAAGACAGATTTCCGGAACGTGGTCCCTCGCTTTGCTGAGGAGAATCGTAGGGCGAATGTCCGTCTGGTTGACCTGCTCAAGGGAATCGCTGCCAAGCGAGATGCCACGCCTGCCCAGATTGCACTCGGCTGGCTGCTCTACCAAAAGCCCTGGATAGTACCCATCCCCGGAACAACCAAACTTCACCGTTTGCAGGAAAACCTCGGCGCGGCTTCCATGATACTTACTGCTTCTGAAGTCAATGAGATCGATGCCGCTTTCAAGGCCATTCCCGTGCAAGGGGCAAGGTATCCTCAACAGCTTCAAAATCGGGTCGGGAAATGAAGAAAGTGCTGATCATCGGCGCGACAGGCAGCCTTGCCAGATACGTAATCGAAGAACTGAAATTGATTGGCGGGTTTTCCCTGACACTATTTGTAAGGGATGGTTCTCGTATTCCGGTTGGATTGACGCAGGGATGCCGCGTGGTGGAGGGCGACGACGATCGTCAAAGTCATGAGTGATTGCCATGTCAGGAGGATCATTGCCATCAGTTCGATAGGGATCTATGACAAAGCCCTGAAACCTGTGCTCATTCCATATCGAAAATTGGCTGATATCGTCGAAGCCTCAGGGCTCGATTACACGATCTTGCGTCCGGATTGGTTCACCGATGGCGAAGAAGTGGATTATGCCCTCACACTCAAGGGTGAACCTGAATCCGGCAAGGCAATTTCACGAAAAAGCATCGCGTCATTCGTTTCAACATTGGTCAGAGATCCTGAGAAACATATTAAGGAAAACCTTGGCATCAGTAAACCAGGCTAGGTGGCGGATGGCTTCCAATGTATCTACCTCCTTCATTAACCCCTTCAACTGTGTAAGACAATGAGACACCTGATATTCATAACCATTTTAGTATCGGCCATTTCTGTCAAAGCGCAGTCAAAAGAAGAGAACCGTGTAAGGGATCTCTCCACCCGAATATTCCAATGGGAGATCGGTAACCATATCGATTCCCTGGAAGATGTGCTTGCAGAAAATCTGCGGGTCGTCAACAGCCGCGGGGAAATAGAGACAAAGAGTCAATATACCGCCGTATTGCGAAGTGGTTCTATCAGTCATGACAGTATTGACATTGAAAGCAGCGAAGTCACCATCACCGACAACACCGCTGTGGTCATAGGCAAAGGTGTATTCAATATGACGGTATCTGGCAATAAAGTTCGACGCCACCTGAGTTTCATGGAAGTGTTCACACAACATGATGGAAGGTGGAAGCTGTTTTCACTTCATGCCACTGCTATCCTGGATTAGGGGAAGCTCACAATACTATAAACGAACCATATGCAAAAAGATATAGTCGTATTGACGGGAGCCGGCCAATTGGGCATGGCGATTGTACGCAGGATGGCGTATGGCAAGAGGATTTTTGTTGCTGACTGGAAAATCGAGAATGCGGAAAGCATCAGCAAAACACTGGTGGAGGCCGGCTTCGATGCCACCCCTTTCAAGACAGATATTTCGTCCCGGGCATCAATTTTGGATTTGATCACGGCGGCCGGTAAGGAAGGCGAGATCAGCATGTTCGTCAATGCAGCGGGACTGTCTCCAAGCCAATCTACCAAGGAACATATCCTGGCAGTGGACCTGTACGGAACAGCCGTCCTTTTGGAAGAATTTGGGAAAGTCATTAAACATGGCGGATCGGCAGTCACGATTTCCAGTCAATCGGGGCATAGGATGCCTGCTTTAACTCCCGAAGAGGACAGATTATTGGCAACCACTCCGACAGAGGAATTGCTGGGACTTGAAATCTTGCGACCGGATAAGGTCCGTGACACCCTGCATGCCTACCAGATGGCCAAACGATGCAATGTGAAGCGGGTCATGGCTGAAGCGGTCAAATGGGGCGCCAAGGGAGCCCGGGTGAATTCGATTTCTCCCGGCATCATCATCACCCCGTTGGCGCTGGATGAGATCAATGGTCCTCGTGGTGAATTCTATAGGGACATGTTCGCGAAATCACCGGCCGGTCGTCCTGGGATCGCAGATGAAGTGGCCAATGTCGCCGAATTGTTGCTTTCCGAAAGGGGGGCATTCATCACCGGGGCAGATTTCCTGATCGATGGTGGAGCCACCGCCGCCTATTTCTATGGGGAACTTGCCACAAAGAGTTAGTTATCAATTCCTGATCAAAATACAATCAACCATGCAACACGAACACCGTCGAAATTTCCTGAAATCCAGCGTAGGCTTCGGGGCCTCCCTTCTGGCTGGCTCCGTCCTGGGTTCGAATCCCGCTTCGGCAAAGGCCGCTCCCTTGCGCGAAGGGAGCAGTCGACCTTCCAGGGAAAAGACAAGGATCTTGGGCTCGGGGAAGCACAGCCTCAGCGTGAATTATGGTTTGGGGTTAGGATGCATGGGCATGAGCTGGAACCGCAGTTTCATCCCGGACCGTGAACCCATGATCGCGCTTATCCGAAAGGCATATGACATGGGTGTCAATTTGTTCGACACCGCTGAGGCTTATGGTCCATGGAGGAACGAATTGCTTGTCGGAGAGGCCATTCAACCCTTCAGGAAGAAGATCATCCTGTGCAGCAAATTCGGATTCAATGTCCAGAACGGTCAGCTGGCCGGCCTGAACAGCAAACCGGCTCATATCAAAGAAGTAGTGGAGCAGTCCTTGAAGAGATTGAAAACGGACTATATCGATCTGTTGTATCAGCATCGTGTGGACCCGACCGTCCCCATCGAAGATGTAGCCGGTACAGTGAAGGAGCTGATCAAAGAAGGAAAGGTGTTGAATTTCGGGCTGAGCGAAGCAGACCCGGCCAACATACGAAAGGCACATGCCGTTCAACAGGTGACAGCCCTGCAAACCGAATATTCGCTGATATCCAGGGACCCGGAAGGCGAGATACTGAAGACATGTGAGGAGTTAGGGATCGGCTTTGTCCCATACAGCCCCATGTCAAGAGCCCTGCTATCCGGCTATATCAACCCACTGACAAAATACATCGCGGACAATGACAATCGGGATACATTACCCCGGTATACTCCTGAAGCCGTGCAGGCGAATTGGCCCCTGATAGAAGCCATTCAGGAATTCGGCAACAAAAGAGGGTTGACCGCAACCCAGGTTTCATTGGCCTGGCTCTTGGCCCAGAAACCGTGGATTGTACCTATTCCAGGAACAACCAAACTGGCCCACCTGCAGGAAAATCTTTGGGCTACGGACTATGAATTCAATCCCGATGACTTAAAGGCTTTCACGGAGAAAGTTTCAGGGATAAAGATCACGGGAGCCCGGACTTGATACCTGAAACTTATACCCAAGAGGACCTTCATCTCCCTTTTTTATTCGATCGTGGTACTTATCGTAAAAAACGCCGGGAGTTGAAATGTAAAAGGGTCATACTGTCAAAGTATGACCCTTTTACTATTATATCCGCTCCTCAGATCCCGACGATGTTCGCTCCGCGACCATGTCGGGACGTCGGTCCTGCTTCGCAGGCCCTCCGCTGGACCCGGACGATGCCTGCTTCGCAGTCATGTCCGGGCGTCGCCGCCGCTTCGCGCCAGCTCCGCTTGAACCAGGGAAGTAAGGTTGATCTGAGAATTCGCTAATTCGCCCATTCGCGAATTGCCTTTAATGGCGAACGGGTTGCGATGATCGCAACCCGTTCGCCTCGCTCCTCAGACTGGACTTGAACAAGTGACCCTCTGATTAAGGGTCATTTCCTGCCTGCATCATAATGCAGACCAGCGGCTCCCAGGATACCACTGTTCTCCAGTTCGGAGATCTCGATCCTGATCTTTTCCTGACTTTGTGTGAAAGCGAATTTGTCGATCTCCGCCCACATGGCTTCACTGAAATAGGGATAAGCATGTCTAACCGAACCACCCATGATCACCAGTGAAGGGTCATACGTGTACATGATAAGCCGCATCGCCTTTCCCAAGTGCATCCCCATTTCTGCATAGAGGCTGCGCGCATAGGCATCTCCCTCGACGGCCATTTTATATACTTTCTCCCCATCGATATGATGCACATTCTGGAAGAATTGCCCTGATGCATAGTATTCATAGCAGTGATCCAGATATTCGGCCATACCGAACTCCCCCGCACCACAATTGCTGCCCGGATATAGTTTTCGATGAATGATGATCCCTGCGCCAAGTCCAGTGCCTAAAGTAAGACCGATGAAACTTTCAGTCTCCCTTCCTTTCCCGAAATAGAGTTCACCCAATGCGAAACAATTCGCATCGTTGTTCACATGAACGGGAACTCCATATCGTGCTTCCATGAGTTTTCGAAGATGCACTTCCTTCCAGGATGGGATGTAGGTGACGTCATACACGATTCCCTTGGCAATATCCACTACGCTGGGCACACCGATACCAATGGAGGATATGTCCTTATCCATCAACTGGTCAACGATCCCGTAAATATCTTGAAGAACTTCTTCTACCGATCCATCACTATGGATACGGCTGGAAAGGATGTTACCGAGGTTCGGTCCATCCACGACGGCACCACGAACATTGGTTGCGCCGAGGTCGATACCGATCACTTTATGTTCTGCCATGGCGGATCAGGATTTGCTTTTCCCTTCCCCCTTCTGCAGGGAGATGGTTTTGTTGTTGATGAGGGGTTTTGCCCAGATGCCCACGCTGAGAATGAACCCGATGGTCAGAAAAAGAAAACACATGCCAATCCGGAGTCCGAGCATGTCGCCCAGCCACCCG
The DNA here is from genome assembly GCA_903826405.1 of uncultured bacterium. Lineage (GTDB taxonomy): Bacteria > Bacteroidota > Bacteroidia > Chitinophagales > Chitinophagaceae > Pollutibacter. Next base: position 52,098 of record CAIKEH010000040.1, read on the forward strand.
ACGATCAGGGGCGCCAATGCGCCCCCGACGATACCCGTTACGAGAATGCCGGAAAAAGAACCATGATGATCTTCGATGGAATTGAGTGCGAGCGAGAAAATGATGGGATACATCACCGATGCAAAAAAGCCGACCATCGGGAAGCCCAGCAGTGCCATCTGGCTGCTTCCGAACAATGCCGCAGCCAGACAGAGCATAGCCAAAACGGAGAAGATGACCAGAACCTTTCGGCTGTCCATCAATTTCACCAGCACCAGACCAAGCAAGCCCCCCGCGGTCATCAGCAGCCAGAAATATGCCACGTTTTGTGCCCCGGTGGTGGCGGGATCCTTGCCATGATAAGTGGAGAGGAACTGGGATATCCAGTTAGCGACACCCTGCTCCGTTCCCACATAGCAGAGTATGCCGATGAAGTAAAGTATGACCACCCTCTTGCGGAACAGCATGAGATGTATGCTCAAAGCCCCGGGCTTCTCATCATCCCCCAGTTCCACTTTGGGAAATTTAGATAGAAAGATCACTAAAACCATGACAAGGCAGATGGCCGCAAAGATCCAGTACATCGATATCCAAAGCATCCCGTCAGGAACATGCCCCTTCAATAATCCCGCAATACCTGAGCCGCCCCCCTTTTGCTTCATGCCTGTTACTATATCGGAATATACCCAAGGGCTAATGAAAGATGCCAGCCCGAAAACAAGTTGCGCCATGATGGACCAGAAAGCATAATGTTCCTCACCGCCTGAAGTACGGAGAACAGGATTCATCACAACCTGCAACATCGCCATGCCACAACCAATCAGGAAAAGTGAAACAATGGCTGTCGAATACCCCGGTCTCATGGCCAGCATCAATGATCCCACGAAGGATACGATGAATGCCGCCAACATGATCTTCTTCTCGCCGAATTTTTCCCCGAGCATCCCTGCCGGTATCGACATGACCCCATAAGCGATGAAAAAAGCGAATGGAAGAATGGCCACCATCGTGAGGCTGAGGTTGAAATCACGGATGATGTCGGGTACCAGTGGCCCGATGATATTGGTCAGGAACGAGATCACGAAAAAGACAAGCAGGATGAGTCCCACCATATACTTATTTCTACTCATGCTATTGAAAATATTTAGGGATTGAATAATGAAGAGGACAGGGTGTTGCCTTCAGCTTCCATAGTGGTGTTTCCCCTTTTGAATAGGCAGACCAATGTAGTCAAATTTGACTATATTGATCAACGGTTTGGGTAGTCATTCCGACCCAAGATCCAAGGTCTAATTTTACAACCAACGTCATCATGAAAAAAATTTCCTCCCGACTCGGAGTGATCTTCGGTATCCTTTTTCTCCTGAGTCTGCATTCCATGTCCCAAACTACTCCCGCCCCTATTGCTGGTCCCAGTTGGACACAATTGTTCAATGGGAAGGACCTAACAGGTTGGAAGCATGTTGGAAACGGCTCACATTATGTGGAGGATGGACTGATCTGTAGCAAAGGTGGAATGGGACTCCTCTATTATACGAAGTCAGCCTTTGGTAATTGCCGGATCAGGATCGTCTTCAAAATGCAGAAATTCAACAGTAATGCCGGCGTGTTCATCCGGATTCCTGTAGAACCCAGGGAAGAATGGATGCCTGTCCATTATGGCTATGAAGTGCAGATCGACAACCATCCTGAAACCTGGAACGAGGATGAATACCATATCACAGGCACCATCTACTCGCTTTCCAAACCATTGGCCAAGCCGGGTAAACCCGGACCAGAATGGAATGTCATGGAGATCACCATTCAGGGTCCAAGAACCATTGTTGTTGTGAATGGGGAAAAGGTCACCGACTATAAGGAGGGGGATCCTGTACCGAACAGGATCGCCGATTTCGAACCTCAACGTGGCAAGAGGCCCGATGTCGGTTTTATAGGATTACAGAACCATGGCGATGAGGATATCGTCTATTTCAAGGAAGTCGCATTCCAAAAACTCAATACCTCCAAATGATCCCATGATGAAACAGGATACCAAAAAACAGAACACCATCAGCCGGGGTCAATTCATCCGCAATACGGCATTGGCCACAGCAGGTTTTCATATCGTCCCCCGGTTCGTGCTGGGAGGCCCACGCCATGTAGCGCCCAGCGACAAATTGTACATCGCTGCGGTGGGCTGTGGTGGTGAGGCTGAAAATGACATCCACCATTATGCCAGCACCCCGAAGAAGAATGCGGTCATGGCCGCACTCTGCGACGTGGATGACCGCATGGCCGCTCCACGCAGGAAGGAATTCCCCAAAGCAAAATTCTATCACGACTGGCGGGAGATGTTCGAAAAAGAAAAGAACAATTTCGATGCGGTCACCGTGGCCATCCCCGATCACAACCATGCCATCGTCGGACTGAGCGCGATGCAATTGAATAAACACCTCTATCTGCAGAAGCCGCTCACACACGACATCCATGAGGCCCGAGTGTTGACGGAAGCCTCAGCGAAATACAAGGTGGTCACCCAGATGGGGGATCAGGGCGCATCCTGTGACGGCATGCGCATCATGCGGGAATGGTTCGAGGCCGGTCTCATCGGTGATATCGAAAAAGTCTATTGCTGGACAGACCGTCCGGTATGGCCGCAAGGTATATCCTGGCCAAAAGTGAATCCTCCCGTGCCCAAGGAGCTCAAATGGGATCTCTGGTTAGGCACCGCACCCGCCACGGGATATATCGACAATCTCGTTCCTTTCAATTGGCGCGGTTGGTGGCAATACGGCACCGGCGCACTCGGCGACATGGGTTGCCACATCATCGGTCCTCCTTTCAAACTGCTCGGCCTGGGCTACCCGACAGAGATATCCGGCAGTGCCAGCACGGTTTACAGCGGCATCTTCAAGGAAGGCGTGTATACCGACAGCGGCCCCGTCTCCAGTTCATTGAAATTCCGATTCAAACAACAGAACGGGAAGGACCTCGATCTGTATTGGATGGACGGTGGCATCTCCCCAGAGCGAGTGACGGAACTTGACCCTGACGTCAATGCCAACGACACGCTGGGTGACTTCCCCGGGGAGAACGACTTCGAAGGAGCCACTTTATTCGTAGGGACCAAAGGAAAGGTTTCTTGCGGGTGGGGAGGTTCACATCCGCGCCTTCTTCCACTATCACTCAATAAGGATGTACATGTTCCCGCAAAATACCCGCGCGTGACAGGCGATATGGATGGCCATTGGTGGCAATGGGTGGACGCCTGTATAGCAGGTTATGGTAATATGGAAGTGGATTCACCTTTTGTGGGATATGCCGGGCCGCTCACCGAGACCGTTCTCCTGGGAAACCTCCTGTTGCGAAGTTTCAATATCCGGGAAAAATACAAGCGAAAAGACCCGGTCTACGGGGAAATGGATGCCTATCGATTCAGTGGAAGATATGTTGCCCTCAAATGGGACGGCGCCAATATGCGTGTGACCAATTTTGAACCAGCAAACCAATTCATCAAACGAGAATACCGCAAAGGTTGGGGAAGCGTTTGAGTCAAAAATCCACAATTCGGAATCCATTACCCCCCATTTCCCGCAGCACTTCGCCCAACTGGGCACAAAGTTCACGGGCATTCTCTTTGGAGAAAGGCATGGGAGGTTTTATTTTGAGCACATTGTGAAACGGGCCATCCGTACTCAGTAGAAATCCCCGTTCCTTCATCTTCTCTACGATGATATCGATCTCCGGAATGGCAGGCTCCAACGTGTTCCGGTCCTTCACCAACTCAGCACCCACGAAAAGGCCATGCCCCCGTACGTCACCGATGATGGGATATTCACCCATCAGTTCGCGCAAACCTTCCATCAGCACATTGCCCACTTCACGGGCATGGGACTGCATCTCCTCATCGCGGATCACATCCAACACCGCCAGGCCAGTCTCCATCGACACAGGATTCCCGCCATAGGTGTTGAAGTATTCCAAGCCGTTATGGAAAGCATCGGCTATCTCCTGGGTTACCACAACAGCAGCCAGCGGGTGCCCATTCCCGATAGGTTTTCCCATCACCACGATGTCGGGTTCCACACCCTGTAACTCAAAACCCCAGAACACATCACCAACCCTGCCGAATCCCACCTGCACTTCATCAGCGATGCAAACTCCGCCTGCGGCATGAACGGACCCATACACTGCGGTCAGGTATCCTTTGGGAAGTGGCATTTGACCACCTACCCCAAGAAGGCTTTCGCATATGAAGGCCGCCGGCGCTTTGCCATCTTTCCGCATGGATTCGATCACCCGATCCACATCAGCAGCATAACGTATCCCTGCATCACCATCATCGTAACGGTAAGCACCTCGATAAGTATCAGGATTCATCAGCTTGTGAACCCAGGGCATCTGCCCAAAACCACCTTTACTATCGAATTTGTATGGACTGATCTCCATGGTTGATGTCGACGTGCCATGATAAGCATGGTCGAGCACGATCACCTCTTTCCTGCCTGTGAAATGCCGGCTCATACGGATGGCAAGATCATTGGCCTCGCTGCCGGAATTCACGAAGTAGCAGACTTTCAGTCTCGATGGCAGCAGATCAGTCAGCCGCCCGGCATATTCAACGATCAAATCATTCAGGTACCTCGTATTGGTGTTCAGCGTGGCTATCTGCCTCTGCATCCTCTTCACCACGACCGGATGACAATGCCCGACATGCGATGGGTTGTTCACGCAATCGACGAACGTTCTACCAAGATCATCATATAAATATTGCAATGCGCCTCGTTCTATCTTCAATTTATTCGCATAACTGATGCTCAGATTCCTACCGACATGAGCATGACGCCTTTGCAGCAGGTCCTCGTGACCCTCTTCTCCTATCGCCCCGGGAAAACCACAGGCCTTCAGGAAAGCATCCTGCGCTTTCAGCGGGTTGATACGGATCCATTTGTAGAGGAGCCCCCAGGCGGGCTTTTCGGTGATGAAATGATGTTCATTGTCACTATCCTCAGATGCGTTGTGTGCGGATTGTGTAACGCTGATGCATAAACGAGCAGAGATCAACCAGTAGAGCAACTTGAGTTCTCTCTCCTGCAGGGGCAAGTTGGCATGATAGCCCCTTACGACGCCAACCGCAGCCGAAAGCGGGTCAGCCTGATCGAGCATCACATAAGTACAGGCCACCGCAACATTATTGATCAGTGCGGAATACACCATGTCCCCGAAATCGATCATTCCTGAAATTCGCCCTTCCCGGACGAGTACGTTGTGGTCATTCGCATCGTTATGGATATAGGCATGACGGAGATCGGTCAGTACAGGTAGCACTTCCGTCTCGAACTGAAGCAGAAAATACCCAGCGATACGCCGACGTTCATGGTCACGGATGAACGGCACCTTTCTGACTGCATCCATGGCCGTGCTGATGTCCCAGGTGTAATGCCGATGCATGGCCGGATGTGAGAAATCGCTCAGGGCAAGATCCGTTCTGCCGACCAACTGGCCCAGATCTTCAGCCAACGCCTCCGACTTCTCCGGATAGGAGACATAAAACTCTCCCTCTAAAAAAGTGAGCAATCTGAAATAATATTCATTCCCGTCTTTCCGAACATGCGTGATCTCCTCCCCATCATGGTTGAGTATGTACTTCTGGAAATAGTGGGAGACAGGGCTTGCAGCAAGATGGTTGACGATCCTGACTTGTGCATCCAGAAAATGGATGCCATGTCCCCATTCCGAGACTTTCAGGATGTATCTTTTCGACTGCGCATCAGTCAAAACGAAATTCAGTTCGTCATAACCGTTCAGCGCGGTGGCGGAAACGGTAATGCCATAGTGTTCCTTGACGATGCCTTCCACTTCCAGTACTGAATAGTCGATCATGAATGGTCAGATATGTACGGGAAGTTACGGTTCACTTTTCAGTTTCTTTCCACACAAGTGCATCTCCCGGACGCAGCGGGTTTTTCCCGATGAGGACCCTGTCTGAATCACCAACGGGCATTCGATATTCCTGGCTACCGTAATTGACCCCTACATGGAATCCATCCCTCCACTCGTGGTAAAGACCTTCAGGAAGGTCTTCAATGGTAACTCCGGCGTTTTCATACAGGCTGCGTATGATCATCCTTTCCAAAGAACCATCTGTACTTTCCACGCCTATATACGTTACGGTTCCCTTGCCCAACGCATGTGATACGGCTGCAGAACCGCCGGAATAGAACTGGTCGGCGTAAGTGGCCAAAATTGTAGTGCCCGGATCGGCCTGAAGTACTTCAGACCAGCTGTTCCAGTTGAAAGTTTTGCCTCCGGAAAGTACTGCCCCTTTTATTCCATCAGGAAGCATGTCGCTGAAAATGACCTTCGCGCCGATCAGGGATGATATGGGTGCTGAAGGAGGACCAGAAAAAAAATGCCCGTCACGGTCCTTGGCACCGCTCCGGCAAGTGAGCAGCAGATGCCCGCCACGGAGTACATAATCATGCCATTTACTGACCAACTGAGAATCGACCAGAGAATAGCTGGGCGCTACCAGGAAAGGATAGGAAGAAAAATCATCTTTCTCGGTGATGAAATCGACTGGTGCCGCAGTGGATTTCACGGCAGCATGTACCTTGTTCCGGTACGACCAGGTGTCCCAGGAACTATTCTGCTTCTGGATCTCAAGGTCCCAAAGGTTTTCGTGATTCCATAAGAATGCCGTCCGGCGGGAAGCCATTGCATCGGGCATGATAGCCCTGGCTTCATAGTTCTGACGGAGAAATTCCATTTCCCCAATCGCATCTTTGAATTCCTGACCACCGCGACTGAGTGTGAACCCGTCGGTACCCACGATACCTTCATGATACATCTCGCTACTGCCGATCGGATGCCGATATTGATAAGTACAAACGAAAGAGCAACCTCCCCCAAAAGCATGCATCAGCCACATGTGCACTGCTCCCGGAGCAGGCTGTGGATTCACCGATGCCCAATTTACCTGGCCCGGCTGCATTTCCATGACCCCTGTCACTCCTCTGATGGGGCGGTAAAAATCATTCGCTTCAGAGATCTTATAAGGGGATCCAAGCCGGAAACCGTGAGGGCCGGGGTATGCCGTTCCGTTGACCGGATACATGGTGTAGGTTGGGAAATCCAAGGCGGTCGACCGCCGGGGATCCGTATCCATCGTCACATTTGTGTAATTGGTGGTCACCCATTGGGACGAATCGATGCGATCATGAAGGATCTTCGCCTGCCTATCGATATAATCCGCCTGCATGTCTGCCGTGAAGCGTTTGAAATCAAGTACCGTATGCGGACTGAGTTTATCCTCCACATATACATGAGTATTCGGTATGACCACTTGTCCGAAATCATCATATCGTGTACTCCAGAATGAACCGAACCATGCTTTGTTGAGTGCTTCCACGGTTCCATATTTTCGTCTGAGCCAATCCTGATAAGCTTTTCTGGCGGAGGGACTGTAATCCGGTATGGCCAGTGGTTCATTGTCCACCTGCCAACCCATGACCCGCTTGTCGTGACCATATCGTTTCGCAAGCTCCATAACCATGCGGTCAGTGTAACGGATCAAGATCTTATTCGTGAGTGAGCCATTGGCCCGATTGCCATGTTCCCTGCGACGGCCATTCTCATCCACGAGATAGATCTCAGGATACTTGGTGCCCATCCATGCCGGAGGTGCGGCAGTTGGCGTGCAGAGGATCACTTTCAACCCATTCCTTCCGGCAAGGTCCAGGGCATCATCCAGCCATTTGAAGTCGAATTTCCCATCCGCAGGTTCAAGAAAAGTCCATGCGAACTCCGCAAAATGGGTGAATGTGAAGCCAAGATCATGGATGTTTCTCAGATCTTCATCCCAATCCTTCCTGGGCCATTGCTCCGGATAATAATAGGCACCTATAGCCATAAGGTCTTTTTGGGGAAAGAACTTGTGCGGATCTGCAGAAGATGATGAACGAAGCTGACCAAGTACGAACGTGCCTGGAAGGGATGTTGCCATTATGATCAGCAAGAAGAGTGGTATTCTGCTCATGGTATCATGATATTAAAGCATTCGCTGCATCCATAACTTGGTAAATGGGATCCAGGGTCGTTCATCCAAATATACCAAACCTGCTTGGGGATGTGTTTAAACTCAAGGGGAGCTTTGGTGAGGAAAAAATGGACGGACGCAAGTCATTGATTACATTTACCCATATGAAAGTCATCATCACCGGAGTGACCGGAATGGTCGGTGAAGGGGTCATGCATGAATGCATGATCAGTCCATTGGTGGATAAAATACTCGTCATCGGGAGAAGATCATCTGGCATTCAACATCCCAAAGTGGAAGAGATCATCCTTCCAGTATTCGATGATCCGGGCATTGCCCTGGAGCAGGTGACAGGCTTTGATGCTTGTTTCTTCTGCCTGGGCGTTTCCTCGGTGGGCATGAGCAGAACCGACTACGAAAAAATGACCCACAACCTGACCTTGAGTTTCGCGAGATCAATCCTTCCCAACAACCCAGGACTTTGTTTCTGTTATATCTCCGGTGCAGGTACGGACAGCTCGGAAAAAGGCAGGCTGCATTGGGCAAGGGTGAAGGGCAAAACGGAGAACGAGATCTTCAAAATTGGATTCAAGAGCGCATATGCCTTTCGACCTGGTTACATGCACCCCACTCCAGGCCTGAAGAACACCAATAAATATTACAAATACATCACCTGGATGTACCCGATCGCAAAATCCTTATTCCCGAAACAATTCATGACCCTAGCAGATATGGGCAGGTCAATGATCGGGGTGGCAAAGGATGGTTACGAAAAACGAGTATTGGAAGCGCCCGATATCTTAGAATCCGGAAAAGACTTGTCGATATATAAAAAATGATCCCTATCTGCAACAATGTAAATCCATAACCATGCGTCCGCTGCTCATACTTTTAAGCCTTCTGCTGAACTCGATCGTGAACGGCCAAGCGCCCATCGTCAGTACGGACAAAGGAAAGGTTCAGGGTTATGTCGCAGGTGGCATAAAAGTATTCAAGGGAATACCTTTTGCCAAACCTCCTGTAGGTGACCTGCGCTGGAGGGCCCCGCAGCCCATGGATGCATGGAAGAGCGTGAGACCATGCACAACGTTCGCAGCAAGCCCCGTGCAGGCCTCTCCCACCCCCTTCATGTACTGGTCCGAGGAGTATCTGATACCCAAGGAACCGATTGGCGAAGATTGTCTATACCTGAATGTGTGGACCGCATCACTGAACCGTTCAGCAAAAAAAGCCGTTCTGGTATATATCTACGGAGGGGGCTTTCAGAGTGGGGGTGCGGGTTGTCCCATTTATGATGGAACGAACATGGCGAAGAAGGACATCATATTCGTTTCCATCAACTACCGTGTGGGCACTTTTGGGTTTCTCGTGCACCCGGAATTGTCAAAAGAAGCACCCTACCACGCTTCGGGAAACTATGCTTTGCTGGACATGATCGCCGCCCTGCAATGGGTGAAGCGGAATATCGCTTCATTTGGTGGCGATCCGGAAAGGGTAACGATAGCAGGCCAATCTGCTGGGGCCTTTGCGGTGAATTTCCTTTGCGCTTCCCCGTTGGCAAAAGGACTTTTCCAGCGTGCCATCGCTGAAAGTGGAGCCAGTATATTGCCAAGTATGCTTCGCCCAAAGGTCACATTGACCGAAGCGGAGAACATGGGTGTCAAGCTGGCCTCATCTCTTGGAGCGAACTCTTTGAAAGATCTACGTTCCCTCCCAGCTGAGATGATCCTGAAGTCAAAATCACCGATGGCCTTCCCGGTGGAGGATGGATATGTATTGCCAAACTCTGTACATGACATCTATATGGCGAGCCAACAGAACGATGTGCCGCTGATCATGGGGTGGAACGGAGAAGATAGGATAATGGGCAAGCCTTTATCAGCCGACGCCTATCAGGAGCAGATCAGGAAACGATTCGGTGATCAGGCCGGTGCCGCGTTGACTGTTTACCCAGGGAGCAACGATCAGGAGGCAGCAAGATCGCAGAGCGACATGAATCGGGATGAAACTTTTGGCGTACAAGTATACAGCTGGGCCAGGATACAGACAGCAAGTGGGAAAGCTGGTGTTTACGTATACAACTTTAACCGAAAGGTGCCGGCCTATACGGAGGAAACTGCTTTCGGTGCATTCCATACAGGCGAGGTCCCTTATGCGTATGATAATCTGTATAAGGTCAATCGACCTTATGAGGAAACGGACAGGACACTATCATCCAGCATGTCCAGTTATTGGGTCCATTTCACTAAAACAGGAAACCCAAACGGAGCCGGACTGCCCACATGGCCTGCTTTCGATAATCAACAACAACTGGTTCTTATTCTGGATTCCAAAGTAGAAGCGGTCACCTTGCCCACAAAAAACAAATTGAATTTCCTGGAAGGATATTATAAGAGCTTGAGTAAATCAGAAAAATAGAAACCGCTTCCCTGCGTATATCGGATGGAATTCACCGGAACAGACAAAGACAGCTTGTTCTGATCATCTCGCTGAAGCATCGGGCGGACAGATCAATCTTTCTCCTCATCATCCTCTTTTTCTTTTTCCAATTCTTCGCGAATGAGTTCGAGAGTATGATCGATCAACCGATCGTTACCAATGGTTTGATGACCGGGAACGATGTATGCAGCTTTTCCAAAGCGTTCTCTCACATTATGGATGGATCTCGCCCATGCTCTAATGTCAGCATCGGCAGTATTGCCCAGATCCTTCGCCTCTTCGCTTTTGATCAGGCAACCACCATAAAGTATCTTTTGTTTAGCGAACCAGATAACAATATTGTCCGGCGTATGGCCTACCCCGGGGTAATAAAGTTGAAATGCATATTGGCCAACGCGGAACAAGGTATCCTTGGTGATCATGAATTCAGCCCTTTTCTCGCCGTGTTGCTGAGCCAACAGATCGGTCCGTAAGGTAGCATAGGTGGCAATCCCCTTTCTTCTGTAGAACTCAAGTCCTCCGCTTCGATCATCATGCCAATGAGTGGCGATGCAGACAATCACCTTTTTCCCGTGGCGTGCCTGAATGCTGTCCAATAAGGGCTGAAATTGTGTACTGTCCCATGGAGTATCGACCATGATCACCCCTTTTGAAGTGACCACATACATCCCATTTGATGGGAAAAAGCTCCCCTTGAAGGACTGCCAGGTGGTGAAAACATGAAAGTCCGCCGTCAACTTATGGATGCTCAAAGATATCTTTTGCGCATGCGTTTGTTGGATGAAAAAGATCCCCAGGGAAACAAGGAAATATATACGGGAGAAATTCATGGCTTGGGTTGTAGGTTAAAACTAAAGATACCCGCCGAAATGACCATGATGAATGTAATCCCTTGGAGACAGATATGCTGCAATCCATTAGCTTTATCCCAAATATCAAGACCATGCGCCAGTTCATCCTGTTCCTAACCCTTTCCTTTTCCCTCAACATGAAGGCACAGGAGATTTTCCGCGTTCCCGACGGGGCTAGTTCATCCATCAGCAGTTTCGAAAACCCCGATGGTAAAAAAGGTGCTGGTGGCCAGACAAACAAGACGGCAAAAGGAAATGCATTCGAAAGATTGAAAGCGGGTGAATCCAAAACATTATTGAATATCAGCGGTACCGGTATCATACAACGCATGTGGTTCACCGTCAGGGATCGCGATCCCAAGACCTTACGCAGCATGCGGTTCCGCATTTTCTGGGATGGAGATGTAAAACCGGCAGTAGACGTGCCTTTTGGTGATTTCTTCCTGGCCAATCTGGGACGCACCGTAACCTTCCAATCTGCACTATTCTCGAGTCCGGAAGGCCGGTCTTACAATTGTATCATCCCGATGCCCTTTCGAAAAGGCGCTAAAGTGGTGATCACGAACGAAGGTGATAGCCTACAAGGGTTGTTGTTTTATGATATCGACTATGTGCTGTTGCCTTCATTACCTGCAGACGCCCAGTATTTCCACGCCTATTGGACACGACAACGCAGCAACCTGCTCAAACAGGATTTCGAAGTGCTGCCTAAAGTGAAAGGAAAAGGCCGCTTCCTGGGCATGAGTGTCGGGGTGAACGTGGACAAGGCCTATGAAAATACCTGGTGGGGCGAAGGTGAAGTCAAGATGTACCTAGATGGAGATTCAAAATATCCGACCATCAACGGCACCGGAACGGAAGACTATGTCGGTACGGGATGGGGATTATCCGCCTATTCGAATTGGTATCAGGGATGTCATTTAGCTGATAAAGAAACCAAACAATATGATTTTTACCGCTGGCATTTGCCCGATGCCATTTACTTCATGAAGGATATCCGCGTCGTGCTGCAAGAGATCGGCGGGGGGGATTTTCAGGAAGTACGTGAACTGTATCAAAAGGGGATACCACTGGACCCCATCTCAGTTGATGGACGGGATGGCTTCGCCAGATTGTATGAATTGCCTGTTACCCCTAAGATCACAGATGCGGATTTCCCAAAAGGTTGGGTGAACTTCTATCGTGTGGATGACTATACTTCCGTCAGTTACTTCTACCTGAACAGAACCTCCAGCGAACTGCCGGTCCTTCCACCAGTAAAAGATAGAATACTTTCCTTACGTTGATTCTATAACTATTATGAACTGCATCGATTTGAGGAAAATATTCGCGGGTAACCCTATGAACTCTTTTTATTTCAACGTAAATTAATAATCAAAACCGGACATATGCGCAAGACCTTCTTCAGCCTCATTTTCATCGCCTTCCTGTTCCACGCGATGGCGCAACAAGGAACACTGGAGGTTTCAGGTGCCAGTGCTACAACTTATGGCGTTGTCAGATACAGTGATCCGGCAACGATAGGTCAGAAAAAAGCGGAAACCATCACCTACGCCGATGTGTATGGATCGCCTTTCTGGGATGATCGATGGAATCCCGGTTATCTCATTTTGCGTAATGGCTCGGGGGTGAAGCTGGACCAGATCCGCATCAATCTGCTGACCGGGCAGGTGCATTACATCAATAACTCGGGGGTCGAACTGGTTGCAGAACCTGCCACAGTCCCCAAGATCATTCTGTTCAAAGCAAAAGACACCTCCCAACTGCTTGCCATTTTCGAGGCTTTCCCCGATCTGAACAACAACAACATGCTCTTTTACTACCGAGTCGCCAACGATGGAAAATGGAGACTGATGGAACTACAAAAAGCAGAGATCAAGGTCAGCAACTATGATCCATTACAAGGAAAGAAAGAATCCCGTTTCATCAACAAATCACAATACGCCATCGGTGAATTCAACTACCTGCACCCCCTCAGCTCCTTGGAGCATGCCAAGATTTCCCAGGAGCTCAAGCTGGATGATGCAGCAGAAAGTTGGCTGAAGAGCAACAAGAACAAATTGAAGAACGAATCTGATGTGGTGACCTTCCTCGGTTACATGAACACGAGGGAGAAATAATTTTACCCCTAAATCCGGGGTATGTCTGCCCTAAATATACGTTGACCTGGGCATCAGTGTTCACCTGTCTGCCAGTCCCATAGCACCACATTCCAATCCAGTTCCCCGAACGTCAGTTTGCCAATGATCTGAAAGCCCATTCGCATATGCGCCTTAAGGGAACGTTTATTATCCTGGGCGATATCACAGGCACAATAAGTGAACCGATCCTTAAGATTTTCCTGCAGAAAAGAATACATGCGATCGAAAAGTCCCTTGCCCCTGAATTCCTTACCCACGCAGACCTGACCGACGACGATATAATTTGCCGACTTCAACATATGGCCTTTGTATGGTATCAAATCGATTGCCTGGAAAAGGCCCTGCAATAATGGGTGCCCTTCCCGAACATCTTTAGACGCCAACATGATATATCCAGCCAACTGCACTCCTTCCTTGGCAATGATGGCCGGGGTCGAAGCATGCATCTCCATCAGGTATTCCAGTGAATATTCCGCCATCACGAAACCTTCCGATATGGCTTCTTCGCCGGAAATATGTTGGCGCAGATTCAACAACTGAAGTGCGCGCATATCCCTCAGTTCATCTTCAGTTTCAGCAAATTTGACCTCAATCATATTCATGTAAGTTCCCGATGAAAATTCAAGGCAAGATCCATCCTGTTCATCTTGTCCAATCCCACAATACCAGATCCCAGTCCACACCTCCATATTGTAATGTTCCCGCGACGATGAATCCTGTTTTCTCATGCGCACGAAGTGAACGCAGGTTGGAGCTGACCACATCCGTGAGGGCAAAATCATATTTTTCCCTGAGTGCATCCCGGAAAAAATCATACATGCGCTTTGCCAGGCCTTTGCCCCGGTATCCCTTTCCCACACAAAGCTGGCCGACCACCACATAACGACGCCCTTTCATGATCAAACCCTTGTATTCAAGGGCATCGATCTCACTGAATAAACCTTTAAGAAGATCATGTTGATGGCGGACTGCATGGGTCGCGACCAAAGCATATCCCACCACCTCATCCCCATCCTTGGCGATCACGGAAGGATGGGCCTCATGCATGTATTTCAGAAATTCCAGCGTATATGAGGCGGTCACAAATCCCTCTTCGGAAGCCTCTTCAATGGAAAGATTCCGATGGAGGTTGGATTCCTGCAGGGCTCTAATCCCAATTAATTCCTTGTCCGTTTCCGTCAATTTGATCTCGATCATCGATCTGCTGAGATTGAAATTATTAGTTGGAAAAATCGATCACGAAAAGCCATTAAGATATCCTTCCCCCATTTTCCAGTTTGAGTTCCCTATTCACACAACTTGGTATGTGCTCCCGATAATGGCTCACATAGATCATGGTCACTTCGCATAACCCACAAATTTCATCAATCAATCGGACGAAGAATTTTTGTTGGGATGTATCCAGACCTTGAGTTGGTTCGTCCAGCACGAGGAGAGAGGGGTTCTTCACGAGTGCCCTTGCAAGCAGGCAAAGACGCTGTACATCAGGCGGCACCATGCTGAACGATCTCATGCCGTAAGTTTCTATATGGAAGAGTTTCATCCATTGCAGGCAAATGGCTTCCAACTCTGGTCTTGATGGCCGGAAAAGACCTACTGTATCAAAGAAGCCGGATTCGATCACATGTATGCATTGTGCCTCCATGGGGAAATACTGATAGAATTCGGGCGACACGAACCCGGTTTCCCTTTTGATGTCCCAAATACTTTCTCCTGAGCCCCGTTTGCGATCGAAAAGGATGATATCGTTGGCATAGGCCTGTGGATTGTCCGCCATCACCAGACTCAATAAGGTAGATTTCCCCGCACCATTGGGACCCGTCAAAGCCCAGCGCTGTCCGGGCAGGACCTCCCAATCGATATCGTTCAGGATCCTTCTACCGTCGTAGGATATGCTGACATGGGACATGCTGATGATCTTATGGAATGTTGTCTTGTTCCTGTTGGCCAACAAAATTTCCAGCAAATCCGTGTCGATAACGATGTCCCTGACCAGATTGAACTTCGCAGGATCGAACCTTTCCCGTTCACAAACCTCCACCACTTCTCCTGATCTCATCACCACGACATGGCTGGCAGCATCAGGGATATCATAAGGGCCAGACGCCATCAGGATCGTTCTTCCTGAAGCTGCGATCTCTTTCAAGATGCCATTGAAGCTGGAACGGCTCGCAACATCAAGACCGGTCAAAGGATGATCGAGCAGGAGCATTTCGGGTTGTTTTGTCCAGGCTTCAGCAATGAGTACTTTCCTCGTCTCTCCATTGGAAAGCTTTATGAGCTGCTCCCCCATCAGCGGTTCTAGTTGTAGAACATGGCGTATATGACCGACCAGCCGGTCTGGCAGATCATGCCCCTGGGACGCAGCGTCAAGGTATTCAGATACGGTCATGGAATCCTCCGAATCGCAGGAATTGAAGCGTTGCTGATAATACAGTTCGGTCGTGTTGGAAAGATTCCGGAAAGGGTGTTTATAGGAGATCCAGACTGAGTTCCTGCTCATGAACCGGCGAAGAAAATCGCTGTGCCCACTTTCACTTGCTCCCGTGATCGCCCAAATTTCCCCGGGTTTGGGTTCGATGTTCTCCACCATGTTGAGGCGAAATTAACATTTAACAGCTTAGGGAAATAAAGCCGGGGAGGGATTATCATCCAATTAGGTTGGTATGATCAGGAATACATCGTCAGAAATGGTCACCAAGGTTTCTTCGCGATATAGTCATGGCTTTTCCTCAAGCTCTCGAAATGATCTCCAGTACATTCATCCTGTTCGACGAACCAATGTTTCAGACCAGCTGTATTCCGTTCTGCGAAAATGGCGTCAAAATTGATATGGCCGGCACCCACCTCGGTGAAATCTCCTTTCTGATCCATGTCCTTGACATGCCAGAGGGGGAATCTGCCCGGATGTTTTTTGAAATAAGCGATGGGATCTTTCCCGGCCTTGGTGATCCAGTAGAGATCTGCTTCCATCATCACCATTTCCTTGTCCGTTTTCTCCAGAATGAGGTCATAAGGGGTGACACCATCGACCACATCGAACTCGAAGTCATGACCGTGATAAGCGAATTGCATGCCCGCTTTCTTCACTTTTTCAGCGGATCGGCTCAACAGATCGACCAATTCCTTGTACATATCGAGTTTGCCCCTCTCAGCCGGAAGCAGCCATGCGCAAAGCATGTATTGGCAACCTAAGGTTTGCGCATCTTCCACTGCCTTGTCCCATCCATTGACCAAAGTCCCCAATGCCTGATCGACCCTTCCTGTATCATAATGAGAACTCACAATCTTCAGGTTGTTGTCCACGCAGATCTTCTTTAAGGTCTTTGCATCCCGACCCCAGAAGGACCCGTCATATCCGAATAATTCGATCTCGGTATAACCCAATGCAGACAATTTCTTCAATGAGCCGGGGAGGTCTTTCTTGAGATCCTCACGTATGGTCCACAACTGCGCTCCCATCACTTTACTGGAAGCCTGGGTGAAAGAAGAAAAGGATGACATGGACAGGCTGATCCCTGCAAAAGCGGATGTACGTATGAATTCGGAACGTTTCATTATGGTTGGTTTTATTTTCACACGCTGAATGTACTGGTTTTCCTGTGCCTATATAGCGGTCCCGAAAAACCCTTTCCATTAATGATGTCCTGCCTTACCGATCATTCCGGCTTTTTCATGATCCTGCCGATGAAGAACAGCGGATAGAACAGCAGGAATAGGTTCGGCACCCACCATTGCAGTGAAAAATCATGAGCAAATACCCAATACGATATGGCCATGAGTCCGGATGACATGGTCAGGATCAGAGAGGTGAGGGCCAGTCTAGTCCACCTCGGATCTCCTTTCCTCCTCAGCCAAAGGCTGAACAGACCACTGGCAGAAATGAGCATGTCTATTGGGAAGAAGCTCCAGTTCCAAGCCACGAGCCGTGGATCCGAATAATCCTGGTACAGGTATTGGAGTGGGATGAGTTTGAATGAGGTGATCAGCCAGTATAAGAGGAAGCCGATATCCACAAGCAGGAAAAATCGGGGCAGATTTCGCATGTCTAAAAATATGAAAACCCGATCATTATGGGGTAACTATCGAATAATTGAAGCATGTGTCGATCCGTATCAGAAAGGTAGGCCGCGGGACAACATATGTCTGCCCATTCAAATGGTTGAAAACTATTTCGGTATCCCTTCGATTGACAATCAAAATACTATACGTGCCAGACATCCATAAAAGTCCAGAGGGGCAATAAATAACCTAAATGTGCATTATAATAGGTAATAATCCTTACCAACCATGAAAGCCGGTCTGCAATTTCTTACGGTATTCTCCCTATTCATTTTAGGGACCTACCTGCTTAAACCGCCAGCTACATCTCCCCAACGCTCCATCTCTCATCAACATGAGATGAAGGAAAAATGGTCAAGTCTAATACACGAACAAGATCCTTTAGCGCCTTATGGGAAATATGGACATCCCGTCTCCTCGGTCAGTGCCTTGATCAGATGAAAACAGACAGATACGGGAGCGCCGGACATGAAATTAAAAACCCCCGCGTTGGCGGGGGTTTTCAGTTTATCCAGGAAAGAACGCACCGACTCTGGTCCGATCTCCATGGTAGAAAGCTGGTGATTTAAAAATAGATCTCCTGGGGCTTTTTCTTCAACGTCAACTGGATCGTGATGATCTCCTTCATCACTTTTTCCATTTTCTTCAACACGTCTTCATTCTTGATGATGAAATCAAATGCGCCATTTTTGATGGAATTGATGGCGATCTTGATATCTTCTATACCAGATACGAATACAGTATATATATCCGGATCCTTGTACTTGATGCGCTTAAGCACATCGATACCCGTCAACCCTTCCATGGTCTGGTCGATGAAGATGATGTCTGGCTTCTGGCCAATGGCCTCGAGGCAGGAAAAGCCGTTATCGAACTTGGAGATATCATGATATCCCAGATTTCTCAGATGCCCATCATACAAACTCAGGCAGAAAGGGTCATCATCAACTAAAAAGATTTTTATATCGTGATTGTTTTCCATGTCATTCTATTTTCATCTATAAAAGCCATATTAATGCCAAATGGACAAGCGGCTGGAAAACAACATTTTAAAAATTCCCCCTTATTCCATATTTCCTTTCATCGGAGAAAATTTCCAAATATTGGAAGAAAATCCAATTTTAGTATTATCTTGGACAGCCCCCGAACGAAAGCATAAGATAGACTCGATGATGGATGTGTTTTACGGTTAAAAAAAGTTGGAAATAAGCTGTGTATTGAGTACTGGATATGTTATTTAAAATATTGTTTATCAACATATTATTACTTTTTAAAAAAATCGGTCAGTGAGTGTGCTCAAAAATTGGTTTTTGAATTTTCCAAATTTTGGAAATTTTTCCTTCCATTGGATTTTGAGCTCACCTGACCAGTCTTGGACAAGTCCTATTTAGTTCAAGGAAACTCACCCGCCTGGATCTGCGTGAAGATTCAGGTGAATACTGTTCGAGATAAAAAATTATTAATGAATCCTTACAAGATCTATATCATTGAAGATGACCCGTGGTACGGAGAGGTCCTGGAATACCACCTCGCACTCAATCCGGATTACGCCATCGTCCGCTATTCCACGGCAAAAGAATGCCTGGCCAATCTTTATAAGCAACCCGACCTGATCACCATGGACTTTTCCCTACCGGACATGACGGGGGATAAACTTTATGGAAAGATCCGAGAGCATGATTCCACAGTTCCCATCATCGCCATCAGTGCACAGGAGGATGTCGCTATTGCTGTGGGTCTTTTGAAAATGGGCGTGACGGATTACCTGGTAAAGGATGAGAACACCAAGGATGTACTGTGGAATTCCATCATCAAGATCAGGGAAACTCAGCACCTGCGACAACAGGTCACGCAGCTTAGGGAGGAGTTGGGTCAGAAATATGATTTCGAGAAAAGTGTCAAGGGTAAGAGCCCGGCCCTCAAAAAGATCTTCCACCTGATGGAAAAGGCTTCCAAGACCACCATCAATGTTTCGATAAACGGCGAGACCGGCACGGGCAAGGAGGTGGTGGCCAAAGCCATACACTACAACTCGGACCGCAGGAAAATGCCTTTCGTCGCCGTGAACATGGCGGCAATACCTCGGGAACTGATAGAAAGTGAACTTTTCGGATATGAAAAAGGAGCTTTCACAGGAGCCATTGGTCGAAAAACAGGAAAATTCGAAGATGCCATCGGAGGTACCATCTTCCTCGATGAGATCGCGGAATTGGACATGGGGCTGCAGAGCAAATTGCTACGCGTCCTTCAGGAAAGGGAGGTAACCCGCGTGGGTGGTAACGAGAAGATCAGATTAGATGTACGACTGATCGTGGCCACCCATAAAAGCCTTGCCCAGGAAGTCAAGCAGGGCAGGTTCAGGGAAGACCTTTTCTATAGGATCATGGGGCTCCCCATCGAGTTGCCGCCGCTCCGGGAAAGGGACAATGATATACTCATCCTGGCAAAACATTTCGCCGAGGACTTCGCCAGAGAGAACAAGATCAGATCGATCTCCATAGCTCAGGATGCCCGGGAAAAGCTCATGCAGTACAACTATCCCGGGAACGTTCGCGAACTCAAGGCAATGATCGAACTGGCCGTGGTGATGAGCGATGGTAAGGAGATCAAGGCGGATGATATATCCTTCCCCACAACAAGGAACGACGAGATCTATACCGCAGTTGAAAAACCCCTTCGCGACTACACCCGCGACATCATCCGCTTTTACCTGAAGAAATATGATAACGACGTGCTGCATGTCGCCGAGAAACTGGACATCGGAAAGTCCACCATCTATAAAATGCTTCAGACCAAGGAAATCAACCTATAAAAATAAACACCATGTACGGGATCGTTAACAAGGCCATAGAAGATCTGGTCACTTCCCATTTCGGAGCGGATAAATGGAATGCCGTGAAAGAAAAGAGTGGCGTGGATGTGGAATTCTTCATCAGCAATGAACCATATAATGACGACATCACCTTCAAACTCGCTGGCGCCGCATCTGAGGTGCTCGACATGCCGATTGGTGATGTCTTGATCGCCTTCGGTGAATGGTGGGTGCTCAAGACCGGAAAGGAAAAGTACGGTGGATTGATGGAAGCCGGAGGAGCCAACCTGAAAGAATTCCTCGAGAACCTTCCTGTTTTCCACAACAGGATCATGCTGATCTATCCGAAGCTCACACCTCCAGAATTCCGGGTGTCCCATGTTTCCCCAAACAGCATAAACGTCCACTATTTTTCCAAACGCCAAGGGCTTCAGGAATTCGTAAGGGGGCTACTCTCCGGCCTTGGGAAATTGTACAATACACCCGTTGAGATCGAGCTCCTGCAAAGCAGAACCGCGGGTGATGACCACGAAATATTCAAGGTAAGTTGGTGAAGATGCCAAAAAAAACTAAAATATCATTTGATCACGAACAGTTCGACCGACTCTTCCCCTTCCATATAATCTTGGATGAGGAGATGAACACGATCGGTATGGGACGCTCCCTACATAAAATCTTCCCAAAACAGGATGGAAGATCCTTCTCCGGAAGCTTCCATATCAAACGTCCCACACTGGATACCCCTGATCCGGAAAGCCTGAAAAAAATCCTGAACCAACTTTGCATCGTGGAGGTACTGAAGTCGAATGGACTGACCCTAAGGGGTGAATTCGAATACCTTGCCGAAAAAAAACAATTCCTATTCATAGGATCTCCCTGGTTCGGATCCATGGAACAGGTGCGCGCTCAGGGACTCAACCTCAAAGATTTTGCACACCACGATCCCTTGATCGACCTTCTCCACGTTCTCAAGACACAGGAGATCTCCACTACAGAACTGAAGGATGTACTCCAAAAACTGAACGAACAGAAAAAACTCCTGACCACAGACCGTAGCGAACTGGAACGGATCGCTGTGGTCGCCAAGTCCAATGAGAATGGAGTGATCTTCACCCATCCAGATGGAAAGATCTTCTGGATGAACGAAAGTTTTATCCAATTGACCGGCGTTACCCGGGAAGAAGCACTGTATAAAACCCCTATCGAGATCTGCCGAGGCCCACAAACGAACAAGGATACGCTTCGCCAAATGATGAATGCCTTCCTTCAGGGCGAGGCATTCCAGATAGAGATCGTATTATACCGAAAGGATGGCAGCCATTTTTGGGGTAGCGTAAAAGGTCAGCCCATCAAGGACCGAAGCGGCCGCGTCACACAGTACTTCTCTGTTATCGAGAATATCGATGCCAAGAAAAAACAGGATGAGAGGCTACGTATCCTTTCCTTGGTGGCCGAAGACAACATCAACGCGGTCATCTTTGCCGATCTGGAAGGTCGGATCACCTGGGTGAACAAAAGCTTCACCCAGATCACAGGATACTCCCTTGAAGAAAGTATCGGTAAAAGGCCAGGCTCTTTTCTGCAGGGACCCGAATCAGACCCCAATACGGTTGCCTTTCTGAAGCGTCAGATCGCGAACGGGCAACCTTACAACTGCGAGATCATCAATTATCGTAAGACCGGCGAGAAATACTGGATCCGGATCCAAGGGCAATGCATTCGTGATGATCAGGGCAAGGTATCCGGATTCTTTGCCCTTGAGGAGGACATCACGCAGAATAAACTCATTGAGGAGCGCATCAGACAATACGAGAAACGATTCCGACTCGCGCTGGAAAAGATAGGAGACAATGTTTGGGAACACAATTTTCAGACAGGCGTGACATACTTCTCCAATACGGACAGGAATCTGTTCGGCTATTCCTTCAGCGATATCACCGACAATGCCCGACTCTGGTGGAACAACACCCATCCCGACGACCGTTGGATGCTGGAGGAAAACGACAGGAAATACAGCAGGGGAGAAATAGACCACCACTCTCTGGAATACCGGATGATCCATAAGGATGGAAGCATCAGATGGATATTGGACCGGGGTGTGATCGTAGAGAGAGACCCGGAAGATAAGCCGCTAAAAGTTCTGGGCACTCACGCAGATATCACCTCCATCAAGGAATTCGAGAACCGGATCCGGAAGAAAGAGGAGAAATACCGGAGCATCATTGCCAATATGCATCTTGGCCTCATGGAGGTTGACAAGGATGAGAAGATACTCTTCGCCAATAAGGCTTTCTGTGAGATGAGCGGTTACGATGAGCATGAGATCCTGGGCAAAGTGGCCTCGCAACTCTTCTTGAAAGGAGATAACCGAGAGATCATGGACAAGAAGAACGAGTTGCGCAAGGAAGGTGTCATGGACGCTTATGAGATCGTCGTCAAGAACAAGCGTGGCGAACTAAAGTGGTGGCTGATCTCCGGTGCTCCCCGCTTCAATGAAAAAGGCGAATCAGAAGGTTCGATAGGCATCCATCTGGACATCACCAAGCAGAAAGTGATGGAATACCAGTTGCTGCAGGCCAAAAAAACTGCGGAGGATTCTTCCCGTACCAAGGAGGCATTCCTCGCAAACATGAGCCATGAGATCAGGACGCCGATGAATGCCATCATGGGCATGGCCAACCAGCTGGACAAGACAAAGCTGGACCATAAGCAACAATTCTTCCTGGACACCATTCTGGGTGCATCAGACAACCTGCTGGTCATCATCAATGACATTCTTGACCTGTCCAAGATCGAAGCAGGCAAACTGACGCTCGAGCGAATAGGGTTTGAATTGCGAGCCGTTGTGGAACAATCATTCCAGATACTTTTACAAAAAGCCACGGAGAAAGGCCTTGACCTCCGGATCTACCGATACGACGAAGATATCTCAAGAGTATTGCTGGGTGACCCTTACCGCATCAACCAGATCCTGCTTAACCTCATCGGCAACTCTATCAAATTCACCGAGCACGGGTCGGTCATGATCAGTTGCGAATTGATGAAACAGACCGAAAAAACCCAATCCATCAGAATAAGTGTCAGAGATACAGGGATAGGGATGGATAAACAATTCATCGAGCACCTGTTTGACAAATTCGAGCAGGAAGACTCATCCATCACCCGCCAGTACGGCGGTACGGGCTTGGGCATGAGCATCTGCAAACAACTCGTCGAACTCATGGGAGGGTACATTCATGTGGACAGCGATAAAGGAAAGGGAACTACCGTCACTTGCCAGATCGAATTCAATAAAGGCACCACGGATAGTATCCCCATCCGCGAAACAATCCAGATGGATTCGAATCTGCTCAAGGGCAAAAGGATACTCGTCGTTGACGATAACGAGATGAACCGTATAGTAGCCACCACCATACTGGGCAACTATCATGCGACCACCCTTGAGGCCGCCAACGGGCGCGAAGCCATTGAATTGCTGAAGTCCGAAAATCCCGACCTGCTGCTCATGGACGTTCAGATGCCCATACTTGATGGTATCGAAGCCACCAGGATAATTCGAAAGGACATAAGTCTAGATATCCCGATCATCGCGCTGACCGCAAATGCGATCAAAGGAGATAATGACAAATGCATCGAGGCCGGAATGAATGATTATGTCTCGAAGCCTTTCAAAGAAGAAGAATTGGTGAATATGATCTCTCATTGGCTCGGCAAGCCGAAATGGGAATATATCCCCAGCATCGAAATACCAATCAGCAGCGAAAAATCCTACAACCTGGCCGGCATCAGGAATATCAGCAGGGGGAACGATGCCTTTGTAACCAAACTGGTGAACCTCTTCATCGAACAGTCAGAGCCGATCGTCCAGGAGATCCGAGAGAAATTTGAATCAGGCGACCACACGACCATGGGAGCATTGGCACACAAACTGAAACCGAGTATCGACAATATGGGTATATTAGGCTTGAAGGAAACAATACGGGAGATAGAGAGGGCAGGAAAGAGCAGTTCTGGCCATGAACATATCCCTGCCCACATCAAAAATCTGGAATCCGTCATGTCACAAGTATTCCAGGAACTCCGAGTAGAATTCAACCTTTTTAGATAATTCATAACTGTCAAATCCCAGAACTATGAAAATCGAATCCCTACTGATAAAAGATGGACAAACCCTGGCCGATGAAAAAAATGACTTGCTCGATCGCGACAAGGCAGATCTCGTTATCGGTTTCGGCGCCCGCACCCGTCTGGGCGGTACGGAAGTCTATGAATATTTGTCCGCCATGTATCCGAATGCCATCATTCTGCTCTGTTCAACTGCCGGTGAGATTTTCGGGAACAGCGTACATGATGAAAGTATTTCGGTTACCGCTATCTCATTCCAAAAGACCAAGCTCAAATCTGTATCCGTCGATATCCAAAACCATGATAGCAGTTTCTCCGCAGGGCAGGAACTGTTCGGGCTTTTGGATAACGAGGGTCTCTCCTATGTACTGGTACTCTCTGATGGTAGCACCGTGAATGGGAGTGAGCTGGTCAGGGGAATGGAAGGATCAAATAAAGGCCGGGTTCCCATCACCGGAGGTTTGGCCGGCGATGCGGCACGTTTCGAGACTACTTTAGTAGGTCTTAATGGTCCAGCACAAACAGGAAAGATCGCCGCCATCGGCTTTTATGGAAAAGATCTCCTCATTACCCATGGTTCCATGGGAGGATGGGATATGTTCGGACCGGAAAGAAAGGTGACCCGTGCAAAAGCCAATAAACTGTTCGAGATCGATGGCAACAATGCACTCGAACTATATAAGATCTACCTCGGAAAGTATGCTGATGAACTTCCCGGATCGGCTTTGCTGTTCCCGCTTGCAGTAACCTTACCCGGTCATAATGAATCCGTGGTAAGGACGATACTTTCGATAGATGCCACGGACCAAAGCATGGTCTTCGCGGGTGATGTCCCGGAAGGATCCCTGGTCCGGTTCATGAAAGCCAACTTCGATAAACTCATCGACGCTGCTACCCAGGCCGCACTCCAGTCCTTCCCCGAGCGCATTGAATATACACCAAAGCTGGCCCTACTCATCAGTTGCGTGGGAAGAAAGATCATCCTGGATAAAAGGATCGATGAAGAAGTAGATGCCATATCCGACACCTTCGGCGATAGCACCTTCCTGACCGGATTCTACTCTTACGGTGAGATCTCCCCGTTATCCCGGAACAATCCTTGTGAACTCCACAACCAGACCATGACCATCACCACCATCGACGAGAAGTAATCCGTACAATTATGTCTTATCACAAACTGCTGTCGAAACAGATCAAAAAACACCTTTCCGCAGGGAAAGACCTCGATGAAACCCTGCTCCGTTTCATCGAGTCGATCAATGATTCCTACAATGCATTCGAAAGAGACCGGGAACTATCCGACCATGCGTTCCTCATCAGCGAAAAGGAATACATAGAGATCCAATCCAGATTGCAGGAAGAGGTCAGCGTACGTCGCGAATCCATTGAAAAACTGCAGGACGCCATAAGCCAGATCGATTCGGATCAGGAACATGCCGTGAATAAGAATGAGGATAATCTTCTGGATGTCGTGAGCTACCTAAATGAACAGATCAATAAAAGAAAAGAAGCTGAAATTGAATTGCTCCAAGCCAAAACGGAAGCGGAGAAGGCCAATATCGCCAAATCGGAATTTCTGTCCATCATGAGTCATGAGATCCGCACTCCGCTCAACGCCGTGATTGGGCTTGGCCATATTCTGTTGCACAAGGATCCGAGACCCGATCAGATCAAAAACCTCCAGGTACTCCGAACTTCCGCGGACAACCTGCTCACTTTGATCAACGATATCCTGGACTTCAGTAAGATAGAAGCCGGCAAATTGGAACTGGAAAACTCCCCTTTCGACCTGCGTAAATTAGTGAATGACCTTTTCCTCGCAAATGAGATCAAAGCTCATGAAAAGGGTAACACGATGGATCTTTCCGTAGATGGGAAGATCCCGCATCGGGTATTGGGAGATCAGCTTAGACTCATGCAAGTCCTCAACAACCTCTTGTCCAATGCGGTCAAGTTCACTCAAAACGGCACCGTAACGCTGAAATTGAGATTGTATGAAATCGACAACAGCCGCTGCACCATCCACTTCGCCATCCGGGACACCGGAGTGGGTATTGCTGAGCAAAACCTCGAACACATTTTCATGCCTTTTTCCCAGGCATCCAGTTCCATCACCCGTCAGTTCGGTGGCACAGGATTAGGTTTGGCCATCACCTCGCAATTGCTCACCATGATGAATAGCGAGATCAAGGTGAATACCCAACTCGGCAAAGGTTCGGAATTTCATTTCACCTTGGATTTCCCCTACCTGTTGAACATGGAAAAAGAAGACGAGTCCATGACGATCATAGAACATGATCTCCGATTTGCGCATATTTTACTTGTAGAGGATACCCCTTTCAATATTTTGTTCGCCACACAATTACTGGAAGGATGGAACACCACCGTGGATGTCGCGGAGAACGGAATGATCGCAGTTGAGAAAATGCGATTCCACAAATATGATATCGTGCTCATGGATCTGCAGATGCCTGAAATGGATGGTTATACTGCCAGTAGAAAGATCAGGGAATTCAACGACCATACACCTATTATTGCGTTGACCGCATCCGTCAGCACAGACGTCAGAGAAAGGATTAACCAGTCCGGGATGCAGGATTATATCGCAAAACCCTTTAATCCGGATGAACTTTTCCTGCGCATCAGAAAATATCTTAACGGCAGGGCCGACCGGGATCGCCATGAATGAAAAACCCCATCAAAAGATGGGGATTCATTGAAAACCAGGGAAACAGGCTCCCTGGTCTTCCAAATCAGAACCTTGACATTAAAATTTTCCTATGTACATCCCACAAGGGATCGAATTCGAATAGTCTGATAAATTCGACAACTCTAATGCCATTTTCATAAGTTATTGATATTTAGAATATTATATTATTGGGGGATCCCCCATTTTCCAAAAAATAGACCTCTGGTCATAAATTCGGAAATCCTATCTTTATTAACCAAATAGTTAAACCATTTGGTTAACACCATGGTCGACTTGGAAACAAGCACAGAAAAAAGGATTCTCGAAGCCGCCCGGAAGATCTTCATCCAAAAAGGATTTTCAGGAGGCAGGATGCAGGACATCGCCAACGAGGCGGGCATCAATAAGGCCTTGCTACATTATTACTACAGGAACAAAGAGACTCTTTTTGAAGTCATCCTCTCAGATTCCCTGAGAAACATGCTGCCGCGCGTCAGTGAGATCTTCGATGGAGAAGGTTCCCTGCAAGACAAGATCCGTGCCTTCGTGAACGCCTACCTATCCTTCATGATCGAAGACCCTTCTCTCCCCCTTTTCATATTGAATACCCTTCATTCCCAAAGCAACCGATCCATATCCTCGAAATTCCAGGAGATCGTGGGACAATTGCCCTACGGAAAGTTCCGTGACGAGATCACCGCCGCCGTCAACAAGGGTGTCATCCGACCCATCGATCCCATACAACTGATCCTGAATACGCTTTCACTATGCCTGTTCCCATTCCTGGCAAAACCAGCTTTCCTGATGGTAAGCCATCTTTCAGAAGCGAGCTATAAGCAGATGCTTTTAAAAAGAAAAGCTGATGTGGCTGATTTCATCATCGATGCTTTAAGACCGGAATAAAAAATGAAACTGTAATCGTTGCACATCATGAAAATAATCACATACCTATTCACCGCCTTATTCGTCCTTTCACATTCATCCTGCGACAATAGCTCCATGAAGAACGATGCTGCAGGTGTTTTCGAAGCGGACGAGGTGATCGTATCCTCAGAGATCGCAGGAAGGATACTCATACTTGACCTAAAGGAAGGCGACCGACTCACAAAAGACAGTTCATACGTCAGTATCGACGCCACTGGTTTACAACTTCAAAAAGATCAGGTACAGGCCAGCATCCGTGCGCTACAGGAAAAAACGGTGGATGTAGACCCGCAGATCAGGCTGCTCAAGGAACAGATCAGTGTTCAGGAGGTCCAACTCAATGGCCTGATGCGTGAACAGCGCAGGATGGAAAACTTAGTGAAAGATAATGCCGCCACGGGCAAACAACTGGATGACATCAATACGCAAGTGGATATCATCAGAAAACAGATCGAAGTGACACGAAAACAGATCGCGGTTCAATTATCCAGTTCGGGTACCCAAAACCGCTCGGTATTGAGCGAAAAAGATCCCCTGATGAAAAAAGCGGCACAATTACAGGATCAGGTGGATCGAGGTAGAGTATCAAATCCCGTCAATGGAACGGTACTGGCACGTTACGCCATGACAGGCGAAGTGACCGCCCCAGGCAAGGCCTTATATAAGATCGCCGATCTATCCACCCTCATCCTTCGAGCATATATTAGCGGAACACAATTGCCCCAGGTAAAGCTTGGTCAATCCGTAAAAGTCCTTACCGATGACGGTGCGAAAAACTGGAAGACCTATCCGGGCCGTATTTCCTGGGTCAGCGACAAAGCCGAATTCACACCCAAGACCATACAGACAAAGGAAGAAAGAGCAAACCTGGTATATGCCATGAAGATTGAAGTACCCAATGATGGTTACCTCAAGATCGGCATGTATGCAGAAGTCCAATTCAAATGACATCATGTACAGTATAGAGGCTGAACATATCGTCAAAACATATCCCACGGAAGATAAAGGGATCAAGACTGCTTTGAAGGATGTCTCCTTTACGGTTGATCAAGGAGAACTCTTCGGCATCATAGGGCCGGATGGTGCCGGGAAGACAACATTGTTCCGAATCCTCACCACATTACTACTGCCCGATAAAGGTAGCGCCCGAGTAACCGGCCTGGATGTGATCTCCGACTACAGATCGATCAGGGAACAGGTCGGTTACATGCCCGGACGGTTCTCTCTCTATCAGGACCTCAGTGTGGAAGAGAATCTCCGTTTCTTCGCCACCATCTTCAATACATCCATCGATGAGAACTATGGGCTCATCAGAGATATTTATGTACAGATCGAACCATTCAGAAAAAGAAAGGCAGGCAAGCTTTCGGGAGGCATGAAACAAAAACTGGCGCTATGCTGTGCCCTTATCCATCGGCCAACCGTTCTGTTCCTCGATGAACCTACCACCGGTGTCGATGCCGTTTCGAGAAAAGAATTTTGGGAAATGCTCAGCCGTTTGAAAAAGGAAGGTATCTCCATTCTCGTATCCACTCCGTACATGGATGAAGCCGCCCTTTGTGACCGGGTGGCACTCATTCAGGATGGAAGGATCCTGGGAATCGACCAGCCAAAAGGCTTCGTCGAAAAACATCTTGAAAAAATATGGGAGGTGCGAAGTGCAGAGATGTACCGTTTGCTAAAGGACCTTCGCAGGTTTGAAAAAACGAAGTCGGTCCATCCCTTCGGTGATTTCCTTCACCTGACATTGACTGATGATCAGGAGAATGAAGTGGTTGCATTTCTGAATACCGCCGGACACCGGGACATCCTCATTCGCCCAGCCATTCCTTCCATAGAGGATATCTTCATGGGCCTGATGAAAACTCCTGAGGCGAAGGCATGAACAAGCATTCCACATATTCCATCACCGCAGAAAGTCTGACCAAAAGGTTCGGGGATTTCACCGCAGTGGACAACATCAGCTTCACGGTAGGCAAAGGGGAGATCTTCGGATTCCTGGGAGCCAATGGTGCCGGCAAGACCACAGCCATGCGCATGCTCTGCGGCCTCAGCTCACCCAGTTCAGGCAAAGCAACTGTAGGCGGCTTTGATGTATATACACAGACGGAAAAGATCAAACAGCACATCGGCTATATGAGCCAGAAATTCTCCCTGTATGAAGACCTCACCATCAAAGAGAACATGCGGTTCTACGGTGGTATATATGGAATGAGCATCCCCGCCATCAGATCGAAAACAGAGGAGATCCTGAAAACCCTTGAACTGGTCAAGGAACAGGATCGGCTCGTCCGGACCCTTCCGTTGGGTTGGAAACAGAAATTATCCTTTTCGGTCGCGATGTTCCACTCACCGCAGATCGTATTTCTGGATGAACCCACCGGTGGCGTGGACCCACTGACCAGACGTGAATTCTGGGAAATGATATATCAGGCCGCATACGAAGGGACGACCGTCTTCGTGACCACGCATTACATGGATGAAGCAGAATACTGCAACAGGGTATCTATCATGGTGGACGGCAGGATCGCCGCCATGGATACACCGGCTTCCCTCAAACGATCACTCCATGCGGATAACATGGAAGGAGTATTCCTGCAACTGGCACGTGATGCGAAAAGGGCCGCAGATTAAAACACATGGGCAGAAACAGTAACCTTATCAAGCCTTTCATTGCTTTCATCCGAAAGGAATTCTATCATATCTGGAGGGACAAGCAGACCCTGCTCATCCTATTTGGTTTGCCTATTGTTCAAATCATCATATTTGGCTTCGCACTTACCAATGAGGTAAAGAATTCACGGATCGCGATACTGGACCCATCGAAGGACATGTCCACACAACGGATCATAGCAAGGCTCGAAGCCTCGCAGTACTTCGACATACAAAAGGATCTGGTGCAGCCTTCCGATATCGAAAAAGCTTTCAGACAGGGTAAGATCAGGATGAACATCAGTTTCCCCGCCGGATTGCACGATCAACTGTTGAAGACCGGTCATGCTGAAATACAACTCATCACAGATGCTTCCGATCCCAATATCGCCACTACGATCGCAAACTACGCATCATCGATCATCATGGATTACCAGAAAGAGCAATGGGCGCTGCAGAAACCACCTTTCCGGATAAGCACCAACATGCGTATGTTATACAATCCGCAGTTGAAAGGTGCATATAATTTCGTACCCGGTGTGATGGCCATGATACTTCTGCTTGTCTGTACCATGATGACTTCCATTGCCATCGTCAGGGAAAAGGAGAGGGGCACCATGGAGATCCTGCTGGCATCCCCACTTCGTCCATTCCTAGTGATCATCGCCAAAGCAGTGCCTTATCTGGTACTATCATTCATCAACATCATCAGCATCCTGCTACTGAGCGTATACGTACTTGATCTTCCCATTGCCGGCAGCCTGCCGCTCCTGTTGGCGGAGAGCGTATTGTTCACTATCACGGCACTTTCCCTCGGACTGCTCATTTCATCGGTGACCTCCTCCCAACAGGTGGCCATGCTCATCTCCCTCATGGGGATGTTCCTGCCTACTCTGATGTTCAGCGGTTTCATGTTCCCCGTCGAGAATATGCCCATTCCGCTTCAGATCATCTCCAACTTCGTTCCGGCGAAATGGTATTTCAATATCGTAAAGGCGGTCATGATAAAGGGGCTGGGGGTCACTTCCGTCTGGAAGGAAACATTGATTCTCGCTTGCATGACGCTTTTCTTGTTGGCGCTCAGTATCCGGAAATTCAAGATCAGATTGGAATGACATGAAAACACTTCGATTTTTATTGGAAAAAGAGTTCAGGCAGGTCTTTCGGGACAAGGCCATCCTGCGCATGATGTTCATGATGCCCGTGATACAGCTCATCCTCCTACCGCTGGCTGCGAATTATGAAGTGCGCAATGTCAAATTGGCTATCCTCGATCAGGATCATTCCGGATATTCACACCGATTCGTGAACAAGATCAGGGCATCGAATTATTTCCAATTGAACAGCTTCCCCCTATCTTATGAACAGGGACTGGAAGAGATAGAGAAAGACAGGGCAGACATCATCCTGCAGATACCACCTCATTTCGAGAAGGACCTTGTGGTGACCGGTGACGCTGGCATGTTCATGGCCGTTAATGCCATCAATGGAACCAGAGCCAACCTGGGTGCCGGTTACCTGAATAGCATCATACAGGACTTCAATCAGGAGATCAGACTCAAATGGGTTCAAATGCCAAAAACAGGAGGGGAGCCCCGGATAGATATCACCGGATCTAATTGGTTCAACCCTTTCATGAATTACAAGAAGTTCATGGTTCCGGGTATACTCGTCATCCTGCTCACCATGGTAGGCGCCTTCCTGACCGCACTCAACATTGTCCGGGAGAAGGAGATCGGCACGATCGAGCAGATCAACGTGACCCCCATCAGGAAACAACATTTCATACTGGGAAAACTGATCCCTTTCTGGATCATGGGCCAGATCGTTCTCACCCTCGGGCTGCTGATCGCCCGATTCATTTACGGCATTGTTCCCGCAGGGAATATAGGGCTGATCTACCTTTTCTCATCAGTATACCTGCTGGCCGTGTTGGGACTCGGATTACTCGTGTCCACTTTCGCTCAAACACAGCAGCAGGCGATGCTCATCGCTTTTTTCCTGATGATGATCTTTATACTCATGGGCGGACTCTATACCTCCATCGACAGTATGCCTGACTGGGCACGGAAGATCACCCTCTTCAATCCCGTTGCCTATTTCATTGATGTCATGCGTATGGTGGTGTTGAAAGGAAGCACCCTGAAAGACATACTCCGCCCGCTCTTCATCATGGCGGGCTTCGCCATCTTCCTCAACAGTTGGGCCATCTTGAGCTACCGGAAAAGGAACTGAAAACCTCAAACAATTTGGTATCGATGGTGTCAGACCGGTTCCCCTTATACCGAAAGATCCTGGTGGATGTGAGACCAATTTGGGTTGAAATACTTTGCCCATGTCTTCCTAACTTACAGCTACAGACCCGCCATCATGAAAAAGCTCATCCTGCTTGTTTCCGTTTTATGCGTATTCGGATCTCAATTATTCGCGCAGCGGAAAACCTATTGCAATCCCATCAATGTGGATTATGGCTATACGCCCATACCCAATTTTTCTGAACAGGGTAGGCACCGTGCCACAGCTGACCCGGTGATCACGGTATTCAAAGGCAACTACTATTTGTTCTCTACCAATCAATGGGGCTATTGGGTGAGCCCCGACATGTCCAGCTGGCGCTTCATACCGAGAAAATTCCTGAAGCCCTGGCACCATGTGTACGATGAACTTTGTGCACCCGCGGTTTGGGTCATGGGCGACACGATGATGGTGATCGGATCCACCTACGCAAAAAATTTCCCCATTTGGATGAGCACCGACCCTACCCGGGACAACTGGAAAGAAGCCATCGACTCTTTCACGGTAGGGGCTTGGGATCCGGGTTTCCTGCTGGATGATGACCAACGACTGTACACCTATTTCGGATCAAGCAATTTCTACCCCACCTATGGGCAGGAGATCGATCGCCACACACTGGCACCCATCGGCGAACGCGTGGAGCTCCTTCATCTGGTCGACAGCATTCACGGCTGGGAACGCTTCGGCGAATACAACGACAACACCTTCCTGAAACCATTCATCGAAGGCAGCTGGATGAACAAATATAACGGTAAATACTACCTTCAGTATGGTGCGCCGGGTACGGAATTCAGCGGATACGGTGACGGCGTTTATGTATCGGACAAACCCTTAGGCCCATTCATCTATCAATCCCACAATCCTTTCTCCTACAAACCGGGAGGCTTCGCACGCGGAGCAGGTCATGGAGCCACTTATCAGGATCTTTCAGGTAACTGGTGGCACGTCTCCACCATAGTGGTCAACGTAAAGAATAATTTCGAAAGACGCATCGGCATTTGGCCTGCCGGATTCGATAAGGAAGGCATCCTGTATTGCAACACGGCCTATGGCGACTACCCTCATTACCTGCCTGATGGAAAAGCGGACCACCTGCAAAGTCGATTCACCGGATGGATGCTGTTGAACTACAATAAACCGGTACGCGTGTCTTCCAGTTTTGGCAGCTGTGCTCCCAATCATGCCGTTGATGAAGATATCAGAACCTGGTGGAGTGCCGCCACCGGCAATAAAGGCGAATGGATCGAAAGTGACCTTGGAGAAGTGTCCACCTTGAACGCCATTCAGGTCAATTATGCCGACCAGGATGTGGACACATCCTTTTTGGGAAAGATCCCCGGGCTATTTCATCAATATATAATATCCGTATCGAACGATGGGAAGAGTTGGACGAACATCGTCGACAAATCGGCCAATAAAACCGATGTGCCACATGATTACGTCGAACTGAAATCTCCCATCAAAGGACGTTATGTTCGATTGACAAATATTCATATGCCCACCGGTAAATTCGCTATCTGTGGATTACGGGTTTTCGGAAAAGGGAATGGAAAGGCGCCTACCGCGGTCAAAGGATTCGTACCCCTGCGTGGTGATACGGACAGACGCAATATCTGGATGAAATGGGCTCTCTCGGATCAGGCACAAGGTTACACCATCTATTGCGGCACTTCACCGGACAAACTCTACACCAGTATCATGGTGTACGGTAAGAATGATTATTATTTCAAGGGGGCGGAAAAAAACCAGCCATACTTTTTCCGGATCGAAGCCTTCAACGAGAACGGAAGAGGTGAGTTGAGTAGGGTCTTTCGGGCAGATTGAAAAGATTAAAAACCATGAACATGACAACCGGAAAATTCATCCTGATCGTAGCGATCGTTTCGCTTGCTTCTTGTGCAACGAACAGGAAAAGTAATGCCGCCAAGGCTTTTGTATCGGTTAAGGATGGAAAATTCATGCGCTACGGCAAGCTGTATTGTTTCATGGGGGCCAATTACTGGAAAGGGATGAATCTGGGCATGCCTGGAAACAACAAAAGCAGGGATCGCTTGAAAAGGGAGCTGGACCAGATGAAGTCTGCAGGCATCAGGAACCTTCGCATACTTGCCCTTACGGAGGGGCCAGACAATACGCCGTATCGGATCCTTCCGGCCGTACAAAACCGACCGACCGAGCTGGATGAAAATTTGCTGAAGGGCCTTGATTTTTTGTTGGTGGAAATGAACAGGCGAAATATGACGGCAGTGGTTGTCCTGAATAATTTTTGGCCCTGGTCCGGCGGGATGGCACAATACATGCAATGGAATGGTGCGGGCTCCATCCCTTACCCTCCGCCGCATCCGGGGGGAAGCTGGGATGCATATCAGAAATATACGGCACAGTTCTACTCCAATACGAAAGCCATAGAGCAATGCAATAATTCCATCAGTCAGGTAGTGAACAGGAAGAACACCATAAATAATAAGAACTATGCGAACGATCCGGCGATCATGGCCTGGGAACTGTGCAACGAGCCGAGAGGCATGAATAATGAAGCGGCCATGAATGAGTGGCTCGATGCCTCTGCCGCATTCATCAAATCATTGGACCGGAATCATCTGGTGACCACAGGATCGGAAGGGTATACCTCGGCTCCCGAATATTCAGGCACCCATTTCATGAGCATGCATGATGGACCGAATATCGACTATACCACCGCTCATATCTGGATACAAAACTGGGGTTGGTATGATCCGGCGAAACATGATGAAACCTATGCCGGTGCCAAAGCAAAGATGCTGGACTATCTCGAGCGACATGTCCGCGAGTCGAAGCAACTCGGAAAACCTTTCGTGTTGGAAGAATTCGGTATCATGAAAGATGGAGGCAACTTTGATCCTGCTGCATCCAACATCAATCGCGATATCTATTTTTCCGCTGTATTCCAGGCCGTAATGGAAGATATGAAAATGGGCCTGGCCAGCGGGGTCAACTTCTGGGCCTGGGGCGGAGAAGGCCGACCCAAAAAACCCGGCACCATGTGGGCAAAGGGAGATGAATTTACCGGAGACCCCCCCCACGAACCACAAGGTTGGTATTCCGTGTACGATACGGATAAATCCACCCAAGCCGTGATCAAAGACTACGCGAACAGGATAAGGAGCCTGATCAAATAGGTCCAAGAATTTTTCATCAGAAAACAGAATCTCGGAGATCCATCAGGGAGGGACTAAGCATAATTTACGTACCAACCATCATGATTAGAAAAATATAGGTGAGCTACCTTGAGCGTTGGAAATCTTTCACCCTCAATACGTTCAGCCACGAAAAACTGTCATACTCTTTACTATGCTCACCCAAATCACCTACGGCCAGAACTCATTCAGATGATACCATAGTGTGGATCAATTCAGTGACGGTTTCGCAAAAGTTCATAGGGTGAGAAATGCAGGTTCATCAACAACTGTGTTTAAAGAATAGATACCTACTTTCCTTGTTGCACTTGTTTTTCAGTTTTGTAATTGGATTTCCGTACTGACCTATTGTTAATCGCTGATGCGGTTCTTCTTTAGATCGACCAAAATCTGCAGTACCCCTTTGTTGATTGTATCCTTCATCAGCTCTTCAATATCTACCAGGCGCTTTCTCTTCTACAAAAAAGCCGGTGGTTTTTCGTAGCCAACCCGCTTCGGAATAAGCCCTATTCTATCATCGATATTGATTTCAATCTGCTCCAGGCCAGTTGATTTCGCCTACCTGGCAAAATTTACATTCCATTCCCTGGTCACATTGAAGTGTTGAATACAGATCAATGGGCTTATCTCGTTTTACCTGTTTACCGCTCTCCATAACGCTTCAATCTGATATCTTTGCCCAAACCGAGTTTAGCGTGATTTTTTACATAATCAATCTAAAGATTGCATTTATGAGCTGAGCTCAGATATTCACATGATAGCTAAATTCTTTTTTTATGAGATATCTAAAGACAATAGTTCTCTATTTCTTGTTTATGGGAGTCCAACAAATTTCTCATGCGCAACAAAAATTGAAAGTTGTGATAGCGGGATTGACACATGACCATGTAGACAGGATACTGAGAAAAGGGATGAACGGCGAAATCATCATTTTAGGGATAGCAGAATCCAATAGACAACTCTGCGAACAAAAGAAAGCTTCTTATCATTTGCCTGATTCCATTTTTTATGATGACCTGACCACTGCGTTGAAGAATAAAAAGCCTGACCTGGTGATGGTTTATAATTCTCCGGTTGAACACCTTGCTGCGGTTGAAATAAGTTTACCCTTGCACGTACCTGTAATGGTTGAAAAGCCACTGTGTTTTTCGTATACGGTCGCTGAAAGGATCAAAATGTTGTCAGAAAAATACAACACACGGGTTTTTACCAATTATCCATCATTGTGGTACACCAGTTTTATGGAATTGATCAAGAGAGCAAATGTCAAAGGTGTCATGGATACCATCACCAAAATGGCCATGCACGGAGGCCATCGTGGACCGGCTGAGATCGGATGCAGTAAATATTTCTCGCAATGGCTGACGGACCCGGAAAAGAATGGCGGTGGTGCCATAACTGATTTTGGTTGCTATGGTGTTTGCATCATGACTGAATTGATGAAAGAAAAGATGCCCAACACGGTTTTTGCCACGGTGAGGCATCTCAAACCAAATATCTATCCTAACGTGGATGATGATGCAAGCATCATATTGGAATACGCTGATGCCACAGGCATCATCGAAGCCTCATGGAGCTGGCCTTATACCATCATGGATGCTGAGGTTTATGGGAAAAATGCTTACCTGCATGCCTCCGAAATGAATGGCACCGATCCGGTCAGCTTGCGTTCAAAAAATGAAAAGGAATCCAAGTTGGAAGTGATCACGGAACCTCAGTTCAAGGATGAAGTGGAATACCTGACAGCAGTATTGAAAAACGGAGCTCCTGACAATAACAGATTGATGTCTTTGGAAAGGAATATGAAGGTGGTAAAAATACTGGATGCCGCTCGCCAATCAGCTAAAGAAAAGAAAAGGATTGTATTGTGATGAATGTTTGTGGGATTATTTTGTACTAACTATGGCTAAATCTGACAGTTATTAGGTCAATACATTATTAGATGATTTTTTTTAATCTCTAAAAATTGAACACGCAGGGATGCATGCTTAATTGCCTGTCCTATTTTTTAGTGCTGCTCGAATGGAGTTTCTTGTAAAAAGTCTGGATCGGTGAAAAAGGGCCGAATTTATGCTGTGCCTGAAGGAAGCTGTCGGCGAATGGTCCTGTGGGATTGTCAAAGGGTTTATTCTCAATCTTTGGCCAGTCGGCACTCACATCAAACACTGGCCTTTCCTGGGCATTCACATAAGCAGCAACATCCCAAGCATCCTCATCGGTAAGAACCGGTTTCAGAAAATCGGCAGTGCCAAAAGGCATGTTCATCTTAACCAATCCCGCGAAATTGGATATCCTGTAAAGGCCGGCTCCTGTCGTATAACTATGGGGGCCCCATAATGGAGGGTATTCATACCCTGATTTTTGAGCGTACGGTAGACCCTGGCCGTCTATCCCGTGGCATTTTACACAATGGGTTTGGTATACGATGATGCCTTTCCCCGGATCTGCCGCCCTTTCCAAAAACTTGAGCTTGTAAATGCCCGCACCTTTCGGCGTTACCCCTTTGGGTATCTCGTCTCCAACCCAATGCATGTATGCCACTATGGAGCGCATCTCCAGGCTAGTCGTATCCAGGGCCTTTCCATGTAGGCTGCGTTCGATGCAATCGTTGATCCTTTTAGTGATCGACTCCACCGTACCACTCCGAGCACGGAATTTCGGATAGTTTGAAACTACAGCGCTATAGTTATTGCCGAACGGTCGGGTACCGCCTTCATAATGACAGTTCTGACAATTCATTCCATTCGCATAGGACGAAACCTTTCCTGACGGACCCAAGTAATAAGACGTGTTTTCTATGAGTTGACGGCCATATTTTGCTAATGTATCCTCGGGCTTGATCTGAAATTTGTTCCATCCGTACCAGACGGAATCCGCGGAAGTTCGGCGGAGCACTGGTTCGTTCCCGCAGGAACTGAAGTTCACCGCCGCGAAGATCAGGGAAGCGACGCCCATATATGAACAATAAGAAAAGTATTTTCTCAATTCAATGAATTTAAAAAGGGAGTCGATCCTTCATCAAACCAAACACCCAGGTACCGGCAATGGCACTAAGCAGAACGATGAACATGACAGATGCACCAGAGCCGATCAAGGCATACATCGGACCCGGACAACACCCGGTCATGGCCCAACCAAGTCCGAAAATGAGACCACCATACACATGCCCTTTATGGAACGCACGAGGATGAAAAGCGATATTCTTCCCATATATAGTCTTGACCTGGAACTTACGGATCAGCCAAACGCTTAAACCGCCGGTCAGAACAGCCGATCCAATTATGCCATACATATGAAAGCTTTGGAGCCTGAACATTTCCTGTATCCGGAACCAGGATACGACTTCAGCCTTGACCAAAATCACGCCGAAGAAAATTCCGAAAAAAAGATATTTCAAGAGATGACGACCAAAGTCCTCTTCTTCATCCAGACTGATGCACATGGAATCCAGGCTACGCACCTCAGAATCCATGTTCATCTCTATTCCCTGTACGATCGTTCGTTTCAACTTAAGTTTGGTTTTCATAGCTACATCAAAGTTTAAGGATGAAGGGCATTATTAAATTGGTCATGATGAATCCTCCTGCCATGAAGCAACAGGTGGCTATGAGCGATGTCCATTGAAGTGTGGCAAGACCTGTGATGGAATGGCCCGAGGTACATCCACCTGCATACCGAGTTCCGAAACCTACGAGAAATCCCCCGACCACCATTAATATGAATCCCCTGATGGTGAACAGCGATTCCCAACTGAATAATGGATAAGGCACCACATGCGTGGGGTCGGGTAATATGCCATATGGAGCCATGACCTTTTCCAAACTTGGATTGAGTTGCATGGGACTTCCATTCATCAGCCAGGTAATGGCAATAAATCCTCCGATCAAAACACCTAGAACAAATAGCAAGTTCCAAATTTCTTTTTTCCAATCATATTGAAAAAAGGAAACCCTGCCCGGTATCACCGCGGCACAGATGTGACGAAGCGAAGAAGAAATGCCAAAACTTTTGTTACCGGAAATAAGCAAAACCGGAACCAATAGCCCGATCAGGGGCCCTGAAACATACCAAGGCCATGGTTGCCTCAACCATTCTATTATGGTCATGAAAAATTATTTTCGGTGAATTTCCTGAATATTATCAACACAGAAATAAAAAGGTCTTTCACCTCTGATGCATAAAAAAAGGGGGATGTAGAAACATCCCCCGTAAATCCTCAAACACTAAAGAAAGATATGGGGAACAACGTGGGCCCCCCTTGGAAAACATTATTTGCAAAGCCTTGATAGCTAATTATATGAACAAATCTCAATTCCGAAGCATTTTTGAATGCTTCTATGCATGAGTGGAGTACAAATTTGGCGGATAAAATGCAGCTTGACCATGACTCTGGTCACACATGCGAATGCGTTTGAAAGGCATCAGAAGGAAAACCCGCTCCGGAGCAATGGAAAAATTCTGATCATCTACCCATGTAAACCATGAGGATCTGCACGTCGCTGGGGTTGATGCCGGAAATCCGGGAAGCTTGTCCCAGAGTTATTGGCTGGATCTTTTTTAATTTTTCTCGAGCTTCTGCGCTGATGGCCTGGACCCTAGCATAATCGAAATCATTGGGGATCTGCAGATCCTCCATTTGTGCCATTCTTGCAACCAGCTCTTTTTCTTTTTCTATATATACATCGTATTTGACCTGAATCTCTGACTGCTCCAACTGTTCGGGGGTATAGGAGGCCAGATGGCGACTTACTGAAGGAACGGCAGTCATGATCTCACGGATCCCTATGCCTGGTCGGAGTACCAGCTGCGACAATTTCTGTTTTTGTGCAAGAGGTGCCGAATGAATTGATTCGAGGAATGTGTTCACTTCAACGGGCTCAATGCTGACCTCATTGAGAATTTTGCGGATCGAGAGTACTGCAGCTTCTTTTGCTTTCACTTTTTCCATCCGTTCTTCCCGGGCAAGACCCAGGGAATGGCTCAATGGTGAAAGCCGAATATCGGCGTTGTCTTGCCTGAGCAGGGTTCGGTATTCTGCTCGTGAGGTGAACATCCGATAAGGCTCTTCTGTTCCCTTGCTAATCAGGTCATCGATCAAAACGCCGATATAAGCTTCGCTTCTTTTGAGAATCAGCGGCTCTTTTTCCTTTATAGAAAGGTGGGCATTTATCCCTGCCATTAAACCCTGACAGGCCGCTTCTTCATACCCTGTAGTACCGTTTATCTGACCGGCAAAAAATAATTTTTCTATCTTCTTGGTTTCCAATGAATAACGGAGCTGAGTAGGGGGGAAATAATCATATTCAATAGCGTAGCCAGGGCGGAACAACCTACAGTTCTCAAAACCAGGCACTTTTCTAAGTGCCTGATATTGAACTGATTCTGGTAAAGATGTGGAAAATCCATTAACATAAATCTCAACTGTGTTCCATCCTTCGGGTTCAACAAATAGCTGATGCCTATCGCGCTCAGCGAACCTGTTTATCTTATCTTCTATACTGGGACAATAGCGTGGCCCTACCCCTTCGATTCTGCCTGAAAACATGGGACTTTGGTCAAAGCCGGTCTTCAGAACATCATGTACTTCCTGATTCGTGTAAGTGATCCAACAACATTTTTGGTCCAGAGCAGCTGGCTTGGGTATATCTAGGTATGAAAAACCGGTTACTTCCTGGTCGCCATGTTGTTCTTCCATTTTGGAATAATCAAGGCTTCTTCCATCAACTCTGGGTGGGG
The DNA here is from genome assembly GCA_903826405.1 of uncultured bacterium. Classification (GTDB taxonomy): domain Bacteria; phylum Bacteroidota; class Bacteroidia; order Chitinophagales; family Chitinophagaceae; genus Pollutibacter. The sequence continues at coordinate 93,996 of CAIKEH010000040.1, forward strand.
TTCCTGTTTTCAGGCGGTCACTTTCCAGACCCAGACTTACCAATTGCTCGGTTAGACCGGTTGCAGCTTTTTCTGCCATCCGACCCCCTCCGAATTGCTTCTCTCCGATGTGGATCAGACCATTAAGAAAGGTTCCATTCGTCAAAACCACGGCTTTAGCGTTAATCTCATGACCCAAACCTGTTTTTACTCCATGACATCTGCCGCCCTTGACCAAAAGCGCATGAACAGTATCTTGATAAAAATCAAGGTTCGGGGTAGCTTCCAGCGCTTCCCGCCACTTTTGAGAGAAAAGCATTCGATCACTTTGGGCTCTGGGGCTCCACATGGCAGGTCCTTTCGACCTGTTTAACATCCTGAATTGGATCATGGACTGATCTGTTATAATTCCGGAATATCCTCCCATAGCATCTATTTCCCTAACGATCTGCCCCTTTGCTATACCTCCCATGGCCGGATTGCAACTCATCTGGGCAATTGTCTGCAGATTCATCGTGATCAATAGGACACGGCTTCCCATGTTTGCCGCGGCAGCCGCAGCTTCACAACCGGCATGGCCAGCACCTACAACGATGATATCATAATCAGGAAACATTCTGCGAAAGTACCATTATCGAGTTAAAGAGATCTCGTATAAATACGTTCCACGTGGAACATCATTGGCAAGATAGGTCCTGAACCAAAATCACCATAAGACCATCAGACTTGTATTTGATCGAAATTCCAGTTTTCTTGTATTTAGGGTCTAAAAGTGATTTACGGTGGCCTGAACCAGGTACCCCTTTGTCAATTAATAATAACAAGAGTGCCGTAAGTGGTTCATTTTTACCTTCGTATAGATTTTCGCCGGCACAATTCATAATTCCAGCATTATTCATTCTGAGTGCAAAAGACGCCCCCTTACTCGAATAATGGGTTAAAGTACCAGCATGGCTAGCCAAATCTTTTGCATGTTCACTTGCTGTCCTGATAAGTACCTCATCAGGAATCAATATATCCATTGACTCTTTACTGGACAAATCTTGTAAAAGTGATCTGCTTTCAGGGCCAGCCAACTCAGGGAATTGCCGAAGGAATGATTGAACCTGATTCATGGCGAAAAGAGGCGGGTCCTTGCGTAGTATATTCAGCCAATAAAGAAAATCCTGTTCCTCCGAACTGAATTGCCGGTAAAGTTTATTCGAAGCCAAAACATTCCAAACTGAATCTCGCTGGGGGTTGGCATGTTGAAAGGGCTTATCTGTCATGGAATAATTGCCCTGTGCATGAATTAAGCAGCTAAAAAGCACACAAAACCAGGTGCAGAAAAGGGCATGTTTCACGTGGAACATCAGGTACGGTTGAAATATAGATTAAGATACAGTTCTTCTTTTTTACGCATAACTGATTGATCCTCTTTTAACTTATCCTTATAACCGCAAAGATGAAGGAGCCCATGGAATACAACCCTATGGATTTCACGATGGATTGGAGTCTGAAAGAGTCGCGCATTTTCCTTGACCCGCTGTACACTGATGTATATCTCACCTTCGATTGGGCTGGTAAGGTCTGGAGCATAGCTAAAGCTGATAATATCTGTTAAATCCGAATGATTCAGGAAATCCTTATTGATCCCTAACAAATATTGATCATCACAGAAAATATAAACTAATGATCCAATATTTTTCTTCTCCTTACGGGCCAGGGTGGTCAGAAAAGATTTTAAAGCCCCCCTATGTCGAAGAGTAGGCATTGATTCCGGGAAAAAGAAGCGTATGTTGGACTTCATCTGTCTGCAAAAATAATACCCTTGGAATTAAGCACAGAAGGTAGATTTGCAGAGAGAAAACAATCCTCTCCAATATGCTCAAAAAATTGTCGGAATTGAAGGAGGGCCAGTCAGGTACGATTAGCTCCATAGCAGAGGATGACTTCTTGCTCAAACTCATGGAAATGGGTTTCATTATCGGAGAAGCCGTAACTATTGAACAGATCGCTCCACTAGGGGACCCTATTTCCGTTTCCATTGCCGGATATAAAATAAGTCTTCGGATCAATGAAGCGGATAGAATAATCGTAGACGTAAATCGTAATTAGTTGATTTTCAATTTTATGTGATTAATATGCAGGTCGGACTCTATTTCGGTTCTTTCAACCCGATCCATCATGGACACCTCATTATCGCCAATTATATCCGGCAATATACCGACCTCGAGCAAGTATGGTTTGTCATTTCACCACAAAATCCGTTCAAAAACAATCAAACTCTGCTGAACGAATACCATCGACTTCATTTGGTAAAACTAGCACTGGAAGGCGAAAATGACCTTAAAGCAGTGGATATAGAATTCCGGCTACCGAAACCTTCTTACACCATTCACACATTAGCTTATCTCGAAGAAAAATATCCCAATCATCGCTTTTGCATCATCATGGGTAGCGACAGCTACCAAAATCTGGACAAATGGAAGAATGCAGAGGCCCTAATGGCTAGGTATTCGGTGTACGTATACCTGAGGCCGGGTTATCCTCTTCGCCTTGATCTTCCTGTAAAAACAACTTCACTAGAAGCGCCTTTGCTTGAAATTTCGTCTACCCGTATACGTGATATGCTCAAAGAAGGCAGGTCCATCAGATACCTCGTACCAGACAGCGTCATGGAAGAAATGGAAAGCAACAGATATTACAAATGATCAAAAAAACCATCCGAGCAAGAGGCAGCTCAGGGCTATATATGGTGCACGGATCCGCGTAAAAAGCAGTAATAGTATGGTTCCAATGATCACCAATAGATTCAAAATGGCATCCGTTGGCTCTCCGGTGATCACCGATAGGTTGATGTCCCGCATGAGGAAAAGCGTTGAAGCCACCATGATCCCCACTACAGCAGCATTTATCCCCTTCAATGCCCGATAGATCCAATGATATCGAAGCAGGTTATTCCATACTGGGTAGAAAAAAAGAACCAACAAAGCGCTGGGTAGAAAAATACCCACGACACCTATGATGCAACCGACAACTTGATATGATCCTCCTTCCTTTTTCATGACCAACCCGCCCGTATAGGAAGCGATCGAAAAAACCGGACCGGGGATCGCCCTTACCATACCGGCACCTGTCAGGAATTCTTTCTTGTCCAAATGGATGACCTGAGGGTTCCGTTCTTGAATCCGCTTGTCCGTTGGACGAACAACATACTGTTCGTACATCATGGGCATGAGCACGTCTCCTCCACCAAAAACGAAACTTCCGAATCTGTAAAAATTTTCAAACAAATTCAATCCTTTTCGTTCATTCCATTCATGCTTTCTCGCCAGCTCGGAAAAGACGCCACTCAACAGGAAAATGCCGAGGAAGATCAACAGATTTCCCCACTTTACAGGACGGTACGGAACTTTCACAACCGGCATTGACTTGAATTCAGTGAAATTGCTGACCACACCACCCAAAAGAATCACTACAGGAAAAATCCAGGGTGACTTGAAAAAATAGTAAGTCAATAACATGGCGCTTGCCATGATCCAGCGTGCGCTGCGATTGCGGATGATCAACGTGAACGTCCGGATCGAAGCAAAAGCCAAGAAACCCACAGCCATAGGTTGGATGAACCTGAATAAACGTGGATCTATTGCATGGTCGCCTGAGCGTGTAACCAAAAAGGAAAGGCCACCCATCAGAATGGAAGCAGGAAGAATCCATATGATCAAAGTAAGTATCGCCAAAGGGAGCCGCCCGCGCTTGAATCCGATCAGGGTCAGTGTCTGGGTGGACGATGCTCCAGGTAGCAACTGGCAAAACGCATTGAAATCCAATAATTCCTGTTCGGTTATATCTCGCCTTTTTTCCACAAAGGTTTTCATCATCATTCCCATATGCCCTTGGGGTCCGCCGAATGCTGTCAGGCTGTGCAAAAGTACAGCTCGCAGAAAGGGTATATGTCGCAGGATGGTCAAGTCAGGATATATGATATGAACTAATAGGTATTAAATATACAAAGCCTATTTTTGCCGAAAGAATAAGGCCAAGATGAAACTAACCCGGAATGCCATTTTTTCACTTTTCCCGACGCTGTTCGTCTTGTTCGTCACTTCCTGTTCTCCAAAAATCAAGCCTTCTTCAAGCCATTCATCATACCCCAAGAATGCCGGATCTCCTGATTATGGAAATTTGGATTATTGGGCAGCACATCCGGCCAAAACAGACCCCTCCGATAGCATACCTGAGCCATTGAGGAAAGAGCTGAACATGGGGCAGGATGTGGATGTCTTTTTCGTGCACCCGACCACTTTCACAGATGATAAGGATTCATCCATGATGAATGCGCGTTTGGACGATTCCACGCTTAACGCAAAAACAGATAATACCAGCATCCTTTACCAGGCCAGCGTCTTCAATGGATCCTGTCGCATATATGCCCCCAGATACCGGCAAGCTCATATCCACACATACTACATTACAGACCCTGAACGGAAAAAAGCAGCTTTTGAACTTGCCTATCAGGATGTGAAAGCTGCATTCCAATATTATATGGAACACTTCAATCAGGGCCGCCCTTTCATAATAGCTTCACACAGCCAGGGTACCACACATTCCACCAGGCTCATCAAAGAACTCATATCCGGTACAAACATGCGCAACAGGCTGGTCTGTGCATACCTGCTGGGCATGCCCGTCCCCAAAGACAGTTATCCGGATATTCCGGTTTGTCAGGATTCACTTCAGACAGGATGCTTCGTCTCCTGGCGCACATTCAGGTCAGGGTATACCGATAAACCTTTCGATTCGCTTGATAAACGCACAACCGTCGTCAATCCATTAAGTTGGACCACAACAGGTGAATTGGTTCCAAAGGTTTCACATCAAGGTTCGGTGCTTTATAAATTCAATAAGGTTTTCCCACACACTTCCGATGCACGTATCGTGGGAAATGTACTTTGGATAAGCAAACCCAAATTCCCGGGTGCCGTCTTATATACAAAATCCAATTACCATGAAGGTGACATCAACCTATTCTATATGAATATCAGGAACGATGTACAGCGCCGAATACATCTTTTCTGGAAAAATTGAAATAGCTTGAGCAAAATGAATAGTTGAAATTATTGTCCTGGAAACATTATCATCAACGAAAAAATACATTCATGAAAACCCTGATCGTTCCTACGGATTTTTCACCAGTTGCGGAAAATGCAGTGAATTTCGCCATCGACATGGCCATGGAGGTGGACGCTTCCGTTTTACTCCTGAATGTTTATCAGGTGCCCGTGACCTTCACTGAAGTTCCCGTCATCGCATTATCCCTCGAAGAACTCCTGCAGATCAGCCAGGAGAAACTGGCTGATGCTAAAAAGAAGGCCGAAGAAAAAGCCGGTGGGAGGGTTAAGATCTACGTGGAAAGTAAGTTGGGTGACATCGTGGACGAGATCGAAACCGTTTCCAGCGCTATTCAACCTATGGCCATCATCATGGGAACAAAGGGACATAGCTCCATGGAAAGACTGTTCCTGGGCAGCAATACACTTACTGCCATCAGGCATCTGACCTCGCCGGTTCTGGTGGTTCCTCCGGATGCGGTTTACAAACCATTTCGCCGTATCGGTTTCGCCTGTGATTTAGATAAAGTGGTGGAGAACACACCGGTCAAACCCATACATGATTTCTGCAATGCATACAAATCCAGCCTTTTCGTGCTGAATGTGGATCACAAGAACAAACACTTCAACCCATCGACACCAGAAGAGTCACTGCTTCTGCATACCATGATCGAAGACCTCAAGCCTACTTATCATTTCCTGGATGATCCCAATGTGGAGCACGGGATCGAGGAGTTCGCAAATAAACACGATTTGGATATGGTCATCACCATACCCAAAAAACACAGATTGCTCGATGGTCTTTTCCAGAGAAGCCATTCCAAGGACCTCATATTCCATGCACACCTCCCAATCTTGTGTGTACACGAATGATCGACTAAAATAAAGAAGGCGGGTTTTTATTCCCGCCTTTTTTATCATCAGTTATCCCAAAAATCAAAATTCGGCATTTTTAGGGGTCCGGGGGAATGCGATGACGTCCCTTATGTTGCCCATGCCGGTAACGAACAAGACGATCCTCTCGAATCCAAGTCCGAATCCAGCATGTGGAACGGTGCCAAATCTACGGGTATCCAAATACCACCATAGTTCATCAGCAGGTATGTTCATTTCCAGCATCCTTCCCGTAAGTCGATCAAACCTCTCTTCCCGCTGTGATCCCCCTACGATCTCCCCGATGCCCGGCGCCAGTATGTCCATGGCGGCAACCGTTTTCCCATCGTCGTTTTGACGCATGTAAAATGCTTTGATGTCTTTGGGGTAGTTGGTAACAATAACCGGTTTCTGAAAATGCTTTTCCACAAGATACCGCTCATGTTCACTTTGCATATCTATGCCCCATTTGACATCGTATTGGAATTTCTTTTTCTTGTATGCAGGTGACTGAAGCAGGATATCGATGGCTTCGGTATAGGTAATCCTTTCAAACCTGTTGTTCACGACGAACTCCAATTTCTGTATCAGCCCCATGTCACTCCTTTTATCCATGGGAAGTTGCTTCTCCTCTTCATCCAGCCGCTGGGCCAGAAAATCCAGGTCCTCCCGATTATTCTCGAGTACGAAGCGGATGATATACCGAATGAATTCCTCCGCGAGATTCATATTGTCTTCCAGATCATAGAAAGCCATTTCAGGTTCTACCATCCAGAATTCAGCCAAATGGCGGGTCGTATTAGAATTTTCTGCACGAAAAGTCGGACCAAAAGTATAGATCTCACCCAAAGCAGTGGCGGCCAATTCACCCTCCAATTGACCACTTACGGTGAGGTTGGTGGCTTTCCCGAAAAAATCCTGGCTGAAATCAATGGTCCCATCCTCTTTTCGGGGCGGGTTATCCAAAGGAAGGGTGCTGACCCGGAACATCTCACCGGCACCCTCTGCGTCACTGGCAGTGATCACCGGAGTATGCATGTAAACGAACCCCTTTTCATGAAAAAATCGGTGTATGGCAAAAGCAAGGGCATGCCTTACCCGGAAGACCGAACCGAAAGTATTGGTGCGGAAACGCAGGTGTGCGATCTCACGAAGAAATTCCAAACTGTGCTTTTTAGGCTGAAGAGGATATTTTTCCGCGTCGGCATCTCCCAAAATCTCGACATGAGCAGCCTTGATCTCCATCTGTTGGCCTTTCCCCTGAGAAGGGATGATGTGACCGACAACTTTTATAGAACTACTGGTAGTCAGTCTTTTAAGTAGGACATCATCAAATTTACCCAGCTCCAACACTACTTGAATATTGGTATTGGTTGAACCATCGTTCAGGGCGATGAACTGGTTGTTCCGGAATGTACGCACCCAGCCCATTACAGTAACCTCCCGACCGTCGGCCGGTTGATTGAGCAGTTCCCTGATCTTGATCCTTTTATTGAACATAAACACGTCTTGAAGGCCATAAAGATAGGTCAAAAGCATGCTTTTACAGAAACGAGGGAGCGAGTCCTTAACAATTTGCTAATAGTCCCTTAATAGCAGATTAACGCTTGTTTTGGTCTTTTGTGTCTTAAATGTTAACCGTGAATAAATTCATCCGCATTTTACTATCGGCGATTCTCTTATTTGCTGTGAAAGCCGATTTCGCACAGGAAACAACTTCAACACTGGGAGGAATCATTCGAGACCAATCGGGTTCACCGATCCCTGGTGCTTCCATAGCACTAGTCCATACGCCAACCGGATATTCCACGACAGTCCAAACGAATAATAAGGGACTTTTCGTCCTAACTAACCTCAGGCCAGGGGGTCCATATTCCATAAAAGTCAGCTTCACTGGCCTAGTGACACAGGAATACGGTGATGTACAACTCAGTTTGGGTAATAACCCAGACGTCGAGGTCGTGTTGAAAAAAGATGAGAGGTCCCTGACCGAGGTGGTCGTGACAGGATCAAGGAAACAAAGCGGCGCCATGACCGTGAACAGGAATCAAATGGCAACCATGCCTTCAATAAACAGGAGTCTTTCTGATTTCACCAAATTGACCCCGCAATCCAATAATAACTCCTTTGCAGGAACCAATTTCAGATACAACAATTTCACGCTCGATGGAGCGGTCAACAACGACGCGATCGGATTCAGCAATTCCTTCGGTGGCGTGAGTGGAGGTGGTCAGTCAGGAACCGCTGGTGCGGGAACCCGGACCAATCCATACAGCATAGAATCCATTCAGGAGATACAGGTACAACTAGCTCCGTATGATGTGAAGATCGGCAATTTCACAGGAGGTTCCGTGAATGCGGTCACCAAAAGCGGCACCAACCAGATGCATGGATCGTTATATGGATATGGCAGGAACAGCTCCATGGTGGGAAAAAGCGTGGACGGGCTGAAAACGGCTATTGGATCTGATTTTCACGATTACCAAACGGGATTCAGCTTGGGTGGCCCCATCATCAAGAACAAACTTTTCTTTTTCATCAACGGAGAGATCACCCGTCGCCAGGAGCCCACTTTTTACAATGCAGGTGATCCCGGTGCAGCCATTACCATCGCGCAAGCACAAAGCATTCAGGATCAACTCAAGAACAAATACGGTTATGATGTGGGCAGCTATGACCGATATCGCATTTTTACCAAAAGTGACAAGATCTTTTCCAGACTGGATTGGAACATCAATTCGAAAAATACGTTGATGTTCCGGGCCATTTACACCAATGGTCAAGGTAACAACCTTGAAAGGTCAGGCACCAATTTCCAATTTTCCAGCACTGATTTCACCCAACACACAAAGAACATAAACCTCGTTGCTGAACTCAGGTCCAAAATCAATGCGAACACGAACAACAATCTTATCGTCAGTTACATCAATGTACATGAATACCGGGATTTCCCCGGAGTGATTTCCCCCTTCATGGATATCGGGAGCGGACAAATCTGGGCAGGTACATGGCGGGAGGCTTCCATATACAATATGAATCAGAAAACATTCGAGTTGAGCGATAACCTGACCATCACGAAAGGCATTCACAAATTCACTTTGGGCACGCACAACGAATTCTATGACCTGAGTTATGGGTTCGTCAACTCATGGAATGGAAGATGGGAATATTCCAATATCACGAATTTCCTTGCTGACAAACCCAGCAGGATTCGTGGTGCGTATACCATAGACCCGAAATTACCCAACGACAGGGAGTATATTTTCAGCAATCCACCCAATCCTTATAAGATCAGTTTGCTCAGCGTATACGGACAGGACGAGATAACCGTGAATAGGAAAATGAAATTGACCGCCGGGTTGAGGATCGATTATTCTCATCTGGCGCACCAACCAGCTACGGACCCGCAGGTTGCATTGACGCCGGATTATGCGTCGAACGCACCAACATATTCCCATACATCATTTAGTGCATTGGATAACAAATGGCTGGGTAAGCCATCCTTATCGCCAAGAATAGGTTTCAACTACGATGTCATGGGTAATCAAAAATTCGTACTGCGTGGCGGATCCGGGATCTTCGTCGGACGGATGCCTTTTGCATGGCTTGGATATGCCTATACACTGAATGGAACAACATACGGTAATATTGATTACAAGCCAGGTGGCAAGGTGGTCGGTCTGTCCATAGACCCAGAGCAACTGAAGGATACGGTGACCAAATATGGTGGGAACGCCGCCAGCGCAACACATGAGGTCGATCTCATAGATAATAATTTCAAACTACCCCGGGTCTGGAGGAGCAATATTGCAGCAGACTTCAAATTCGGAAAAGGATATAAAATAACCTTGGATGCGATGTACACCAGGACACTGTATGATGTGAAGTTCCAGCAGATCAATATCAAGGATTCAACGGCATATTTCAGCAGCGGACCCACTTCTTCACCGGTTTACGTGGGAGGAAAAGTGAACAAGAATTTTTCCAATGCGTATTTTCTGTCAAATACCTCAGAAGGATACAGATACAACTTAACTGCACAGATCAGCAAACAGGGTGGTAGTCTGGATGGCAAGAAAAAAGGATTCAACCTGAATTGGTCTCTTGCATACACATATGGTGTGAGCAAAGACCTGAGTAACGGCATCCGGAATTCCTTTCAATCCAACTACGAGCTGAACCCATCCATCATACCGGGAAGCCCGGCACTTGCTTATTCAAATTTCGATCTCCGCCACAGGGTAGTGGCCACTTTGGGATCATCCAGAAAATGGAATGACAGGAACACCACAACGGTGAACCTCTTTTATTCAAACCAGTCCGGAAGTCCTTATTCATTCATATATGCCGCCAGCGGAGCACCTTTTGGGAATGCTTCAAATGCCAATCTCCCTTATATACCCAAGAACAGCTCCGATATACTGCTAGCTGACATCAAGGATGCGGGGGGGAATGTCGTTTATAGTTCGGCCCAGCAATGGACAGATCTGGATGCATTCATATCGGGAGACAGCTATTTGAAAACGAGGAGAGGCCAATATGCCGAACGGAATGGAGGGAGAACCCCCTGGAATCAATCCATGGACCTTCGATTCATGCATGAGATCAAGTTGAGTAAGACCAACAGAAACCATGCATTGCAGATCAGTCTTGATGTATTCAATGTGTTGAACCTGCTCAATAATAATTGGGGACACATCACTTTCGTAACCAACACGAATAACTACAATGTGAACTTGCTCACTTTCGTGAAAGATGCATCCGGGAAAAGCCCGGGTGCACCGGCAACGGGTTATGCTCCAACATTCACCTACAATAAGCCCTACGGTGGACATTACTATACTGTAGATCCTATCAGCAGCAGGTGGCAGATGCAATTGGGTATACATTACGCATTCTGATCATATGATGATGATTAAAAAGGCCGGTCATATGACCGGCTTTTTTAATCATAAATCGTTGCTTAATTGTATTTTATATGCCCTACTGAGCCACGGAAGCCTTGTTTAAGATATGTGGATCCCGGATAGTCTGATCAGGCATGGGCAAAGAAGCCGTCCGTCAAGGATACCGACCGCACTATACCGTCCAGGAATTCTGCACCAAAATCAAGCTTGCATATTTTTTTTGTTGGGTGTGAAAACTTAGTGTATAATTGTGACTGGAATACAGTTGATTGATCATTTCTTTTCTCCTTTCTGATCAGTTTTTTTTCGTTCCGCTAGATTTTAATCAAATACATTTTCATCCACTGGGACACTCGATCCGCACGTGCTTCCAATTATTCAAGCCATCTTATGTATGACATCCTTCAATTGAACGACATGCTCGTTCCGGAGCTACTGGATATAGCCGAGCAGCTCAAGATCACTGGAACCAAGAAACTGGACAAACAGGAACTCATATACAAGATCCTGGACAAACAGGCTTTACAGAACAGCGAAGGGGCGACCGAACAAAAAGAAGATAAGAAGGGCCGCCCTAAAAGAATCGTTAAAGCCAGTACTGGTAACAGTACGGAAGAAGCCATTGTAGAAAGCGAACCCGAGCGCCCGGTTGTTAAAGTATTGAAGAGAAAAGCAGGAGAGCAACCAGTTCCGGAACCAGAAGCAGAAAAGAAGGTAGTTGAAAAACAACGTCCTGGCCGTAAGCCCAAAGTTGCTGAGGTACCTGAAAACAACATGGATACCCCACAAGAAACTGCTCCCATTCAAAACGAATATCAAGAAGTTCCTCAGGTACAACAACCGGAGGAGGAACAAGTGCAGCGCAGCTTTACTGTTCGCCGAGAACCGGCATTCAATATCGAGTTCGATGGAGTCATCCTCAGTGAAGGCGTCTTGGAAATGATGCCGGACGGATATGGTTTCCTCCGCAGCAGCGACTATAACTATCTGTCCTCCCCAGATGATGTTTATGTATCCCCTTCACAGATCAAATTATTCGGTCTTAAAACCGGGGACACTGTAAACGGATCCGTAAGACCACCAAAAGAAGGCGAAAAATACTTTGCCCTACTCAAGGTGGAACATATCAATGGACGATCTCCTGAAGAGGTTCGTGACAGAGTGCCTTTTGATTATCTCACCCCGCTCTTTCCTTACGAAAAACTTAATCTTTATACCAAAGCGGATAATTACTCAACCCGGTTGATGGATCTTTTTACCCCTATGGGACGTGGACAGCGTGGGCTCATCGTAGCACAGCCCAAGGTGGGTAAAACCATGCTGTTGAAGGAAGTCGCGAATGCTATTGCAGAAAATCACCCGGACTGTTACCTGATGATCGTACTCATCGATGAGCGTCCCGAGGAGGTCACGGACATGGAAAGGAGCGTTAAAGCCGAGGTACTCGCCTCCACCTTTGATGAACCTGCTGAAAAACATGTTAAGGTTTCGACCATTGCCCTTCAGAAAGCGAAAAGATTGGTGGAATGTGGTCATGATGTGATCATACTGCTTGATTCTATAACCCGTCTGGCTCGTGCTCACAATACTGTAGCCCCATCCTCCGGGAAGGTCCTATCCGGTGGTGTAGAAGCCAATGCGATGCAAAAACCGAAGCAATTCTTTGGTGCTGCTCGTAAGATCGAGAATGGTGGTTCGCTAACCATTCTGGCCACTGCGCTTGTGGATACCGGTAGCAAGATGGATGAGGTCATCTTCGAGGAATTCAAAGGAACCGGTAACATGGAACTTGTACTGGACCGCCGTTTGTCGAACAGAAGGATCTTCCCGGCAATCGACCTCACAGCCTCCTCCACACGCCGTGAGGACCTCCTGCTTGACAGGGATGTCCTGAAACGCATGTGGGTCCTTCGGAACCACTTGGCCGACATGAACAGCGAAGAGGCCATGAACACACTCTTGAAACACATGAAAGGGACCAAAAACAACGAGGAATTCCTGACGACCATGAACGGTTGATCGAAATAGTGACTTGCATAGCCTTGAAATCGCCGGCCTTTGGCCGGCATTTTTTTGCACGTTCGATATGATACCTTTGTACACGAAATGGCAGTGGAAAAAATCACTATCGAAACATTCCTGCAGAACGCAGATCTATATCCCGTTCTGGACGTCCGGAGTCCTGGTGAGTATCTTCATGCCCATATTCCCGGAGCAATCAGCTTTCCCTTGTTCTCCGACGAAGAAAGGAGTGTCGTTGGAACGATATATAAACAAAGAAGCAGGGAAGATGCCATCAAGGCGGGACTGGAGTATTTCGGACCCAAAATGAGGAAGATGATCGAAAGGGTGGAATCATTGACCCAAAAATCTGCAGGAGATAAAAAGACAATCGTTGTTCATTGCTGGCGAGGCGGAATGCGGAGTGCCGCCATTGCATGGCTTTTGGATCTATATGGATTTCGCGTATTCACATTGGCAGGAGGATATAAAAGCTTCAGAAGATGGGCCCTAGCGCAAATGGAGAACAATTGGCCCGTCAGAATACTTGGAGGACATACGGGGTCCGGTAAGACGATTACCCTTAAAGGATTGTCCCAAGCGGGTGAATCGGTGATCGATTTAGAGGAAATAGCCTCCCACAGAGGCTCTTCTTTTGGTGCGTTGGGTATGCCGCCACAACCTTCACAGGAGATGTTCGAGAACCAATTCGCGCTTTCATTATATCGATCCAATCTACGCTTGAAACCCGGACAGAAAATTTGGCTCGAAGATGAAAGTCAAAGAATCGGCACCGTCAACATACCAAATGCATTCTGGACATACATGAGGAAACAGGATCTTCTTTTTCTCGAAATCCCTTTCGAAGCTCGGTTGGATCATCTGATCGATATATATGGCAAATGGAACAAAGGTGATCTTGCAGCAGCGATTACCAGGATACAGAAAAGGCTGGGGGGGTTGGAAGCTAAAACAGCTCTTGGCCATCTCGTGGAGAATGATCTTCGTGAATGTTTCCGGGTTCTGCTACAGTATTATGATAAGCAGTATCAAAAATCATTACGGTCCAGGGATTTTCCTGAAACAACCGTTACCTATTTGGAATGTCCTCGGGCGGCCGATCAAAAAAACGTAGATCTGATAAAGAAAATAATACATCATGAACGAGAACAATCCTGAGATACATCTGACCAAATATTCACATGGCGCGGGTTGTGGATGCAAGATATCTCCCAAGATTCTGGAGGAAATATTAAGCTCCAATAAGGCAATGCCGGACAATGACAGGCTCATCGTGGGCAACCACAGCAAGGATGATGCAGCCGTGTTTGAAATTAGTAACGGAACGGCTTTGATATCCACGACAGATTTCTTCATGCCCATTGTGGATGACCCTTTTGATTTCGGACGTATTGCTGCTGCTAATGCCATCAGTGATGTATATGCGATGGGGGGGAAGCCCGTATTGGCCATTGCCATACTTGGCTGGCCAGTCAATCTTCTTCCTGCATCAGTTGCCAGAAAAGTGATCGAGGGCGGCAGAAGTATTTGTGAGGAAGCCGGCATCCCCCTTGCGGGAGGCCATAGCATAGACTCACCTGAACCTATTTTCGGCCTTGCTGTGAATGGACTTATCGAAACCGCCTGCATAAAACAAAACAACACGGCACAGCCAGGAGACCTTTTGCTTCTGACAAAACCCCTCGGCGTGGGTATACTGACCACGGCTGAAAAAAAAGGCATACTGGAGGTCAGACATCAAGGTATTGCTGCCAGACAGATGATGCAATTGAATAAAGTTGGGGAGGCTTTAGGCAAGATCCAGGGTGTACATGCCATGACAGACGTTACCGGATTCGGCCTTCTTGGACATCTGACGGAAATGGCGGAAGGCAGTGGCGTGTCCGCAAAAGTGTATTTTGATAACATACCCCTGATTACTCCTTCCATCAGGCAGTACCTGGATAAAGGATCATACCCAGGTGGAACGACAAGGAACTGGGAAAGCTATGGTGAAAAGATAAAATTCACACAGGAATCAGAGACCCATTATGGGAAATATATACTTGCCGATCCCCAGACTAGCGGTGGATTGCTTATAGCCGTTTCCCCTGATCACATCGATGAAGTCAAAGAGATCCTTGTATCACATGGCCTTTCGGAATACCTTGATCCGATAGGTGAAATAATGAAAGCTGGTGATGTTTTGATCACCGTATCATAGATTCGGAGATCTTGTCGATGGCACGTGCAAGAAGATGATCTTTTTCAGTAACTACATCACCTGCATCATGGGTGGACAGACTGATCTCCACCCGATTCCACACGTTCTTCCACATGGGATGGTGATCTATTCGTTCCGCTTCCATGGCCACACGCGTCATAAAAGCGAAAGCCTCTGAAAAGTCTTGGAAAGTGAACGTCTGATGAAGTGCATTATCTTTTTCTGCCCACATAGTAATGTTTGAATAATCAAAAAATGAGGTGTCCTTTGTTCTTTATCTTGTCACCCGAAAGCTCCATCACCATCTGTACAGATGGCAGTGAGCGGAGTGTCTTCTGTAGATCTTCTACGGTTTGTCCGGATATGAGATCACCTTTCATCAACCATAGGTAATCCAGATGCTTGAATTCGGGTAACAGGTATTCTCCATCGAATTGGTTGCTGTACAGGTAATGGATCAGCGAGCCATGCGGTTCTGCATATTCGTAGATAGAAAAAAAATACTTCCTTTTCTTTTTCTCCAATTGTATCTCCAGATCTATGTTGATACGAAAGTCAACCTGCATGGCCTGATTGATTAGCCAGCAGAATTGATAATTTTTAAGGGGAGCGACAATGCCCATGAGCTGAGTTCCGTCGAAGAACTCCTCTACCATGAGGCTATTGTCCATTTTCAGTTTCATATCAGAAAGTCAGGTCGAGTGTGATCTCCCCCTTATCCCTTTTCACCCGGACCTTGGTGTTATCCCCCTTCTTGAATTTCCCCAAAGTCTGCATATATGACTCCATGGAGGATATTCTGTATTCGCCGAGTTGTACTACGATGTCACCTGCTTTCAAACCAGCCCTCTGGGCAGGTCTGCCATCGGACACTCCATCCACACGAACACCATCACCCGAGTAGGTGTAATCGGGCATGAATCCCATGGAAACAGTGAATCTTGCGGAAGTGGTGGTCTGAGCTTCACGGGTTTTCAGAAAGGCAAGCTTACCGGATGTGTTCGTATTTTCAACCAGACCATAAATATATTTGACTATCTCCATCTCTCCTAGGTAATTGATCCGGTTGGCATCATCAGATGGCTTATGGTAATCCGCATGAAGGCCCGTGAAAAAGAAAAGCACGGGAATGTTCTTGAGGTAGAATGAGGTGTGGTCGCTGGGTCCCACTCCACTGGAATCTATGCGAATCTTGAAAGGCCCTTTTTTATCTGGATTCAACAGCGTGCTCCATGTAGGGGATGTACCATATCCACCAACGGTCAGTGTATGGGAGCTGTCATTCAGACGTCCAACCATGTCCATATTGATCATATAATTCACTGTGGACATATCAATAAAGGAGTGGTCTGCGAAATATTTGGAACCATAAAGTCCCAATTCTTCGCCAGAGAAAGCAACGAAGAGATAATTGTTGTTTCTGAATTTGGATCTGGCCAACAGTTTGGATATCTCGATGAGTGCGGCGGTACCACTGGCATTGTCATCTGCTCCATTATGTATCTGCCTGTCCGTAGTGACCGAACGGGAATTTCCATCTTCCCCGTAACCGAGATGATCGAAATGTGCACCCAAGATGATCGTTTGGCTAGATTGATTGTCGACATAGCCAATGACATTGTGACCTTCACGTTCAGCATGCGACACAGCCGAGCGCATTTTAAATTCGTAATCTGCTGAAGGATCGGGCAGGTACTTCAGTCTGGCTTCGTTTTTCATATAAAAAACAGGAATCTCAACAGGCGGTGTATGGTCCTTTGGTTGGAAAACGATATTGTCCGCTACGGATGAACTATTGAAGAAAATGATTGCCGAAGCCCCCTTTTCTACAGCATTGTGGATCTCTGAAACCATGAATGTGTTAAGATCGAAATGGGGATTTCCCTTGTTATTCAGTAATGCATCGCCAAGATCCTTGAACCAGGGTGAGTGTGCTTCGGACAAGGAAATGGAAGCTACAACTTCGACAATACCCGATACCTTGCTGAATGGCATTGGGAAATAATCGATTCCCGACTTCAACTCCTGACCATTTACCATGAAATAAGTATCCTTGCCTATCTGTTTTCCATCGTCAATAGGGAAGGCTTGAAAAAAACCACCTGCTTCACCTTTCGGCTGTAGTCCGGATTTGGCGAATTCTGCTGCTATGTACTCCATGGCCAACTTCTCCCCTGCTGTGCCGCTTCTTCTACCTTCCAATTTGTCATCAGCCAGATAACCGACATGGCTCTTCAGGTTTTCTACGATAACTTTGTCTGCTTTTTTAATTCTCTGGGCATAGGTTCCCAGATAGAAGAAGAATAGTCCGGCGAATAGGAACTTTTTCATGGAGTTTTGAACTTTCAATATGTAAAGGTAAATCGATGAGGGCACAAACCCTCGAAATGCTGAAATTTTAAGCTTTCTCCCTCGCTCAGCATTTTACTCGTTTTTCGCCTTTCGTAAGTCAAATGGTGAATTAGGGGTTAATTTTGCAGACTTTACATGCCTGACAGGAATCTGCATATAGCCTTATTGGGAAATCCGAATAGCGGCAAAACATCTCTGTTCAACGCCTTGACCGGAATGAATCAGAAGGTGGGTAATTTTCCGGGGGTTACCGTCGAGCGTAAAACAGGGTTGTTCACCATCTCCCCCGGAGTATCCGCAACAGTCATCGATCTGCCTGGATCATACAGCCTTTACCCGAGGAGGGCTGATGAATGGGTCGCGTACAACACGTTGATGCATCCTGACCAGGAGAAAGAAGTCGATATCATCGTGATCATTGCAGATGCCAGCAATATCCGCAGGAATCTTCTCTATGCCTCGCAAGTTATAGATCTGAACAAGCCCGTACTCGTCGCTTTGACCATGATGGACATCGCCAGGCAAAAGGGCATTCAGATCGACATAGGAGCACTATCTGCTGAGCTGGGTGTTCCGGTAATCCCCATCAATCCGCGCCAGAATAAGGGCATAGTGGAACTGAGGAAAGCCATCCAGCAATTGCACAGGGAGCATGTGGGCAGGTCAGTTTCATTCATTAACGTTCACGACCTTGCCGGAGCTGCAATTGATGGGATCCAGGAGTTGTTCCCGGATATCTCTGATTATTCTGCCATACACTATCTCATTAACCACGAGTCCATGGGTTTTGATGCGCCCACGCATGAACGCATCGATCGCATAGAGGAATCAAACAGCTTCAATCATACTCGTGTTCAGGCCGAAGACATTCAGAAAAGATATTCCCGAATCCGGGATCTGATGAAAAAAAGCGTTATCGAACCGTCTCCTCTACAGAAGAAATTATTGTCTGAACGCATCGACCAAGTGATGTTGCACCACAGGTGGGGATTCCTGATCATGGGAATCGTTCTATTCCTACTTTTCCAAAGTGTATTCTGGTTTGCCGCCATACCCATGAATGCCATAGACTGGATATTCTCGCAACTCACCACCTGGCTCAACCATGCACTCCCGGATTACTGGATCAGCAACCTATTGATAAACGGTGTCATCGCGGGATTGGGAGGGATTCTTGTATTCGTCCCACAGATCATGATCCTGTTCGGGCTCATCACCATTCTCGAGGATACCGGATACATGGCACGCATCAGTTTCCTTTCAGACAAATTGATGAGGAGAGTAGGGCTGAATGGAAAAAGTGTGATGCCTATGATCAGTGGTTTTGCCTGTGCCGTTCCCGCCATCATGAGTGCCAGAAATATTGAGAACCGCAAAGAAAGACTGCTCACCATTTTGATCACCCCGTTGATGAGTTGCAGTGCACGATTGCCTGTTTTCACTATACTCACCTCGTTGGTCATACCCAACAAATATATTCTTGGCGCGATCAGTGTACAGGGATTGGTCATGATGGGACTTTATGTACTTGGTTTGGCATCCGGCCTGCTGGTAGCCTATATACTGAAGGCTTTCATCAAAATAAAAGAAAAGAGCTTCTTTATTCTGGAACTGCCGCTTTACCGATCTCCCAGATGGAAGAATATTGTTACCACCATGATTCAAAAAGCCAGGATATTCGTTGTGGATGCGGGTAAGGTGATCATGGTGATATCCATCATCCTGTGGGCGCTCAGTTCTTATGGACCGGCCGGACAGCGCGAACAGGTCATCAGTAAATATGATCTGTTGGCGGAAAAAGACACCGCTCGGGCTGCACAGTACAGATCAGATAAAAAAGCAGCCTTGCTGGAACACTCCTATGCGGGCATCATGGGCAGGACGATTGAACCAGTTCTAAAACCACTGGGGTACGACTGGAAGATCGGGATCGCATTGATCACCTCCTTCGCTGCTCGTGAAGTGTTCGTGGGAACCATGGCCACCCTCTACAGCGTAGGAGAGGATTCGGATGAAAATAACCAGACCCTGCGTCACAAAATGCAACAAGCCATGAGATCCGACGGTACAAAAGTGTATACACTTGCCACGGGGGTATCCCTGATGATATTCTATGTGCTTGCCATGCAATGCATGAGCACCTTGGCCGTGGTCAGGCGCGAGACCGGAAGTTGGAAGTGGCCGATGATCCAACTCGGTTACATGACCTTTATGGCCTATCTCTTCAGTTTCATCGCTTATCAGTTACTTTCTTGATGGCCCACCCGATAGGGATCAGTTTATGATCTGGAGTTTACGCATGTCCTGCCTGAACTGATCCGCATCCCGAAAATGAACCACCGACATACCCAACTCCACTGCAGGGGGCAGGTTACGGGCGTTATCATCAATGAAAACAGATCGTGTCGGATCTATGCCAAATTTGGAGATGAGTTTTTGGTAAAATCCCTTATGAGGCTTCCTTGTCTTTTCTTCTCCCGACATCAATATTCCATCGAACCAATGCAGGAAATCAAATCGCTGCAACGCGATGGGAAAGGTCTCCGCACTCCAATTGGTCAAAGCATAAATCTTGTACTTACCCGAATCCTTGATCTCTCGCAACACATCCACGGAGGTATGGATCGGCCCATTCAACATTTCATCCCACCTTCCGTAATATGCGCGGATCAGGGATTCTTTCTCTGGGTATCTTCTAACCAACTCTTCCGTTCCTTCTGCAAGGGACCTGCCGGCATCCTGTTCTTCATTCCAATCCGAAGAGCACACTTCGTCCAGAAAGCGTTTTCTTTCCCCTTCATTCGGGATTATCTTTTTGAAAAGGTGCTCAGGGTGCCAATCTATCAGGACCGCACCCAAATCGAATATTACCGTATCTATATGTTTCATGTTTATTCACTTGATCAGCACCGCTTGATTCATTTTTGAATCAATTTCCCGTCAAATCCTAGCGATGGCTTCCACTTGTAATTCGGTTCTTTGAATTCCCAAAGCAAATGAGATAATTTCCGGGCAAGCACCCACCCTTCGTTATCCGAATCCCATCGGGTATCAGATTGGTTCTTGGTGATCACAGAAAACACATATGCTCCGTGGGGTGCCATGACCAACATGGTTTCGCTGCGGCTCGCGTCAATAGCCCCATTCTTACAGGCTACGAAAATTTCAGGAGGTACCTGTGATATGGCTTCCTCATCCCAATAGTTCCTGCCCAGCAAACGTAGTATTTTGTCTGCCTTGTCTTGAGTGAAAAAATTACGTTCCCATATCCGTTTCAGGAAAAGAACCATTTCCCGTGGGGTAGTTTGTCCCCATCCGAAGTGTTCTCGCTCCACTTCGCGACCTGGGGTTCTAGAATTCACCCGCGTATTTGCAAAGCCCAAGCTGTCCATTAATGCATTGATCCGGGCACCACCACCAGCAAGGCTTTGGAGCCAGAGACTTGCCGTGTTGTCACTGGTGGACAACATCAGCATCAACACTTTTGACAGTTCTACCTGTTCCCCGTTTTTGTAAGACCCCAGAATATCCACCCCTGGGTACAACAAAGAGTCCTTGTACACCAACTCCTGGTGATATTCCAATTCACCGCTCCTTATTTTATCCATGATCCCGATCAGAATGGGGATCTTTACCATACTTGCTGTAGGGAATAGGGTGTCAGCATGGATATCTACAATCTTACCGGTTCTAAGATCCTCAATGAAAACACCGGCCACCCCATGGAAATCACGGAGTAAGGGTTCCACCTGGGCTAGCAACTTTTTGTCTGTTCTCTGGGCCGTGCTTCGTAACCCCAAGAACAACATGAGCATCATGAAAAAAATATGTTTCATGTCCTCAAAATAGAACATTGTCTGTTCACAACAATGCCCAGCCCAGTGCTTTGTTCACCGGTGTTTTGATCACCTCGATGATGGCGTTGAGTGTATTCTCAGCGGCTACTATACCCACTCCCCGAATACAAAGGATAACCAGTCGCATGGATTCCTTTTGGATCTCCATTTGATTACGCGCTTGCTCTTGGGTTATTTTTCCTGCCGTGGTCAACTCTTGTATCAGCTTGAGGTTATCGGTGAAATGGCTGAACTCTTGCTCCGCAAAGGGTTTCACCTCCAACCAGGATGAATTCAATACTTCTTTGGCCGCTTCAATCATCCTCTCCAGAAGATCTTTCCTGTTTTTATCTGTAAGTGTCATCGTATTTATTTTATGCGGCTTTTCAGGGCCAGTTGAAATTTCAGCATGGCGGCAAATGAGCTTTCCATGGCATATTTAACCGGTATCACCTCATCATAGGTGGTGAATCCCATACGGTGCAGGTTTTCCAGCAGGTCCACTTCTTTTTCAAGAGAGGAAATGATATCGTTTGTAATGTCTGTGCGAGGAATGGCGCGGTTGCGCACTTCGAGTACATTGAGTTGTGTCCTTACGTCATCATAGAATGACTCGTATTTCGCATAGTTGCCTTCGGGCATCCCCGCCTGTTTTCGCATCTTCACGAAAAAACGGGCGAACTTTTCCTGCATGCTGGTGATCTGCCGGTCGGTGACCTCATCATATTCCTGGATCAGCCTGACTTGTGAGCATGATATGGAAAAAATAAGCAGACAGGACAGGATTAACCTGTCCCAAGGGTGGTTGGTGGCGTGGTGCATAGGTAGCTTGTTTCCGTTAAATTATCACCACCAGGGGGAATACCAAAAAATCAGAGTCCCGCTTTTGCACTGATCTGTAACATCCTTTCAATCGGTTTTCTGGCTGCTTCCCTTAGCGATGGTTCCATGTGGATCTCTGGTAGTTCATACTCCATACAGAGGTACAGTTTCTCCAGGGAATTCAATTTCATATGGGGGCAATCGTTGCACGCACAGGCGTTATCCGGAGGAGCCGGGATAAAAATCTTATCCGGCGAATTTTTCATCATCTGGTGAAGTATCCCTGTCTCGGTTGCAACTATGAATTCTTTTGATGGGTCTTTCTCCGTGAAATGAAGCAGTTGTGTAGTGGATCCTATAAAATCGGCAACTCGAAGCACGGAATCCTCACATTCAGGATGGGCGATCATTTTTGCTTTTGGATGCCTGATTTTTAGATTAATGATCTTTTCCAGACTGAAAATCTCATGAACCATGCACGCTCCATTCCAAAGAAGCATATTCCGGCCGGTAACCTTGTTTATGTAAGAACCCAGGTTCTTATCCGGTGCAAAAATGATCTTTTGCTCTTTTGTGAAGCTGTCCACGATCAATTTCGCATTAGAGCTCGTACAGATCACATCGCTGAGCTCTTTTATACCGGCACTACAGTTGATATAGGAAATAACGATGTGGTCAGGATGGGCCTCCCTAAAGCGTTTAAAGAGGGGTGGGGGACAACTGTCGCTCAATGAACATCCTGCCTTCAGGTCGGGTATGACCACTTTCCTTGATGGGTTCAGGATCTTGGCCGTCTCAGCCATGAAATGAACGCCGGCAAATACGATCATATCTGCTTTCGTCTGCTCAGCTTGTTGCGCCAAACCCAGACTATCCCCTATATAATCAGCAACATCCTGTATATCAGGTTCTTGATAATAATGCGCTAAGATGAGGGCGTTTTTTTCTTTTTTCAGTCTGTTGATCTCCTGGAAAAGATCCAGACGAGGATCCACTTCCAGATCCATGAACCCTGCTTGTTGGACATTCTTCTTCGCAGCATCAACGTGCATAACTGCCATAGTATTTATAGTATTATATTATATTTATAAAAGTAACTATTACTATTACGACTGTGGATTTGTTGATATAAAAAAAACATCGACACATTAAAATC
Source organism: uncultured bacterium (assembly GCA_903826405.1). Lineage (GTDB taxonomy): Bacteria > Bacteroidota > Bacteroidia > Chitinophagales > Chitinophagaceae > Pollutibacter. The sequence goes on from CAIKEH010000040.1 coordinate 117,239, forward strand.
CAAAAAAAAGGATTTATCCACCGTCATTCACAAGTTATTCTATTGCTCTCATGCAGACCAGACTTGAATATGACGGGTTTTCCAACAGTTGTGGATTATTCAGCCCATGAAAAAAAAAACAACCGATTCCTTCATTTTTTGTGTGGATACGGTGTAGGTAAACGGGGTGTTGTTCTGGTTATTCCTTGACCAACCTGAGCCCTGCCGATATTACTGACCACGTTCCCACCATCCGTTTGGTTAAAAAAGCGGCTTATCCACACAAAATATTGGGTTTCCACATACCCCTGTTAATTCTGTAAAAACCCCTGTACAAAAAAGATCCACCAATCCCAACCCGGGTACCCCCAGATTATGGAAAGTAAATATGTAATATTCAGATCAGGAGTGTTTTATGAATGGTTTTCCACACTTTGTTCATAATATTTTTTAACCTATTTTTGCGCTCCATTAATTATTACAACCCCCAATTCGAATATGTCTATCATCCAGAACTTAAGGGACAGGGCCGCCGTTCTACTCACCGCCCTGATAGCGATAAGCCTCATTGGTTTCCTTGTACAGGATGCTTTTGTGGGCGGAAGCCGAGGATTATTCAGTGGTAGGGCCAATTCCGTAGGGTCGATCAACGGGAAGAAGATAGACCTGATGGAATTCAATGACAAGGTAAACCTCCTGGAGCAGAATTACCGCCAACGCGGCATGCAATCCAATGAAATGCTTACTCAGAATGTGGTGGATGGTGTCTGGAATAATTATATACAAGAAGATCTGATCCGTACCGAAGCAGACAAACTCGGTCTGGGTTTGACCTCAAAGGAAATGGGATCCCTCTTGTTCAGTCAAGATGCTCCACAGGAATTCAAGCAGTTGTTTCAGGATCCTAAAACAGGATCTTTTGATGTGAATGCTGCCAAAACTTGGTTCACCAATTTAAAAAAGAGTAAAAAGGCGGAGGATCTCAAGTCTGTCAACGAACAACTCATGAATCCTTTGGTCAATAAGTTGTTGTTGGATAAATACAATGCGCTTTTTGTTCAGGGGTCTTATGTTCCCAAATGGATGGTTGAAAAGCTGAATACCGACAACTCTGGGTTGGCCTCCATATCCTATGTCAGCATACCGTATGCGACCGTCAGCGATAGTATTAATAATGTTAAGATATCCGATGCGGAGATAAATGAATATGTTGCGGCGCATAAGGAGGATTTCAAACAAGAAAAAGGAAGAAGTGTTTCCTATGTCACTTTTGACGCCAATCCGAGCGCTGCGGATAGCGCCAAAATCTTGTCTGACCTGACCATGCTGAAGGGCCAAGTTCTGGCTGCAACAGACCCCAAAGCCTTTGTCACCAGAAATAATAGCAAGGTTCCCTTCTTTGATGGTTTTGTACTGAAGAACAGACTTCAGATGGCCGCTAAAGATAGTCTGGCAGTTTTGCCGGTGGGAGTGGTGATGGGGCCATATCTTGATGGTGGTAATTACACCATCGCCAGAAAGCTGGAAACCAGAACCCTTCCCGATTCGGTCAGGGTACGCCATATTCTCATTGGCACCGTGGATCCTCAGACGGGTCAAGCCAAAAGAAGCGACAGCGCAGCTAAAAAACTTGCCGATAGTGTTTTTGCTTTAGTTAAAGGCGGCGGAGATTTCAAAGCCTTGGCAGCATCGTTTA
>CAIKEH010000041.1 GCA_903826405.1 uncultured bacterium
GGCCACCTTGGCCTTGAATTCCGGACTGAATTTGCGACGGGTTTGCTTCTTCATAATTGAGGTTTAAGTTAATCAAAAATGTTAACTAACCCTCTGGCCTCAAATTAGGGGAGTATTATAACGCATTATTTTGATCGTTTAAATGATCAGCATTTTGGCTATTTTAACGGTTTAAAAGTAATTTGGCTAAAACCCAAAAGAAAGCAATTGAAAATTTATTTGGATTTATTTCCAATTAATTGAACTAGTTCAAGTTTTTTGAATATTTCTGTCGATAAATCTTTATTCCATCTACATTTAATGCACGATGAAAACCAAAATAAATAAGGAAAAGAAAATTTCAACAGTTTTGTTGAGCTATCACTTAAGTCCTGATTCAGTCAATAAATTATTGGAGATAGCAAAAGTTATTTTTGTAAAAAACAAAACGAACCTTATTAATATTGGAGATGTAAATCAAAACTGTTATTTTATTTTAGAGGGAGGGTTTGTTGCAAGAAGTTTTTATTTTGATTCCCAAAAAATAGCAGCGACCAATTTTTTCCTTAATGACTATTTTCCATTTATGGGAAGTCTCGACAGTTTTCTCACTGGAGTTAAAACCAAAACAGAGTTGATTGCGGTAAAAAATTCATTGGTCTTGGCTTTTCACAAATCAGAAATTGAAAAACTCATGGTTGAAAAACAAGATATTTCAATGTTCTATCTCCGAATGATGACTGAAATCCTGGGAAATGAAACTGAACTAAAAACCGTATTGATTGGATCCTCGAAAAAAGATATTTATGACTATTTAATTGAAAAATGTAATCCTGTAATAAAGAATGTACCAGCCAAATATATTGCAGAGTTCATGGGCATCAGCGCAGAATGGTATAGTAAGTTGAAGAAGAGGTAAAAATGTATTAGCAAAGTCTTAATCTGACAGTTTGGGGGTGAATGTTTGATTTGTTGTTACTTCAAATCTAGCCCCTAACTGTCAGATTAAGTCTTAGCTAATACACGTAAAAGTGAACAAAGAATTGAACAATGGAAAGGTGAAAATATCTAACCTCGAATCTGTGCTTAAAACTGCTTTGAATAAACTTGAAAAACTCAGTAAAATATGGGGTTCTGGCGAGTTGGAGGACAAAAGAGCACTTCAAAAAACCTTGTTTCCGGATGGAATTTTCTACGATGCGTAAAACAACCAATATCTAACCCGAAACACAAACAAATTTATTGAGTTAGTCGATAGCTTATCAACGATTTGTGAGGGCATAAAAAAAGAGGATTCTTCAAATTTTCTTGAATAATCCTATTCAGAACGGATAGCCAATAGCGAACTGGAAGGAAGGTTTGTACCATTTCTGAGAATCTTCATTCACAAACCATCCATTAGCATTGGGGGAGTAGAAACTTTTCTTTTCCGGGGTTGTATTTTGGGTGTTATATGGACCATAGCGTGGATCTTTCACAGGAAAACCAAAATCGAAGCGAAGCAGGAAATATTTGATATCGACACGCAACCCCAGACCTGCGTCCACGGCCAGATCCTTGTAGAATCTGGAAAAGGTGAGGTCTGCAAGAGGAAGTGATCCTCCCAATGTGTTCCTGAACCAGATGTTGCCCGCATCCACAAAAGCCCCACCTCGTATCCACCATCCGAAGATCTGGAACATGTTGAACCTGTATTCCGCACTTGCCTCGAGTTTCGCATCAGCATATTTGTCGTTGAATTTTCCATTCAATACGGTGTCATAAAACAGATTGGACCCGATTCCCAACTTGCGCAATTGCCAGCCGCGCATGCTCAAGGGACCTCCTGCGAAATAACTCTTGAAGAAGGGCAAGGTTACTTGCCCTTTTTTGGATTCCGTTTCGAAGGCGAATCCGGCACCTGCAAATGCATGAAAGACAAGACTGCTGTTTTTAAAATTGATATAGTGCCTGTAATCAACATCAAGTTTTATGAAGCGGAATAAATTCTCCATGATCTTACCTGTAGACGTCAGCTTCCGGAAAAGGGCACCGGAAACCAAACCCGATTCCTCAGCGAAAACCCTCAACGTATTCACGTGGCGGGCATTCACCGGATTGAAGGTGGCATTGAAACTTCCGTTCATTCCAATGATGAGTCCATTATTGTAGGTATAGGCCAGTAATGGAAAGTCCTTGATGGTCTGGTAAAACAGAAAATCGGGGTTCACTCTAGTGTATTCCAGATTGAGTGGCTTGAACTGTACGGTCCAATTATTCTTGGGTTTCCACTCATATCCCATGAACAGGTTGATGGTTTGGAGTTTGTAATACTGGAAACGGTCGATGAGGGAGAGGTCGGCACTGACGATGGTGCGTCCATTGCGGAATTTCTTTTTGAACTGATCATTGGCCGGCAAAACGATCCAGGGTATGGTCAACCTGTTCGTGAGGGTGAATTCCGTGGAAAGGATCTTGCTGAAATCGTTGAATTCGATGCCTGTTCTCAGGTTATTCTCCAATTGGATGGCCTTGCGGCCCAAATTCCTGTTCTTCAGGGTGAAGTTCATGGCCAGTCCCACTTTCCCACTTCCCACCTGCGTCAATTGAGATGCATTGAGCAGGCTGCTTCCCTCCAGGTCCACACTGAAGAATTGGCGTTTGGAGGGCATCAGTTGCATGAGATAATTAACCTCGTTGATGCTGTCGATTGCCTTTGAAGTGATATTGATATTCTGCCAGGCACCCAGTTTGTTGAAGTTATTGAGTGTTTGGCTGTAATTCAGCAATGTATGGATCGTGCCCGGTTTGAGTTCCACATTACGGGCAATGAAATCTGCATCGAATGATTTTTCGAAGGAAACGATCTTGATGCCACGTGACCATTCTACTGTGGTATCATGGTCGCTGATCCTGCCATCTTCCGGCAGATCGGGTATTACCGTAAAATGACCAACACGGTATTGGTTCAAACGGGTGGGGTCCTTTGGGGTACGGAGTCTGATGTAAATGTCCACCTCAGGGTCCTTATTCTTGTTACCTAGCTCGGAAAGACGTCTGACATATTCGAAAGGGTCGAGTGTAGGGTCGATCAGTTCCTTGTAACTGGAATCCACATCTGCAATGACCTCATCCCTCGAAAATTTATAATAGCCATTGTTCTGGAACAGAGTTACGATACGGTTCAGTTCCTGATCGACCATATTGTAATCGAAAGGTTCTCCTTTTTTCAACAGTGAGCCTGCCATGCCGGAAATGGCAAGTTTTTGAAGGTTGGAGTCGGTCATACCGGCAACGGGGTCAGGGAACTGAAAAACTACTGAATCAATATGGTATATTTTGCCGGGTGTGACCTCATATTTCACTTTGACTCGGACCTGGTCTTTTACGATGGACATGGAAGTGTCGTAGGTGACCACGGATCGCCTGTATCCCATGCTGTTCATCAGGTTCTTCATGTTCACTGCAGACTGCACCATGGCCATGCTGTCGTAACGGAGCGGGTGTTCCAAAACAGGTACCGGGATGAAAAACGGGAATTTCGGCCAGGGTAGTTTACTCGCGGGTCTGGCAGCTGCACTGTCCTCGATCTGTCCATCAAGTTTGGCCTTCAATGTTGACTTGTCTGTTTTCTCCGGATCGCCGTTGATATTTATAGTATTTTCGAAGAAGAAGGGTTTGGTCGGGTCATGATGTTTGACAACGGTCACCCTGCAGGAGAATAGAGCCGCCATCGAGACCAGTAGAAATATGGAGGGGATGGCTGGTGACTTCATGTAATTCAGGGCGCTTTAAAACGCGGCATGCATGCTCAGCAAAGCACAGGTCAAATATATTCAATCTTTCGCCGACAAAAAATTCAGGGATGTTGAGCATGCTTTCATAGCTGAAGGCCCTAAGATCGTAGGTGAATTCCTCGAAGAGCGACCCGATGATGTCTTGTCCATCTTCGCAGATCCGGATTGGACAGCTCATCCCGGGATCTCTTCAAAGCAGAAAGTCCATGTACTTGAACCGGGCGACCTTGAGCGCATTTCCTTTCTGGCGTCCCCCAACAAGGTGCTTGCGGTCATCCGAAAACCTGTAATACCTGAAAAGGAAGACTTGACCAAGGGGTACACCTTGCTGCTGGACGATATTCAGGATCCCGGGAATCTGGGCACCATCATCCGTACCGCCGATTGGTTCGGAGTCCGCAACATATTCTGTAGCCACCATACTGCTGATGCGTACAATCCGAAGGTGGTGCAATCCACCATGTCAAGTATCTCGCGTGTCCAATTGCGGTATGTGGATCTTGCCGAATTCATCGCTGAACATTCAGGAATACCTGTTTGGGCTGCTTCATTGCAAGGGGATGACATCCGGGATATGTTACCGACAGACCCATTGATGTTGCTCATCGGGAATGAATCCAGGGGGATCAGCACTGGGCTCATGGAACTTTGTACAAATCGTGTGACCATTCCCCGCATCGGTAAGGCTGAATCTTTGAATGCATCCGTGGCCACGGGCATTCTGCTTTCACATCTTTCTGAAGGCATTCTGAGGCACTTTCAGCGGAATTGAACTGCTTTGGCTGGACTGATCCTGCGGCTGATAATGGCGGGAATGAAGAGTACGGAAAAACAAACCAGGAAGGTACCCACCGCGACGGCCGCCACCTGCCACCATACGATCTCTATCGGCGCTCTGTCCATGTAATAGGCTTCTTCGTTCAGCCTGATGAAACCCGTTCGGATCTGAAGCCAGCAAATGCCTAGTCCCAAAACCATTCCTCCCAGGATACCGGCTGCTGTGATAATGATCCCGTATTGCATGAAGATCCGTTGAATGGCTCCATCCGTGGCGCCAAGCGATTTCAAAACACCGATCATACGGGTCCTTTCCAAAACGAGGATGATCAGGCAGGTAATGAGGTTGATGACGGCCACCACGGTCATGACGGAAAGCAATATGACTTTGTTCGTATCCTGTAGATTCAGCCAGTCGAAGATGTCCGGATAAACTTCGCGCATGGTCTTGCTGTCCCATCCGGCTGGAAGTTGCTGATAGATGGTGGCCGAGGTAGTGTCCATTTTAGAATAATCATGGAGAACAACTTCATATCCACCGATCTGAGTGCTGTCCCATCCATTGAGTTTCTGGATCAGTCGCATGTCCCCGATCGCGAAATTCTTATCGTACAGGTCAATGCCAGTCTTGAAAATGCCACATACTTTGAGTTTTCTGGTCCGTGGTCTCTCCTCGCCAGGCTGGATGAAGTAGATCAGCAGGGGGTCGTTCAGTTTGAGACCGATCTCGTCGGCAACAGGTTGTGAAATAACGATCTCGGGACTGAAACCGCTGTCACTATAGTCGGGCCAACGTCCTTGTTTAAGGAACGGTTGCAATTCATTGAAAGTATAGTTCCTTCCCACGCCTTTGAAAAGAATGCCTGCTATCGTGGAATGGGCGTTGATGATCGCTGATTTCGTGTTGTAGGATTCTATATGCTTCACATTTACCATGGCCCGCACCGCCTGCTCTATCGTATCGTTCTTCTGGATGGGCGTTTCCTCGGCGATGCTTACTTTGAAAGGCTCCAAATGCTGTATGCGCACATGTCCCCAGAAACTGAATACCTTTTCACTGACCACCTTCTGGAATCCGTTCACGAAAGCAAGTGACAGGATCATTGCCGCCACACTGATGGTTGTTGCTGCTATGGCAAGGCGGATGATGAACCTGGAGAAGGAGCGCTCGCTGTTGAATGCGATCCTGCGTGCTATGAAGAAAGGTATGTTCAGATGATCCTGTTTGCGTGTATACCGGGGGTAAGCCTACCGGCAAGATAGCATGAATATTTTAGCTTAAGTTTACGTTACTAAAAGAATTCGTATGTCCATTCGGCTCTATCTTCTCTTAATCCTGTCTTCACCCGTCGGACGCCTATTTGCACAAAGAGAACCGGATCGGATATATCAGGAAAATATCCGTTCTGTGAAATTCAACATGTTCGGGGATCAATTGTCCTATCCAGTGATCGGGTTGAACAGTAACGACCTTCTCCAATTGGATTTTGACGACATGCAGGGTGGCGTGAAATATTATTATTACCGATATGAATTGTGCAATGCGGACTGGACCCCAGCGCAGCTCAGCTATATGGATTATGTGCGGGGATTTTCACAGGTCAGGATCACTACTTACAGACAATCTTCACTTGCACTAACGCGCTATACACATTATCAGGCGACACTTCCGGACCGCAATGCCGTCCCAACCAGATCAGGCAACTATATACTCCGGGTTTTCCTGAATGGAGATACATCACAAGTCGCCTTCACGCGCAGATTGCTGGTTGTGGAAAAAGGGCTGTCTGTTGCAGCTCAGATCCTACAACCCTCATCACAGCTTTATTTCCGTACGCATCATCGGCTGCAGGTACAAGTAGGTACTCAGGCCATTGATATACGCTATCCTCAACAGCAGATCCGCCTCACCATCCTGCAAAATGACCGTTGGGACAGCAGGTTGGATAATATCCCACCGACATTTGTTCGACCAGACCGGTTAATATTCGATAATGAATCCCAGATGTTGTTTCCGGCGGGAAGGGAGTGGAGATGGGCCAATCTTCGTAGTTTTCGGCTTTTAGGCGATCGCGTGGCAAAGCAGTCCAATACGGATAACAGTTACAACCTATTCATGAAAGAGGAACAGCCCAGGAACCAGCAGGTATATTCCTATTTCCGGGATGTCAATGGCCATTGGATCAATGAGACAACGGAAAACATAAACCCTTTATGGGAGGCTGACTATGCACAGGTGCATTTTGCCTTCATTCCCCCGGGCGGGCGGCCTTATCCAGGCAAGGAACTTTATATTTTCGGCGAAATATCAGAATACGGAAGGAATAAAGAGGCCAGAATGGTGTTCAACCCGGATAATGGCATCTATGAGGCCAACCTCTACCTCAAGCAAGGGTATTATGATTACGCATATGCATTACGAGGCCCGGATACTCAGGGATCCTTTTCGACTGGAATCACTGAAGGCGATTTCTGGGAGGCCGAGGATACATATATGGTTTTGGTTTATTTCCGGGAATTGGGTGGGCGTTACGACCAGCTTATGGGGGTGACCAGGGTCAACTCCATGACGAACCGACCAGGTTTTTGATCTGGTGACCTGATTCTCAGCCATTCTTTAAAAATATAGTTGCTGGTTTCTTCCTTTTGCCATCATTTTTTCGGCGATCCCGAATGGGAGTTAGGGGCCACAAGGAGATAAGGTGATCGATGGTTTTTGTTGGGCTCACCAGGTCATGGGTAAGATGCAATTATTTGTGTATCCGATCAACCCGAAGGCGGGAAAACCCTATCTTTGCTTCGGCAGGTCTTACACGACCAGCTCCTGCTGAACCCCCCCAGGGCCGGAAGGCAGCAAGGGTAGGTGGTTGAGCGGTGTGATGTAAATCACCTGCCATTTTTTTCCCCTTTTTCCGGGGATTTATTTTTCCCGCACCCCCATCCGCATCAAATCCTTTTCAGCATATGAAATTCTTCATTGATACAGCAAACCTCGCGCACATCAAGGAGGCTCATGATCTGGGTATCCTCGATGGAGTGACCACTAATCCCTCCCTCATGGCCAAGGAAGGCATCAAGGGAGAGGCGGCCATCCTTAAACATTACGAGACGATCTGTGAGATGGTGGATGGCGACGTGAGCGCAGAGGTCCTTTCGACCGATTTGGAAGGCATGATCGAAGAAGGAAAGAAACTCCATTCCATCCATCCGAACATCGTGGTCAAAGTACCCATGATCAAGGAAGGCATCAAGGCCTTGAAATGGTTTTCTGAAAACGGCATCAAAACGAATTGCACATTGGTATTCTCCGCAGGTCAAGCCATCCTTGCTGCCAAGGCCGGAGCGAACTATGTCTCCCCTTTTATCGGAAGGATCGATGACAGTAGTTGGGATGGAATGGAACTCATCGGTCAGATCTCCAATATCTATACTTTGCAGGGATTCAAGACCGAGATACTTGCTGCTTCCATAAGGAGCGCATTGCATATTGTGAAGGCGGCAGAAGCGGGTGCCGACGTCTGTACCTGCCCATTGGACTCCATCCTGGGATTGCTAAAGCATCCATTGACGGATCTGGGATTGGCAAAATTCCTGGAGGATGCCAAGAAAATGTGAGGTGATCTCAGAAAATGATATTCAGTAAAAAGGCCGGGATTCGCCCGGCCTTTTTGTTTGTCTTTAGTCAAATCGATAATGCTTCCCTGCTGTGCGTTGGTCCCAATTGTCTGTCCGAAAAGGAACGGCAGGGAATCCTTCCCGGTTATACAGGTTGGCATCTCCAGGATCATCCGCCCATGCATAGCGAACTGCAACCGGGTTTGGAATGGCATCGGACTCAGCGACCACTTTATTGTCACCATCGATCCATGCACGGGCATAATGGAATTGCTGATCTGCTCCAGCAAGCTCAAATCCGTTCAGGTACCCGTATTTGTTCCTGGCCATCATGCCGGAACCGGTTCTGCTGAACGTGAGCACCATTTGTCTTCCTTTTTGGTCCATCTTTTCAAAAACGGGTCCACCTGAAACACCGGAGATGCCATAAACCTTATCCAGCGCCTGAGCGGCCAGACGTTTGCCCACATCCTGTTTATTCCGAGGATGAATGTCCTTTGATTCGCCAATGTCCACGGTAACTGCCATACCTGTATTGGGTAAGCGAAGAGTTTGGGTTTGTGCTTCTCGGAGTTCCGCCCATTCGCTGCCGCCGTTCTGGCTGGTACCTCCATTGGCCTCCCAGGCAGCAAGTTGAACGAAGAAGAAGGGAAGGCTGTCTTTGAAAGCCTTACGCCAGTCATTGATCATGAGTGGGAAGCTATGGCCATATTCCACGGCACGACCGGCGTTGCTTTCACCCTGATACCAAATGGCTCCAGCCACACGATAATTAATGATGGGGTTCACCATGGCATTATAGAGCAGGGTGGGGTAACTGTTGGGACCGACACCGTCATCTGCAGGCTTTAGATTTTCAATCCTGTACTTCCATATCCCGTGAAGTGGAGTACTGAATCCGCCTATGGTCAATTTCATGGATTGCTTATCTCCATAAATCCCTCCTGCTCCTGCTTCGTCAATGACCTTTACGGATATGGTATTGCTTCCAGGCTTGAGTAGGTTTGCAGGTAACAGGTAATTTCTTTCCTTGTTCCAGGAAGTCTCTGATCCTACGAATACACCGTTCACCCAAGTGGAATCCTTGTCGTCGATAGTGCCTAATTGCAGGCGGGCATTATTCAGATTCAAGTCGGCTGGAAGTTGAAATTCCTTTCTGAACCAGACCGTACCATCCACATCCGGTAATCCCTCATTTTCCCAATAGTTGGGCAATTCCATGGTTTTCCAGGAAGCATCATTTGTCTTTGCTTTGGAAAATTCTGCCCGTTCTGCAGCCGAAGGCAGCGACCCTTGGGTTTTTTTGAGCAGTTCATCCAATTTCGCTTGCTGCTGCTTGTTAATGGCATCGAAACTCACAGGCATGCGTTCCTTCTGGTCTGTGAATAAAGGATCCCCAAAGAAGCCAGGTCCACTGATCCAGGTTTCTACCATGGTGCCACCCCAGGAGGTGTTGATCAGCCCGATGGGGACTTTCAATCTTTCATATAATTCTCTTGCGAAAAAATAACCTACTGCGGTGAAATCTCCCACCGTAGCCGGACTGGCCACCTGCCATTCGCCGGCCTCCAGATCGAACTTGGGTTCGAGGCTGGTTCGCAACGGCACTTTGAAATGACGGATCATCGGGTTGTTTGCGGAAGCCATCTCCATATCAGCATGCCTCACGTTCCTGACGATCCATTCCATGTTGGATTGCCCCGAGCAAACCCATACCTCTCCAATAAGTATATCGTTGAGAACAATGGAACCATCTTTGCCGGAAACATAAAGTGTATAAGGACCACCAGCTTCCCGGGCAGGCAGATTGACGATCCATTTTCCCGACTTGTCCGCTTTGGTATAAACCCGCTTGTCACTCACATTTCCCATGACCACACCTATGGACTCATTGGGTGACGCCCAACCCCAGACAGCGATGGGTTTGTTTCTCTGAAATACCATATGGTCACTGAAGATCCTCGGCAACCTGGCACCGGCAAATGAAGTCAACCCGATCAGTGTGAGGTAAAAAGCGAATGAAATCCTTTTCATGTCTTTTGTTTTAAGGTGTGAAGGTCCCTAAACGGGATTAAAATAAACCGAATTGTTTGGGTTCGGGAATGAGTTTTTTCTTCAGAAGTGACTCTATCTCGGGGATCATTGCAAGCTCAACATCGCCAGAAGTATTCTTTTTTGCTTTATCGATGGCATCCTGGACTTTCTTCAGATCCTCTTCGCGGTAAGGGGTACCTGATTTAATGTTTTCCAGAATGGACAGTCCCATCGTGCTGAGCAAATTGAGGTCTTCCGCGTGTGAGTTCACCTCGCTGAGTCTGGCGTTTCCCTGCGAAACTGAGGTATAAAGTTTAGATACTTCCTGCCAACGGGCCAATTGTGTTCGTATGCGTTGTTCAGACAAGGGATTTTTTGTTTCCAGATAATCCTTGACGTTCATGCGGAATTCATATCTGGTTTCTGATTCCACTGGAATGACGTCGCTTATCTGTTTGATGGGCGAGGTAGGCATCATGTGCACGGCGGACTTGCTGAAGCGGCTGAACAATTTTTTATAACCCTTGACAGGTGTCAGTAGATCTGTGATCGACCTGACTGTGGCGAGATCCGATCGATCGCATAGTGTACGAATTCCGGTTTCATACTGTGAAACCTGTTGAATGCCTTGTTCATCTAGTAATTTGTTAATGTTGAAGAGGCGTCGGTACATATCATCCACATCCTTTACAGATGCAGGTGACCATAGTCTTTCTGCTATGGCTGCTGCCCTTGGCCATATGCGCAGTTCTGCGTTGTTTCGATCAGCGATCTCGGTCCATTGCGCTGCCTCGCCACCCAGATAATTGGAGTTGTTTTCGGAAGGGAAGTTCTCGTTCAAGTAATGTATATAAGCGGGGAGGAACCGGTCAAGATAGAATCCGGTGGAGATGATCACCCGATTCCCTTTTGCTGCTATCTGTGCGGGAGAGCCGTGCGATTTCATCATGCCGCCACCTTCTTCAAGCCATTTGTGGACGATCACATCTTTTGGTAGTTCAGGCGAATTGAGTTCCTCCCAGCCTACCATGGTCTTGCCATATTTCTTGACTATCGTATAACACCTTGAAACGAAATAGGCTTGCAAAGCAGAGGGGTCCGCCATTTTTTTCTGTTTCATGAATTCCACAATGGCAGGGTTGTTCTTCCATGCCGCACCATTATTTTCATCTGCCCCGATATGGAAATAGGGAGAAGGGAATAGTGCGATCATTTCCTTGAAAAGTTTGTCCAGAAAAGTGTATGTGCTTTCTTTGGTGGGATCTATAGTGGGACTGGGACTGGCCATGACCGCTGCAATGCTGATCTTGGTGTCTTTTTCAGGATCAATATCAAATCGGGGACCAGGCACATAGGGTCCTGGAGCACTTGCCAGCTCAGGATAACCCGCGAACCAACTTCGGCTGTGTCCGGGAAGGTCGAATTCAGGATAGACGACTATCCCTCTCGCTCTGGCATATCCGATCATCTCCTTGATCTGGCTTTGGGTGAAATATTGGCCATTGGATCCTTTCTCCTGGAGGAGGGGGTAGACTTTGGATTCAACCCGGAATCCCTCATCATCACTGAGGTGGAGATGCAACACATTCATCTTGACCGCAGCCATGGCGTTGATGTTGCGGAGCATGACGTCCATCGGGAGAAAATGCCGGGCCACATCGATCATGATGCCTCGCCAGGGAAATCTTGGTGAGTCCTGAATGTCCACCAGTGGAAAATAATAGCCGGTGGAATCCCTCTGCAGTAATTGTTGCAGGGTTTCGATGCCGTGTAAAGCACCGAGTGTGTTCAGGGATGAAATTTTGATACCCGCTTCTGAAACGATCAGTGTGTAGGATTCATCCGCCCCAACTTCAGGTTCTGCTTTTTTGGAAACGTTGATCTGCAGAGGTGCATCACTTCGTTTGTCCGACGCCGTGATCTGCTGTTGACGGAAGTAAAGACCGGTACGACGGTTGAGTGACTGGTACGCTCGGGTGAGCGCAGGATAGAGGATGTCATCCTTGGGGTCTGCCTGAACGGCGATGCGAAATTGAGCATCCAGACGATACTTGCCGGGTGATACTTTCATGGAGGAGGGAACCGGCATCAAGGCGGGTTGACCCAATACCACCTGAACAGTGATGATCAAGAGTAAGGTCAGGATGTTCCTTTTCATGTATGCTATTTTTAAGTTTAACAGGTTATTCAAAGGTATTTTCCGGATTTCAGGTAAGCGACCCATTTCTGGTATCCAGTCCCTTTTGGATCCAGGTGAAGGCCATCGGAAGTGTATTGCTGGTCGAGTTTCCCCTTGCTGTCCGTGAAGAGGTCATGGATATTCAAAAATTCAATCCCCCTTGCTTTGCAGGCTGCTTGGAGGAGAACATTGGTGTTCAGCACATGCCCCTGTTTATCATAATGCTGTGGAAAGCCGGGAATGTCCGGATTCAACGGCAAAATACTTTGAATATATAATTTGGTGGAAGGGCTGCCCGACCTGATGTTGCCAGCGATCTTCATGATATTCTCGACGATCACTGCATCTGGTATGTCCTTCCCAATATCATTGATCCCGATCAGTAAAAAGATCCGGGCAGGTTGATGCCTGATCACCTCAGGTAGCCGCAATAATAGGCTGAAAGTGATGTCCCCGCTGATACCCCTGTTCAGGACGGTGGAATCCCCTGTCAAAGTTTTCCAGTCACCCATTTCAGTGATGCTGTTGCCCACGAATATCGTCCTGCCCATAGTAACCGGTTCTGCATTCAATAGGGTTAACCTCGATTTCCCATAATCTGGAATGAAAGGGATGGTGTCTGAGAGTCGCTGATTGGTCGCATGAGATTGACCATGAACCTGAACGAGACTATTTGCTAGGCATAATGCTATGCTCAAGCTGAAATTTTGTAAAAAGGTCCCTTTGCTCATATGGATGCATATTATAAACTGTCCTGCTCGTCCATACATAATGGACTTCCCGAATGTAATTCAACAACCCATATCAGACAATTATTTGTAGTTCCCTAATCCTTTCTAGAATATACTTATGGGATGTAAAGGAATTATAGACAGTTTGTTCAAAAGTCTTAACTTTTCCCAACCCATAACCATTGTTACGATTCTGCCCTCCGAAGCGGAAGTAGAACCTGTCTGGTTAAGGTATGAACTTCATCGGCAGTTGAAAATTCCAAATACATGCAAACCAGAAGGCAATTCATCAGGAACGGTACAACCATGGCTGGCGGGATTCTTTTTGCCGGGAATTTCCGGTTAGGGCCAAGGCCTTTAGGTGTACAACTATTCACTTTTTTCAATGAAATAGACAACGATGTGGAGGGAACGATCAAGAGTATCGCGTCGATCGGGTATACGGAGATCGAGTCTGCTTTCAGCAAAAAAGGGGGATTTTATGGAATGAAAGTGAAGGAATTCAGTGCTCTTTTGAACAGGTACGGACTTTCATGGAAGGCACATCATGTGCTTGGGGCGCCATTCAAACTTCCACCCGGAGCAAAAATGCCTTCCGGGCCCGACGGCAAGCCTATGGTCATCCCGCCCATGCTAAATCTGAAAGAGAATATGCAGCAGTTGGTTGATGATGTTTCAGAGGCGGGGATCCCTTATCTGGTATGTGCGAACATCCCGATTGGCAGCAAGTCAGAAGTGCTGGATGCGATCGAGATATTGAATAATACCGGAAAGGCTACAAAGAAAGCAGGGATGACCCTCGCTTACCATAATCATGATGCGGAATTCAAACCCCTGGAAGATGGTATGATCCCTTATCAGTATTTCCTGGATCATCTTTCAACGGATATAAAAATGGAGTTGGATCTGGCATGGGCTGTCAAGGCGGGGGTCGATCCGGTGGAGTTGATCCGCAAACATCCTGGAAGATTCCCATTGTGGCATGTAAAGGATCTGGACAGAGATGGAAATGTTTTGCCTGTTGGAGCCGGCAGCATCGATTTCAGGAATATTTTTTCCCATGCAGAAATTGCGGGTCTTGAACATTGCTTCATCGAGCATGATATGCCTAAAGATCCTCTTGTTAGTATTCAGGCCAGCTACAGATATATTCGGGAACGCTTGTCATTCTGATACCTGTATTTTGGAATGGGAATGGGTCTACAATTCCGCCCCTTTATTGTGAATGTGCCTTTTCTGATTTTTCATGCTCAAGGGAGCAGTGCATCAGATTTTTTTATTCCAAGTAATTCTACTTTGGCCAGGCCGCCATCGGGGAGATTGGATGCACTGTCATACCACAATGTAACGGATTCGAGTTTCCCGTCCATTTTTGAAATTTCAAGAGGCCTTGTCGTAAGTCCTGCGTGAAGTACCTCCGGACTGAGGCTGTAAACCTGAGTGCCACCATGTGATGTTCTGATTTCGATCTTCTTAATGCGTAATTCACCGGAAAGGCATCTCCATTTTATTTGCCGTATCTCCGGATTTAGTGAAGCATAATAAATGACGGGTTGTTCTGAGGAAGTGGTGGAATATTCTGGCGAACTCATTCTTTGCCATCCATCCTTAGGCTCGATTTTTTTCAAACTCAAGTGAAGGACTATAATACCTATGAACAGGAAAACGAACTGGAGATGTTTCATAAAATATTAAAAATCAACAAGTTGTTATTTTTAGGAAGCCAAAGTTCCATTAAAGTCCCCGTAGCTTCAAAAAAATTGAAAGAAAGCATGTTCCCTATTACAAATGGAGACATTTGATTTTTCAGCAAAAGTTCAATAAAAGTTTGATTGACAAAACTTTGTGAAAGAAGATTGGAATGGCAAAAATCTATAAATAGTCCAATGGGTCACCGCAGATGGCAAGGCCTTCATCAAATTGGGATATTGCTTTCAGATCAGCATTAGAAAGTTGAAAGTCGTCCACCCGAAAATTTTCCAATAAGCGATCATGGTTTACCGTTTTGGGAATAGGGCAAATTCCCATTTCGATCAGCCAGCGCAGGATGATCTGTGCTGTTGATCTTCCATATCGAGAAGCGATCTCGACCAATTTGGGGTCGGAAAGGCGACGTCCTCGGCTGAGTGGGGTGTAAGCTTGTAATATGATCCCGTCTTTACGGCATCTTTCCATCAAGTCCCTCCTATATAAATAAGGATTGAATTCGACCTGGTTTACGGCAGGTGGAATATGTGCGTAAGTAGACAGTTCGTCTAAAAAGGGCTCCAAGTAATTCGCAACCCCGATGGCACGCACCCTTTTTTCATCGAAGATCTTCTCTAATGCCTTCCAGCTATTTTTTCGCTGGCCCCGAATCGGCCAATGGATCAGGTACAGGTCTATATGTCCGATATCCAATGCTTTCTCACTTTTTTCAAATGCACGAAGCGCTTCGTCATATCCATGGTCAGTATTGGCCAGTTTGGTGGTCACGAATACCTGATCACGTGGAACGGAAGAATTTCTTATGGCCTGACCTACTTCGGCTTCATTCCCGTACATGGAAGCCGTATCGATCAATCGATAGCCGATGTTCAAGGCTTGTTCTACAGATCTTACTGCTTCTTCATGATGCATCTGATATGCTCCCAACCCGATATGGGGCATGGAAATTCCATTGTTCAAGGTCAGATGGGGGATGTGCATGCTATTCAAATCCGGGTCCTGTTTTGACCCTTCGTTTGGGGTTCTTTCTTCATTTTTTATCTGTTCACCAACGGTCAACACCCAGAAGTTTCCTGCCCAGTTGACTGAGCTCAGCCGTCTGGTATTTCGTCTGTTCCCATTTCCTGGGATCACCAGGAAATGCATATCCTTCAGGGGCAATACGATCTCTCCAGGAATTGACTCTCCATTCCCGAAGTGTTTCATTCTCTTCCTGAGCTGGCATCATGGAGATATATTGGGCAATGCGCACTTTATCACCTGATAAGTTGGGTCGGATACCGTGAGCGAGCAGGCTGTTGAAGATCAGCATGTCACCTGCTTCCATCTTTACCTTGACCATGTTGAAACCTGTAGTATCAGGCTTGAATCGGTCTCGGTCTTCCGGCTGTGTGAGCTTCCAGGTATCGTAGTTCCGATAGAGTTCAGGAACACATTGGAATCCCCCCATATTCTCATCCATCTGGTCAGCAAGTGCCAATACTCCTTGGACCTGAACCGGTTTGGTTTCCGGGTCGTAATCCCAATGAATGAACCCCTTGAACTCAAAGCCGGGTCTCATGGGGAAATTCAGATTGGCCCTATCTATGGTCACCCAAAGTTTTTCTGTACCCCAGATGTCCACGAAAGCATCGTATATACGTTGGCTCTGCCTATTGTCCCATTCGTATTGGTGATTATACAATTCTACCATGCCACTTCCGATGAGTTCCTTCATCTGCATCTCCGCACGAGGAGCGGTGTACCAGGAGTCCTTGTCTGTTGGCGATTTTTCTTCGAATTCCCAAAGCAGGTCCGCCATTTTTTTTGCCTGCTCGATAGGAACGGCATTCTTGATGATAACATAACCATTTTCGATCCAAAATTTCCAATCTTCCTCGCTCAGCACCCGAAGTGATTTTCCATTGGAACGATCATTCAATTTATGAGAACTGCTTTTAGCGGTGGATGGATTACCCGGAATATCCTTATGCTGGTTATTAGGCACCATAGACGGGGTCATGGTTGGTGTCATGGAAGGTCGGGGTTCTTGTTGCATGGGTTTTGTTTTTCGATATCATCAAATGTACATTTTCATATTTCCTCATTCCAACACTCCCAATGGCTAAAATTTATACTCTATTGATCGATTTGGATAAAATGACAGAGAAAAAGTATATTCAAGGATAAATTCAGGTATGAAAGTCGTCAGGGAAAAAGTCAGGCCCGATACGGATAGTTCTTTCAGGATACTCCTTACTCCTCGATTAAATGATCTGTATTTCTGGCATTTCCATCCGGAGTATGAGATCGTATTTATTGATGGTGCTACTGGAACCAGGCATATCGGAGACCATATTTCAAGGTATGAGGGCAGCGATCTTGTCTTCATAGGGCCTAATATCCCACACCTCAATTTTGATTATGGTGTACGGACGGAATGTCGTCAGGTCGTGATACAGATGAAGGAGGATTTTTTGGGTAAGGAGTTCCTGCAACTGCCCGAGTTGTCTGAGGTAAGGGCTCTTTTTGAAAGGGCGCGTACCGGTATTTATTTCACGGGTGAAACCAAACTCAGGGCGGGAGAATTGTTGAGCGAACTTCCGGGTCTCGATCATTTCGAACAGTTGATGGGTCTATTAAGGATATTCCGTCTGCTCGCGGGTTCTGCGGAGGCGGCGGACCTGAAAGTACGACCCATGCAGCGTGATGCCATGGGCAAGGAACAACAAAGAATGAGGAACATCTATCGATTCGTTGAGGAAAATTACCAGAGAAGAGCAGACAGTACTGAGGCTGCGGGTTTGGTTAATCTGACTCCAGCAGCTTTCTGCAGGTATTTCAAACGGATCACGGGGCAGACCTTCACGGATTTCATCAACCAGTATCGGATCAATCAGGCAAAGAAATTCCTGCTCATGGGAAAGAATGTGACCGAGACCTGCTTTGAATGTGGATTTGAAAATCTGTCTCATTTCAACAGGACCTTTCGCAAATATGCGGGGGAGAACCCTTCCGTTTTCCGAAGGTCTTCAAGATGACTATCCATTTTCATTTACGGGTTCGTCCATCCCTCAGGCAGGGACGATTTGCCCCAACTTTTTCATGACGCGAATGTGCGAGGCAATAGCCTGAAAAAAGCCGGGATAATTGTGGTAAGGAAGGTTGAATTTCCTGCATTGCTCTTTCACGATCATACTAATGGCGGGATAGTGGATATGACTTATTCGTGGAAAGAGATGATGCTCGATCTGGTAATTGAGGCCACCGACGAACCAAGTCAGCCACTTGTTACCCTGGGCAAAATCTGATGTGGTCATGATCTCATGTACAGCCCATTCCTGCTGGATGACCGTGGGTTTTTCACCGGCCTTTTCGAAATGCGTATTCTCCACCACGTGTGCCAGTTGAAATACTACGGCCAAGGTCAGTCCCATCGTCAGATTCACTATAAGGTATCCGATCAGCCAGGGTAGGAAGCCAAGTATGCTGATGGGCAGAACGATATAAAAGAAAAGATATAAAAGCTTGCTGACCCAGAATAGGATATGCTCTGTCTTGGTCATCTTCAGTTCCGTGGATACGATCTTTCTGGAAAAATATTTCATATTGTCCGTGAGAAGCAGCCAAAGAATGGTGCTCAGAGAATATACGGCGAACATGTAAATATGCTGGAAGCGATGCATCCTTTTCCAGGGTTGGCTTTCGCAATGGCGAAGCAACGGACTCTTGGCGATGTCATCATCAATTCCATCGATGTTCGTATAAGTGTGGTGAAGGATGTTGTGCTTCATCTTCCAAATGGTCGCATTGCTGCCGAGTGCATTCATGGTCAGGCTGAGGATGTTATTGACCCATTTGTGGCTGGAGAAACTGCCATGGCAAGCATCGTGCATCACATTGAATGCTATACCCACTAGCGAAAGACCGAGAATGAAAGAGGATGCCATTCCGGCCCATACCGGGTATTGCCCCATGAGCAGGAACAGGTATATGGATAAGGCCAATGGGATCAGAATCGCAGTTTTGTAATAAAGTCTCCAATCACCCGTCTTTTTCAGTTTTCTGGAATGGAAATAATCGTCAACCGAGGATTTCAGTGACTGATAGAAAGGCTGTGGATGGTTTTGGAATGAGACTTTGGCCATTATAGCATTTGTCGCGTAACCATGATTAAAATATGGGCCATGAAGTTAAGCTATTCAGAATCGGTAACTGATTCCGTTGAAGCTTAAGTAGAAAAAATTTCACAGAATCATCACAAAACTGTCTTTGGGGCATGATCTTCCCTCCTGCTCAATGCTGGTAGACACGAACATAATCCACTTGCATATTCACCGGGTAAATACTTTCGTCCACCCCTTTTTGACCACCCCAATCTCCGCCGACGGCGATATTGAGTATCAGGTGCATGGGATTGTCGAACGGCCATGCGTCATAACCTGAATGTTCGTTGGTGATATGGAAGTAATTGTTCCCATCCACCCCGATGATTATGTTCTCTGCATCCCATTCCAAGCTATAAACATGGAATTTCTCAGAGCAGTCCATTACCGGAATAGTTGCCGTTTTCTGAGTGCCTATAATGTGATAGTATTTCTTGCAGTGTGTGGATGCATGTACTATCCCGTGATCATACCCCACATGTTCCATGATGTCGATCTCGCCATCGTCTGGCCACTGGTAAGGTTTGGTAGAGGCTAGCATCCATATAGCGGGCCAGGTGCCACGACCTTTCGGAAGTTTTGCACGCACTTCGATCTTTCCATACTTCCAATCCCCCTTGCCTCTGGAAACCAGTCGGGTGGATGTGTAGTTCATATTCTCCCATTTCTCCCTTCTTGTCTCAATGATCAGGTTTCCCTTTTCCACCCGGGCATTTTCTTTTCTTGCATTGGTGTAATATTCCAGTTCGTGATTGCCCCAGCCATTACCACCCTCATCGTAACTCCATTTCGAAGTATCAGGAAGGCCATTGTAGTTGAACTCATCGGACCAGGCCAGTTTCCACTTTGCCTGAGCTTGGATATGGGTTGGAAGGTTCAGGACGAATAGGCAAACTGCCAGCGCGATCAATTCAGTTTTTCTCATGAGTATACATCTTTTGAAGAGTCTTTGTCCAATGTTTCGCTGACTTTCTACTTTTTCGGCTTGAATAGGAGAAAATTGAGGAAACCATTGAGGAAGACCCAAGGTGAGAGGAACAAGATATAATAAATTGTTGTGAAGGTAGGATCGGCGGTCGAAGTTTTGAATTCCCTGCGCTGTGGCTCGATGAAATCGGGTCTGTCGAATTCGGCCAAGGGTCATTCTTCGATAAGACGGTATAGCGTGTCTTTGAACGGTTCAACTTTCTTGCCTAATTGGAAATCGGGGGGTGCCCCACCGTACCCAATGGTGAGATTCTCCCGAGTATCCGGGATCTCCAGGGCATATGATTACTGTATGTGATGCAGGTGGTCTGTGATCCCGATTAATGGGAGGATCCCCCGGACATTTAACTTAGTTCTGCCTGACTCCGGCAAAACCATCATATAGATTGATGTTCACTTGCGTTCGATCCAGACTGACCGCCCGTTTACTGGTCGGATCCGCCGGAACGATAATGGATTCACTTCCGGCATTCCAAAGACCCCGGGAGACTGTTTTGTGCCTGGATGGTTGCATTCAGTTAGATGCAGAGGAATGATTGTAAAAGAAACTGATTCATGTGCAGGAACAACGATATATCCTATGCACCTGAGAGGGGGCATGCGCCCGTACCTCGGTAACTGTAATCTACACATACTGCAGTTTTCAGGTGTAACTCAAAAGGTGATAAGCCACTTAAAAGAGGTTCAGCTTTTGATTTTTCCCGTTTCGGGTTTCCCCTTATCTTTGACCCATGAAGCGTACGGAGCATATCCATCATCACCATTTCTTGCCATGAGGTAAGCCGGGATTAATTATGCTGGACGCATGGATCAGGGCTTACGGAGGTGAGCCTTTTTTTATTTTATACCCGCTCATATTTTATTTTCATGATGACACTCAGGATCGCGATACAGAAATCAGGCAGGTTATATGAGGATTCCGTTACTCTACTTAAAGAATGTGGGATCGACTTGCGCAATGTGAAAGACAGGCTTAGGACAGAATCGGATAATTTCCCCTTGGAAGTGTTCTTCCTCCGGGACGACGATATACCCCAGTATGTGGAGGATGGAGTGGCGGACATCGGGATCGTTGGCGAAAATGTTCTTTTGGAAAAGAACAGGGATGTGGAGATAGTGGAAAAACTCGGCTTTGGTAAATGCCGTTTATCGATCGCCGTCCCCAGATCGATGGTTTATGAAGGTGTTGCGTCACTGTCCGGTAAGAAGATAGCGACCAGCTATCCTTATCTGGTCGCTGGTTATTTGCAAGAGCGGGGGGTAAAGGCCGACATCCATGAGATCAGCGGCTCTGTAGAGATCGCACCGGGTATAGGACTTGCTGATGTCGTGGCAGATCTGGTCAGTAGCGGGAGTACATTATTCATGAACGGCCTAAAGGAAGTGGAAACCATACTGCAATCGCAATCGGTGCTGATCCGAAACCGGAACCTTGACTCGGATCGGATGGAATTACTTAACCGCCTGCTTTTTCGCGTTAAAGCCGTCAAAAAAGCAAAACGAAACAAATATGTCCTGCTGAACGCACCCAATGAAAAATTGCAAGAGATCATCTCGCTATTGCCTGGCATGAAGAGTCCGACCGTGCTTCCACTTGCGGAGAGCGGATGGAGCAGTGTCCACAGTGTTCTCAGTGAAGATGAATTCTGGGACCGTATCGAAAAGCTCAAGGGGGCTGGTGCACAGGGCATCCTGGTCATTCCCATAGAAAAAATGGTGATCTGATAGCAGACCCTATATTAATTGATATCAATTTGATCAGTATGAAAGTCATTCGTCATCCGGACCGGAAAGATTGGCCGGTTTTACTGTCCAGGCCGGTCACGGAAATATCCAGACTGGAGAAGCCTGTGCGGAAGGTACTTGACCGTGTCCGGAAAAATGGTGATGCCGCCGTACGGAAATTCACCAGGGAATTCGATGGGGTTGCGTTACGCAAATTTTCGGTGAAGATCAAAGAGGTCAAGGCTGCGAAACTTTCTCTTTCCGAATCACTGAAAGAGGCCATCAAGTTGGCAGCGGCCAACATAGAAAGATTCCATCATGCCCAGTTGCATGGTCCTGAAGAAGTGGAGACCATGCCCGGGGTCAAGTGTTGGCGACGGGCGATTCCCATAGAGAAAATTGGACTTTACATACCGGGCGGGACAGCCCCTCTTTTTTCAACCGTTCTCATGTTGGGGATCCCGGCAAAGATCGCTGGTTGCCGTGAAGTGGTTTTGTGCTCGCCGCCTGACAAGGATGGCAACTTGAATCCTGCCATACTTTATGCAGCGGATCTTGTGGGTATCACATCCATTTTCAAAGTGGGTGGTGTACAAGCCATTGCAGCCATGTCTTACGGTACCAATACCATTCCGAAGGTGGACAAGATCTTCGGTCCGGGAAACCAGTATGTGACCCTGGCCAAGATATTGGTACAGCAGGAAGGAGTTGCTATCGATATGCCTGCAGGCCCCAGTGAGGTATGCGTGCTGGCTGATGACACCTCTCATCCATCTTTTGTTGCGGCCGATCTGCTCTCTCAGGCGGAGCATGGTGTAGATTCCCAGGTTCTCCTCATTTCTGATTCTGAAAGAATGATCAGCAGGGTCTTGGATGAATTGGATGGTCAATTACCCTTGCTTGCCCGCAGGGATATTGCTGGTGCAGCCCTGGCCAACAGCCACGCCATCCTCGTGAAAGACACTCGGGAAGCCATGGAAATGGTGAATACATATGCCCCGGAGCATCTCATACTCTCGTGTGCCCGCGCCGATGAACGTGTTTTGGAAGTAGTGAATGCAGGTTCGGTTTTCATTGGTGATTACTCACCTGAAAGTGCAGGGGATTATGCAAGTGGCACCAATCACACCCTGCCGACCAATGGAAATGCACGGGCTTACAGTGGCGTAAGCGTGGACAGTTTCGTCAGGAAAGTGACCTTTCAACAGATCAGCCTTGAGGGATTGAGGTCTATCGGCCCAGCCATCGTGTCGATGGCAGAAGCGGAAGGACTTCAGGCGCATGCTGAGGCGGTGAGGATCCGATTGACATTAGGTAGGTAATGGCTCCTCAGATTCACGTAGAGAAAAGAAATCAAATACCATGATCATGTTCGACCTTCCCTCATTGGTTCGAGAAAACGTGAAACACCTTGTGCCCTACAGTTCCGCGAGGGATGAATTCACGGGCAAGGCTGATGTCTACATTGATGCCAATGAGAACAGTCTGGGCTCCCCACTCACGCGCTGGTATAACCGCTATCCTGACCCTCACCATCAGGCTTTGAAGGCAAAATTGGGTACGATAAAGGGTGTTTCACCAGAGCATATTTTTATCGGAAATGGCAGCGACGAGGCCATAGACATACTTTATCGCGTGTTCTGTGTGCCGGCAAAGGATAATGTCATCATTTGTCCCCCCACCTATGGTATGTACGAAGTTTCAGCTCATATCAATGACGTTGAATTGAGAAAAGTGGAACTTACCCGTTCGTTTCAATTGGACTTGGAGGCTCTGGAACGTTCAATAGACGGACAAACTAAAATGATCTGGTTATGTTCTCCCAACAATCCGACCGGCAATGTACTGGACCGAGCAGATGTTGAAATGGTGCTGAATAATTTCGAGGGTATCGTGGTGGTGGATGAGGCATATATCAATTTCTCCCGACAACGATCCCTCA
Source organism: uncultured bacterium (assembly GCA_903826405.1). GTDB lineage: Bacteria > Bacteroidota > Bacteroidia > Chitinophagales > Chitinophagaceae > Pollutibacter. The sequence goes on from CAIKEH010000041.1 coordinate 23,598, forward strand.
TACCTGATCTGGCTGATTATCCCAACCTGGTCATCTTGCAAACCCTGAGCAAGGCATGGGGGCTGGCAGCACTTCGTCTGGGAATGGCCTTCGCTTCGCCTGCGATAATCGATTTCATGAACCGGGTCAAGCCTCCCTATAACATCAATCAAGCCACTCAGGAATTAGCCTTGCTGGCACTGGATGAAGTGGATCAGGTGAATGACATGATCCGGCTTCTGGTGGAGGAACGGGAAAAATTGACTTCAGTGCTTTCAGGTATGCGCGGGATCAGAAAAGTACATGTCTCGGACACCAACTTCCTGTTGGTGGAGATGGAGAAAGCACATGAGGTTTATAGATTCCTGCTCGACAAAGGAATAGTGGTGAGGGACAGAAGCAAAACTCCACTGTGCGAGGACTGCCTACGCATCACCGTCGGCACACCAGCTGAAAATCAGAAATTGATCAATGCCTTGATGGCTTTCTCCTTTTCTTGAAATGATCGGGATAGTTTACATTTACGCACCAAAAAAACGGATATGCGCATATTGAATTTCTTGACGCTGGCTATTTTATTGTCTTCCGGAACGGCCGGCTTGGCGGGTGAAAAAAAACCGGTCAGATCCTCCAAACCAATGGTTTCAATGGAAGAGAATGGCGGTATAACCCTTCCCGCAGGATTCCAGGCTTCTATTTTGGCCGACGAACTCGGACGGGCAAGACATCTCGCCGTGAATACGAACGGCGATGTTTATGTGAAACTCGACAAACTGAATGAGGGCAGGGGGATTTTGCGGCTGAGGGATGCCAATGGCGATGGCAAGGCCGAGGACATCAGTGGTTTCGGTAATTACAAGGGTACGGGCATCGCCATCAAGAATGGTTACCTGTATGCCAGTTCTAATGAACAGATATTCAGATATGCCCTTGATAAAACCGGTGTTGCCGATCCTGAAAATCCTGAACTCATCGCCACCGGACTTTGGGACAGGGGGGCTCATTCCTCCAAGTCGATCACCCTGGATAATGCCGGAAATATTTATGTCAACATAGGCGCTCCTTCAAACGTCTGTCAGGTCAAGGATTTCACCAAGGGATCTCCCGGCATCAACCCCTGCCCGCTCCTTGATTCCTCCGGAGGCATCTGGCAATTCAGGGTGGATGTTAAAGGACAATCCTACAATAACGGTAAACGATATGCGACCGGACTCCGCAACGTCGTTGGCCTCGACTGGAATGCTCAGGTTAACGACCTGTTCGTGATGCAACACGGAAGGGACATGTTCTTTCAGCATTACCCCGAGATGTACAGTCAGCAGGATGGTGCATTGAACCCTTCAGAGGAGTTCTTTCGTATCAAACCGGGCTCTGATTGCGGCTGGCCATATTGTTATTACGACATGAACAAGAAGCAAAAATTGATGAATCCTGAATATGGAGGAGATCGAAACAAAGTGGGTGATTGTGCAGGTAAGACCCAATCCATCCTCCAGTTCCCCGGCCATATGGCACCAGATGGACTTCTTTTCTATACGGGTACTCAGTTCCCCGAAAAATACCGTAATGGTGCCTTCATCGCTTTTCATGGTTCTTGGAACAGATCCCCTGAACCACAGGAGGGTTATTTTGTGGTGTATGTCCCAATAAAAGATGGACTGCCTTCCGGTGATTGGGAGGTGTTTGCCAATGGCTTCGCTCAAGACCTGAAAGATCCCCGGAAAGCCCGTTTCCGTCCCTGTGGACTTGCTCAAGGACCGGATGGCTCATTATACATATCCGATGATCAGAAAGGACGTATCTGGAAGGTCACTTACGGAAAATAGATCATCAAAACATGAGATACCACAAACCATTTTTTTCTGTTCTTTTGATGACGACTTGTTCATTCATGGTTTTAGCTCAGCAAGGCATGCCCAAGGATGTAGCTGCTCGTGGTAAAACGATCTATGGAGCGGTCTGCATGGCATGCCACCAGTCCGATGGGGGAGGGGTTCCAAGATTGAATCCGCCCCTTTCCGGTTCCAAGACCGTCAATGGCCCCAAGGACAAATTGATCCCGATCGTTTTAAATGGGATGAGTGGTGTGGAGATAGAAGGGGAAAGCTACGGCAATGTCATGGCCTCACATGCCGATCTGAAAGATCAGGAGATCGCTGATGTGCTGAACTATGTGCGGAATAACTTTGGGAACAAGGCCTCACTTGTCTCTGCTGCGGATGTCAAGAAAGTGAGGATCAAATTGAAAAAATGAGTAATAATACCGAAGAGTCAACAGCGAAGAGGGTTTTATTCATTGACAGGGATGGTACCATGATCAATGAGGCCCCACCTACCTACCAGATAGATTCTTTCGCCAAATTGGAATTTTACCCGGAGGCTATTTCCTGTCTATCCCGAATTGCCATGGAAATGGATTACGAACTGGTACTGGTGACCAACCAAGATGGATTGGGTACACCCAGCTTTCCCGAGGCCGACTTTCTTCCAGTACATGAATTGGTCATGAAGACATTTGCTGGCGAAGGTGTTGTTTTTGCTGCGGAACACATTGATAGGAGTTTTCCGCATGATCATGCTCCCACACGCAAGCCGGGAACGGCGATGCTCACCCGATATTTGAATGATCCTTCGTATGACATCCCGAACTCTTTTGTCATCGGGGACCGCATCACCGATGTTCAACTCGCCAAAAACCTGGGTTGCAAAGCCATTTGGTTGAACACCGATCCCAGTCTGGGTGCTGCTGAAGTGAAGGACGATCTTGCTCAACTCCGATCTGTGGTGGCCTTGGAATCCCCATACTGGAATGAAGTGTATAAGTTCCTGAAAATGGGATTGCGCCACGTTGAACATGTCCGAGCAACCAACGAAACAGATATAAACATAAGGATCAATTTGGATGGCAGTGGGAAGTCTGATATCCAAACTGGGTTAGGTTTCTTCGATCATATGCTCGATCAAGTGGCGCGTCATGGCAAGATGGATCTGTACATCAGGACGAAAGGTGATCTTCATGTTGATGAGCATCATACCATTGAGGATACCGGCCTGGCGCTGGGCGAAGCCGTAGCAAAGGGATTATCTGATAAAAGAGGGATGGAACGATACGGGTTTGCCCTTCCTATGGATGAAGCACAAGCCAAAGTGCTGATTGATTTCGGGGGAAGGAGCTGGCTGGTCTGGGATACCGAATTCAAAAGGGATAAAGTGGGGGACATGCCCACTGAAATGTTCTTCCATTTTTTCAAATCCTTCTCAGATGCTGCTCGATGCAACCTCAACATTGAATGCAAAGGGGAGAACGAGCACCATAAGATCGAAGCGATTTTCAAAGCTTTCGCAAAAGCCATACGCATGGCTGTAAGAAGGGATCCCCTCAGCAATCACCTGCCGAGTACGAAAGGCTTCATCCTGTAAGCTCAGGGCAGTGCTTGCAATCCCATGCTTTCCCATTCTTCCCGGGCAGGCCCAAAAGTTCCAGGAACTTTTAATCCCGCTTGTCTCATGAGTATGGTCATCTGTGAGCGATGATGAATCTGGTGAGCAACCAAGACCCATAGTGCAAATGAATTTGTCCAGGTCTCACCGTACATGACTGTTTGATCAGTAAGTGTCTCATCGTTCTACTTTGTACGCAGGGCGTTCAAGAAATTCTTTTCCACGATCTTATAGCCATGGACGATATCCTGCACATTCTTCAGATCGGGTTTTTCTTCTTCAATCCACAGATGCAATTTATGGGGCATCTCCGTTAAGGTTTCCATGATGTGATTGGCAAGCCTTCCTAAAGTTCGACCTCCGGGAACCACAGACTGGTCCAGTGAACTGTCTGTGAGATGTTCAAACACATTCAGTGTTGCCTTGGATTCCATTTCCCATATCTCGATAAAATCGCTAATTCGCTGGAACATGAAACAGGATTGTGTAAGTTCAAATTGGAGTGATCAAACTTTGAAGAATATACGTTTCTTATACAGAAACCAGCATATTCCCCATTCCAGGGCAAAAATAACGGCGGAGGCCATGATGTTTTTAATGATCGTGGTCATGCCCGTTGGACCCAGTAAGCCAAGTACCACTTCGTTGACATAGTCATTGAACCATCTGCTTGCCACGATCTCGAAGAAAAGGTAAATGAATAGGGCATTCATTCCCATCACGGTGAAGAACAGGAGATTTTTTCGATGACCCTGTACGTCCACCCACCAATAGCAAGCTGCAAGTCCAAGCAAACACCAGCCCAGCGAAGCCAGGGTGAAGGAAGATGTGGCGATGCGTTTGATTATAGGAGTTATTCCTGTCCAATCCAGGGAGAAGCCAATTAGCAGGCATGCAGCAGCAGCGATCAAGAGAGTCCGAGTCTTTTTGTTGCTATTCCCTAATAAAAACTTTCCGGCCATGGCACCAGCAACCGTGTGCACGGCAGTGGGTATGCAATTAATGGCCACCCATCCTCCACCGTTTATCTTGTTCATCAAGATGGTGTCCATGTAGTTTCCAAAGTTGTGCTGATCGGTGAAAGGTTGATCGAAACCGGGCACATGTGTAAAGCGGTACAGTATCTCCGTGAGCAAAAGTAGTCCGACGCAGAAAATGGCCTGGGTACGCAATTCCCAGCCGAACACGAGAAAGGCTACGAGTGAAGTGAAGGACAGTTGGGTAAGGACGTCCCAAAGTTCGAAGGATAGACCATCCTTCCTTACGGCATAGTCTAAAACACCCCAGAAGAATAACCAAGCACTTCGTTTCAAGGCTTTTTTAAAGGAGCTTGTCCAGGAAACCCCAGCCTTATGTTGTTTATCCAACGAGAAGGCAAGGGCCACGCCGGCAATGAACATGAAACCGGGTTGGATGAGGTCCCAGAAGCGCAGTCCATTCCAGGGATGGTGAAATAATTGACGCATGATCGGTTCCAATGGGCCATTACCCGTTGCCTCTGCGACATGTTCAAACATTCGTGTACTTTCCAGGCAGAGCAGCACCATGATGATGCCACGCATGAGGTCCAAAGAAAGCAGACGTTGGGGAAGCGGGTTTGTCTGATCCGGTGTCATGGGTCAATTTTGCAAGAAAATAGGTTTTTTTTTTGAATTGATCGAAATCGTATCTCTCCAAGATACTAAGTGTGCCGATCCTCCATTATACAGCTCCGGGTGGGATGATTTATTTAAATATATATTCGCGACACACCGAAGACTGAAAGTAAATACGCATCTTGTATGCTGGCTCGGATGCGTTTTTATGTTCTTCTCGTACTTCCGGTTGTAATATTGATAAAAATGATATGCGGAGGTAAAAATTCATTTTTAATATCTTGTGTGGCCTTCAAAAGATTCATAATAAAAAAAAGTGATCAATAAAAGCATAAAACGAGGGGTGAAGTTCTCACTGAATGTCCTGTCCAGGGAAACTTCAGTTGATGTTAAAGACCATTTTTGGTCTTTCCTGGGTGCATTTATTGGTATCAGTCTGATATCATTAGCCCAAATCCAGCTCTTGACAAGAGTGGAGAACATATTCCTGATTGCTTCCTTCGGAGCATCAAGTGTGCTCATATATGGTGCTGTTGAAAGCCCGCTTGCCCAACCCCGGAATTTCATTTTCGGGCCACTGATTTCTGCTATCATAGGTGTTACGGTATATAAGATGCTGCCAAACACGATCTGGTTATCTGCCCCTCTTGCTGTTTCGCTTTCTTTGGTGGCCATGCAGATCACGAAAACACTACATCCTCCTGGCGGAGCGACAGCCTTGATCACCGTGATCGGTACTGAAAAAGTTAAGGCATTGGGCTACTTTTTTGTTTTGACACCCGTATTGACCGGTACCCTTATACTTTTTGTGGTCGCCTTGATTTTCAACAATTTGACAACGCACAGAAGATATCCCAAGAGCGGCAGCCTGGCGGATCCCATCAGGCGGTTGTTTGTCAGAGATAAAATCAAGGACAAGGATTGACTTTGATGAAGCCTGTGCAGCGGATGGGAAAGTGCTTCCACTCAAGTGGTTTCTATTGAATCTTTCAACAAATCGGCCGGCACTATCCATGGTGTCACACGAACGCAGATTTTTTGGTCAGTATTCAAAAATCCCTCATATTTGTCATGCATGACAAACTTGATAGCAAATAAGATCTGGTGGTGGCATACTAAATCCTAAGGGGTCTGTAGCGTCACGTCTATGTCTTTCCAACATATCAGGCCCCGCTAATACCGGGGCCTTTTAATTTTCAGGAACCAAGTTTACCAAAGCCTTTCATGAAGAAGATCAAACTGCAGACGACCAGCAAGAGGATGATGGCCGACCTGTTCACTCCGGTCGGTATTTACCTTCGACTGCGTGACCGATTCCGCGATACCATCCTGTTGGAAAGTACGGATAGTCATGTCGCTGAAAACAGCTATTCCTTCATCTGCATAAATGCCATTGCGGGGATGGAGATCACAGACACTCATCACCTGGAGTTCAAATATCCGGGTGAGGTGCCTCATCGGGTAGATATCAAAGAAGGGCAATCAGTACCCGAACTGATCTGGTCTTTCATGAATCATTTTGAGGTGGTTTCTGAATCCCCTGAAGCTTCATTTGCACAGGGCTTATACGGCTATTCCAGTTTTGATTCCGTTCAGTTCTTCGACAGCATAAGATTCCGCGATAAAAGGATCGGGGGTGCTCCTGCCGATATACCACTCATGAGGTACAGGCTTTACCAGTACATCATTGCCATCAATCATTACAAAGATGAACTTTATCTGCTGGAGAATAAGTTGGATGGACTGTCCGGTGAGCCAGGCTTGATCGAAAACCTCATTCTCAGTAGGGACTTACCTCAATATCCTTTTGCGCTGAATGGTCCGGAAACATCCAACTTGACGGATGATGAATACCGGGACATGGTCAGCAAGGGTATCGCCAGCTGCCATCGCGGGGACGTTTTCCAGATCGTGCTCAGCAGAAGCTTCAGTCAGCCATTCACCGGTGATGATTTCAATGTGTACAGATCGCTGAGGAACATAAATCCATCCCCTTATCTGTTTTATTTCGATTACGGCAGTTACAAGATCATGGGATCCTCACCGGAAAGCCAGCTCATCATCAGCAAAGGGAAGGCCATCGTCCATCCCATCGCTGGAACATTCCGTAGGTCCGGCGACGACGAAATTGACAAGTTGGAAGCGGAGCGGCTGCTCGCCGATCCCAAAGAAAATGCAGAACATGTCATGCTGGTTGACCTTGCCCGGAATGATCTCAGTCGGGTGTGTGATGAAGTGTCCGTAGTCCATTACCGGCAGGTCCATTACTATTCGCATGTCATCCATCTGGTCAGTGAAGTGGATGGTAAGGTCAGACCGGGTAGCAATCCTTTCGAATTGCTGGCACAGACTTTTCCTGCCGGAACCTTGAGTGGTGCACCCAAGTTCAAGGCAATGGAACTGATAGACAAGTATGAGCATACTTCACGGTCATATTATGGTGGTGCCATCGGTTTCATGGGATTCAACGGATCCTGCAACCATGCCATCATGATCCGGAGCTTCCTCAGTCGGAACAACACCCTGCTTTGCCAGGCGGGAGCGGGTGTGGTCGCTGCCAGTAAGCCCGAGCATGAATTGCAGGAGGTCAACAACAAACTGGGAGCACTTAAAAAAGCCATCAGCTACGCGGAAAATGTAGGGCAATCCATTTAAACGACTTTCTGTACAGGACAGACCAATAAAACATTGAACAGTGCCGAGAATCCTTGTTTTTGATAATTACGATTCCTTCACCTACAATCTGGTGCACATGGTGCAGCATATTCTGCATCAGAAAGTGGAGGTGTTCAGGAACGACAAGATCCCTTTGGAGGACGTAAAGAAATTCGACAAGATCATTCTGTCTCCGGGACCGGGCATTCCTGAAGAAGCTGGGTCGCTCCTTCCACTCATTGAAGAATATGCATCCAGCAAATCGATACTGGGTGTTTGTTTAGGGCATCAGGCCATCGGTCAGTCTTTCGGTGCTCGACTAGTGAACCTGGACTCTGTTTATCATGGTGTGGCCACGCCGATCCATCTGAAAAATGATCTGGCAGATATTCCTGCCCAACACGACCTGTTCAAGGATCTGCCCAGGGAAATGGTGGTGGGACGTTACCATAGTTGGGTAGTGGATGACAAGGGATTCCCTGACTCGCTGGAAGTGACTTCTACGGATGAATGGGGATTCATCATGTCCCTTCGTCACCGTAAATACGACGTGCAGGGTGTACAATTCCATCCGGAAAGCGTATTGACCCCGATCGGAGTGAAGATCATGTCCAATTGGCTCGCTGAATGAAAAAGAAAATGAAAAGAACTCATGAAGAAGATCTTGCAATATTTGTTCGAACATAAATCCCTAAGCCGTAAACAGGCATATGAGGTTCTGCTGGATATCGGCAGGAGTCGCTACAATGATCATGAGATGGCGGCATTCATAACGGTATTTCTGATGCGAAGTATCACCATCGATGAATTGCTCGGCTTTCGTGATGCATTGATCGAACTTTGTGTGCCGATCGATCTGGGTGGTATCCCCACTATTGATATCGTGGGTACGGGTGGTGACGGCAAGAATACTTTCAACATATCCACACTAGCCTGTTTCATTGTTGCCGGTGCAGGGCAACCTGTTGCCAAGCATGGGAACTATGGAGCCTCTTCTGTCAGTGGATCCTCCAACGTGATGGAACAATTGGGGTATCGTTTTAAAAATGACAATGATTCCCTGAAACGGGAGATCGATACGGCTAACATCTGTTTTTTGCATGCTCCTTTATTCCACCCTGCTCTCAAAGTGGTCGGCCCCATCCGGAAAAACATTGGCGTACGCACCTTCTTCAACATGCTGGGCCCGATGGTCAATCCTGCCCATCCAGCATTCCAATTGGTCGGAGTATATAGCCTGGAAATGGCCCGTATTTACAATTACCTGTTGCAGTCGTTCAAAAGACCTTTTACCATCATACACAGTTTGGATGGATACGACGAGATATCGCTCACGAACGATACCAAAGTGATCACCAATAGAGGCGAACAGGTGATGACACCTGAACAATTGGGGAAGCGAACTGTTTCTCCTGAGGATCTGTATGGCGGGGATTCGGTCGAAGGGGCCGCGGACATCTTCAGGAAAATCTTGAAAGGGGAGGGTAGTTGGGCGCAGCAGGCCGTTGTGCTGGCCAATGCCGCAATGGCTCTCCACTGTACCGGGAACTATGCAGACTATGAAGATGCATATGCAGCAGCCATCATGAGTTTGGACAGTGGAGCTGCCCATGAAATATTGAAAAAACTGATCGCCTTGCAATGAAAGGTCAATGACCACCAGAGCGCAGATATGAATATCCTGGATCGTATCATA